>JAJYTR010000066.1 GCA_021792975.1 Pseudomonadota bacterium | reverse complement strand
CTGGGCGTGGCCACCGCGGCGCGCTTCCGCTCGACCACGGTGTTTCCGATCATCGGCAATGCGGTGCTGCTGCCGATGTTCTTTCTCTCCGGCGCGCTGTATCCGCTGGACCACGCGCCCGTCTGGCTGCGCATGCTGGCGCATGTCGACCCGGTGACATACGCGGTGGATCTGATGCGCGGCGCAGTGCTCGACCGCTACGCTTACCCGCCGCTGCTGTCGCTGGCGGTGCTGCTGGGTTTCATCGTGCTGCTGACCTGGCTGGCCACGCGCGTGTTCGCGGCCGGCGAGGACACCTGAGGCACGGTCCACCCGCCGCCGGCCCGGAGTGTTGCAGGGCCATGGCTCTGCACCCCGTCATCTCCGTGAACCGCTATCCCACGGCAGCGGAGTCGGAGATGCGGCGGGTCATGCGGAGCGCCCGTCTGGATCCCGGCTCGGCGCTGCGCGCCGTCCGGGATGACGTACCGGCTCGGCGCTACGCGCCGGCCGGGATGACGTCAGAAAGAGCGGGCGCCGGCCGGGATGTGCCGCTCCCAAAAAAAATCGCAACGCGCTCGTCCCGAGTTCCGAGTTCCGAGTTCCGAGTTCCGAGTTCCGAGTTCCGAGTTCCGAGTTCCGAGTTCCGAGTCCCGAGTCCCGAGTTCCGAGTTCCGAGTTCCGAGTTCCGAGTTCCGAGTTCCGAGTTCCGAGTTCCGAGTTCCGAGTTCCGAGTTCCGAGTTCCGAGTCCCGAGTCCCGAGTCCCGAGTCCCGAGTTCCGAGTCCCGAGTCCCGAGTCCCGAGTCCCGAGTTCCGAGTCCCGAGTTCCGAGTCCCGAGTCCCGAGTTCCGAGTCCCGAGTCCCGAGTTCCGAGTTCCGAGTTCCGAGTCCCGAGTCCCGAGTCCCGAGTTCCGAGTCCCGAGTTCCGAGTCCCGAGTTCCGAGTCCCGAGTTCCGAGTTCCGAGTTCCGAGTTCCGAGTTCCGAGTCCCGAGTTCCGAGTCCCGAGTCCCGAGTCCCGAGTTCCGAGTCCCGAGTTCCGAGTCCCGAGTTCCGAGTCCCGAGTTCCGAGTCCCGAGTCCCGAGTTCCGAGTCCCGAGTTCCGAGTCCCGAGTTCCGAGTCCCGAGTCCGGCTCAGCCCACCTCGCGCAGATCCGCCACCGGCTCACGGCCGAAGTTCGCAGCCAACAGATAATCCACCAGCCGCCGCGCGCAGTCGGCGGGGCTGGCCAGCGCGCCGCTGCGTTTCATCTCGACGAACTGCGCGTGCAGGGGGAAGTTTTCCGGCGCGCTGCCGCGCACCTCGGTCTGCATGTCGGTGTCGATCACGCCCGGGGCCAGGCTGCAGATGCGCAAACCCGGTACGGCATCCTCGGCTACGGTACGCGCGTGGTGATCGAGCGCGGCCTTGGTCGCGCAGTACACGCTCCAGCCGGCGATGGCGCGCCGCGCGGCGCCGCTGGAGAGGTGCACGATGCGCCGCTCGACCGTCGCGGGAACACCAGCCGCCACCGCCGCGGCCAGCACCAGCGGCGCACCGACGTTCAGCGCCACTGCGCGCGCGATACCCGCGGTGTCCTGCACGGAAAGCGCCCCGACCGGACCGATCGTGCCGGCGTTGTTGACCAGCAGCACGGTCCCGGCATCGGCCAGCCACGCGCGCAGCGCGCCGCTGTCCAGCCAGTGCGCCAGCGCCGCGGCGTCGGCGAGATCGATGGCGACCTCGCGCAGCGTCTGCGGATACGCGGCAGCGAGGTCCGGATGCGGGCGCCGCGCAAGTCCCAGCACGGCGATATCGCGCGCCAACAGCTCGTTGGTGATGGCGGCGCCGAGTCCGCGCGAATGACCGGTGACGATGGCTTTGATCATGTTCGCGACTCCGGCGTGCGCTCCGATTGCGGACTCGCCGCGTGCTGGCCGCCGCGCGCCGCCTGCCAGGCGTCGATGGCCACGCGCAGCCGGGCCAGTCCTGCGGCCGCATCGGCGTCGTCGAGCACCAGCGGCGGCACCAGGCGCAGCACATCGGGCCCGGCCTGCAGCACCAGCAGGCCCGCGGCCAGCGCGTGATCGACCAGCGCGCCGGCCCGGCCACGATGCGCCTCCGCCAGCACCGCACCGAGCATCAGGCCGCGGCCGCGCACGTGCACGAACGCACCGGTGTCCCGGCCGATCCGTTGCAGCCCTTCGCGCAGTTCGGCGCCGCGCCGCCCGACCGCCGCCAGCAGCGCCGGATCGGAGAGCCGCCGCAGCGCCACGCGCGCGACTGCCGCGGCCAGCGGATTGCCGCCGAAGGTGGTGCCGTGCGCGCCATGCTGCAACACCTCGGCGGCCCCTGCGCCGACCAGCAGCGCGCCGATGGGGAAGCCCGCGCCCAGCGCCTTGGCTAGCGTCACCGCATCGGGCACCACGTCATCCTGCGCGTGCGCGAACAGCGTGCCGGTGCGACCCATGCCGCACTGGATCTCGTCGCAGACCAGCAGCGCGTTGTGGCGGTCGCACAGCGCGCGCAGCCCGGCCAGGAATCCGGGCGCCGCCGGCATCACCCCGCCCTCGCCCTGTACCGGTTCCACCAGCACCGCACATACGCTGCCGTCGGCCATCGCCGCGGCGGCGGCGTCGAGATCGTTGAACGGGGCATGGCGGAAACCGGACGGCAGCGGTTCGAAACCCTGCTGGTACTTGGGCTGCGCGGTGGCGGTGACGGTCGCCAGCGTGCGGCCGTGGAACGAACCGTGGAAACTCAGGATCGTGCGCCGCTCGGGTGCGCGGCCCGACTGCGCCGCCCGGCGCCGCGCCAGCTTGATGGCGGCCTCGTTGGCTTCGGCGCCGGAGTTGCACAGGAACACGCGCCGCGCGAACGGCGCCGAATCCACCAGCGCCTGCGCCAGTTCGATCGCCGGCTGGTTGTAGAACACGTTGCTGGTGTGCCACAGCTTGCCGGCCTGCGCGACCAGCGCCGCCACCAACTCGGGATCGGCGTGGCCCAGGCCGCACACCGCGATGCCGGCGGCGAAGTCCACGTACTCGCGGCCTTCGCGATCCCACAGGCGCGCGCCGCGGCCGTGGTCCAGCACCACCGCACGCGGCTGGTACACGGGCACGAAAACCTGCCGCGCCGCGGCCAGCAGGTCCGCGGTTGCGGGCGGAGCGGTGGAATTCGACATGCGCAGCAATCCATCAGGCCGACGCGCGATTATGCCCGGGCGCTGCCCGCTGGCGCCGCGCTGCGCTAGGCTGGCCGCTCCGGCGCACCGCGCCGTTCCGGGATCGACCATGCGTCTGGAAACCCTGGCCGTGCACGCTGGCGCGGAACCCGATGCCGAAACCGGCGCGGTCGTGCCGCCGCTGCACTTGGCCACCACCTTCGAGCATGCACCCGACGGCAGCCTGCCGCACGGCCTGGTCTACCAGCGCACCGACCATCCCACCCAGCAGCGCTTCGAGCGGGCGCTGGCGGCGCTGGAACAAGGTACGCGTGCGCTGTTCTTCGGCAGCGGCATGGCTGCCGGCACGGCGCTGCTGCAGTGCCTGCCGCCCGGCAGCCACGTGCTGTTCCCGGACGATGCCTACCACGGCTTCCGCGCGCTGGCGCTGCAGTATTTCGCGCGCTGGAACCTGCGCTGCGATTTCGCCGATCTCTCCAACCTCGACGCCGCGCGCGCCGCGCTCACCCCGCGCACCGCGCTGGTGTGGGCGGAATCGCCCTCCAACCCGCTGCTGAAGATCAGCGATGTCGCCGCGCTGGCCGAACTGGCGCATGCGCGCGGCGCGCGGCTGCTGGTGGACAACACATTCGCCACGCCGGTGCTGCAGCAGCCGCTGACGCTGGGTGCCGACATCGTGCTGCACTCGGTGACCAAGTACATCGGCGGCCACAGCGACCTGATGGCCGGTGCGCTGGTGTTTGGCGCGGACGGCGAGGCGCTGGCGCAGCAGGCGTTCGACGCCCGCACCACGGTGGGCCTGCACGGCTCGCCCTTCGCCGCCTGGCTGGCGCTGCGCGGCCTGCACTCGCTGCCGGCGCGCATGGCCTGGCACCAGCGCAACGCGCACGCAGTGGCGATGGCGCTGTCGGCGCATCTTGCAGTGGCGCGCGTGCACTATCCGGGCCTGCCCGGTCATCCCGGCCACGACATCGCGGCGCGGCAGATGCGCGGCTTCGGCGGCATGCTGTCGTTCGAACTGGCGGGCGGGCGCGAGGCGGCGCTGGCCTGCGCGGGGCGGCTGCGGCTGTTCGTCAACGCCACCTCGCTGGGCGGCTGCGAATCGCTGGTCGAGCACCGCGCCTCGGTCGAGGGCGCGCATGCGGTTTCGCCGCCCGGCCTGCTGCGCCTGTCGGTGGGGCTGGAGCATCCGGACGATCTGGTGGGCGATCTGATGCAGGCGCTGCAGGTCTGAAGCCTGCCGCCGGCGCTTACCAGGCGCTGGTATTGGGCATCGATTTCCAGGGCTCGGCCGGCGGCAGCGGATCGCCCTTCTGCAGCAGCTCGATGGAAATCAGGTCCGGCGAGCGCACGAACGCCATGTGCCCATCGCGCGGCGGACGGTTGATGGTGACCCCCATGTTCTGCAGGTGCGCGCAGGTGGCATAGATGTCATCGACGCGGAAGGCCAGGTGCCCGAAGTTGCGCGCGCTGCCGTAATCCTCCGGCGCGCCGCCGTCCGCGGGCGGCCAGTTCCAGGTGAGTTCGATCTCCACCTCGGGGTTCTCGTCGGCGGCCAGGAACACCAGCGTGTAGCGGCCCTGCGGCACATCGCGCCGTCGCGTCTCGCGCAGGCCCAGGCCCTCGCAGAAGAATCTCAGCGCGGCATCCAGCTCGCGCACGCGGATCATGCTGTGCAGGTAGCGCATCGGGGTGCTCCGTCGTGTTGCAAATATTCACCATGGGGCCGCGGCGCCGGGGTTGCAAGACACCACGTCGTGAACGCTGGATGCACCGCCGCATGCACCCTCCAGCGCACATGCTAAGGTTCGCCCGGCCACGCTCGAGCTTGAGGCCCGCATGCGCATCGGACTGGTGGTTGATTCGGGCTGCGATCTGCCCATCGAGTTCATCCGCGCGCACGGCATCACGGTGCTGCCGATCACCGTGCGCAGCGATTTCATCAGTTTCGAGGACAACCGCGATCCCGAGGCCACGCTGCGCTTCTTCCGCGAGCAGCTGGGCGACCGCGCGCACAGTGCCGAAAGCGAGCCGTTGAGCGTGCAGCAGGTGCACGACCTGTTCCTGCGCGAGCTGGTGGCGCGCTTCGACGCGGTGGTGGTGCTGACCATCACTGCTTCGCGCAGCAAGATCCACGAGAACACGCTGCAGGCCAGTTTCACCATCCTCAAGGACTATCGCGAGATCCGGCGCGCGGCCGGCCTGGACACACCCTTCCTGATGCGCGTGATCGACTCGCAGAGCCTGTTCACCGGCCAGGTGCCCAGCGCCTGGGAGGCGGTGCGCATGATTGAAGCCGGGGCCAGCGCAGCGCAGATTCGCGAACGCATGGAGGCGCTGGTGCCCCACTGCTACGGCTACTTCCTGCCGCGCGACCTCTACTACCTGCGCGCGAGGGCACAAAAGCGCGGCGACCACAGCGTCGGCTGGATTTCGGCTGCGCTGGGCAGCGCGCTGGACATCAAGCCCGTCATCCGCGGCTGGCGCAAGCAGACCAGTCCGGTGGGCAAGGTGCGCGGTTTCGAACACGGCGCCGAGGTGCTGTTCGACCATGCCGCCGAGCGCATACGCGCCGGTCTACTGGTGCCGGTGATGGCGCTCAGCTACGGCGGCGAACTGGAGACGATGCGCGCGCTGCCCGGCTACACCACGCTGCGCGACGCCTGCAGCCAGCACGGCGTACAGCTCATCGAAAGCGTGACGAGCATGACCGCGATGGTCAATGTCGGCGCCGGGGGACTGGCCGTGGGTTTCGCCAGCCCCGAGTACGAAGCGAAGTTCTGACGCGCGGCCGGCTCAGGGCCTGCCGTGCAGCAGGCGGGCCAGCACACGCAGCGCCTGCGCGATGCCGTCGTCGTCCACGTCCAGATGGGTCACCGCGCGCACGCGGCGCACGCCCATCGGACACAGACGCACGCCATGGGCCAGCGCGGCGGCGGCCAGTGTCCGCGCATCCCATTGCGGCGCGGTGATGCCGAAGTACACCAGATTGGTCTCGACCGCGGCGGGATCGACCGTGAGCCCGGGCACCTGCGCCAGGCCTGCGGCCAGCCGGCGCGCGCGGACGTGGTCTTCAGCCAGACGCGCCATGTGATGGTCGAGCGCGTAGTGGCAGGCGGCCGCGATGATGCCGCCCTGGCGCATGGCCCCGCCGATACGCAACTGCCAGCGGCGCGCCTCGCGGATGAATGTGTGCGTGCCCGCCAGCAGCGCGCCGCCGGGCGCGCCCAGGCCCTTGCTGAAGTCGATCCACACCGAGTCGTAATCCTGCGCGAAATCGGCCGCGGACACGCCGTGGGCCACCATGGCGTTGAGCAGGCGCGCGCCGTCCATGTGCGTGACGAGACCGGCTGCATGCGCCGCGGCCGCCACTGCGCGCAACTGCTGCAGCGGCCATACGGCGCCGCCGCCCAGATTGGTGGTGTTCTCCACGCTCACCAGCCGCTGCAGCGGCGCCTGCAGATTGTCCTGGCGCAGGTGCACGCCCAGCTGCCCGGCATCGAACATGCCGCGGTGGCCGGCGATCGGTTCCAGCATCACGCCGGCCAGCGCACCCGCGCCACCCGCTTCGAAGCCGACGATGTGCGCACCGGCTTCGCACAGCACCGCCTCGCCGGGGCGGCAGTGCACGGCCAGCGCGATCTCGTTGCACATGGTGCCGGAAGGCAGGTACAGCGCCGCATCCTTGCCCAGCAGCGCGGCGCCACGTTCCTCCAGCGCGCGTACGGTGGGATCTTCGCCGGCGCGCTCGTCGCCCACCTCGGCGGCGGCCATCACCGCGCGCATGGCCGCGGTGGGCCGGGTTTTGGTATCGCTGAACAGATCGACGGCGGGGACGGGCATGGCGGCGTCTCGACGCAAAACGGCGATTGTGCGCGCCACCGGCGGCCGCGGCCAGCCATGGCGGCGCGGCGGGCCCGCCGTCGAAGAGGGAGACGTGGCGTCGGGGTGACGTTCTGCTTTTCAGGTGTCATCCCCGGGCGCGCACAGCGCGAACGTCTGTTCGGCCATCCATTCGGCGCCGAGTGCGGTCATCCCCGGGCGCACACACAGCGCGAACCGGGGATCCAGTGGCCCGTGCGCGGCGCCCGTCTGGATCCCGGCTCGGCGCTGCGCGCCGTCCGGGATGACGTCAGAGAAAGAACGCGCCGGCCGAAAGGACATCGAACAAGGCCGGCCGGAAGGACATCGAGCGAGGGAGGCCGGCCGAAAGGACACTTCGCTTTTTGGCTGTCATCCCCGGGTGCGCACAGCGCGAACCGGGGATCCAGTGGCCCGTGCGCGGCGCCCGTCTGGATCCCGGCTCGGCGCTGCGCGCCGTCCGGGATGACGTCAGAGAAAGAACGTGCCGGCCGGGAGGATGGTCGTGGATGGGGCGTGCCGGCCGGGAGGGCGGGCCGCTGGAACGGGCGCTCCGGCATGCCCATCGGCCCGCCCGGCGCCTTTGTCGCGAGTCCGGCGTACGCGCCTGCGCGGGGTTTCGAGCCGCCTGCTTCCGCGTTCCGCGTCCGCAACGTTCGGCTACGCTGTGCCCATGCGCGCATGGGCCGTCCTGCTGCTGTGCCTGCTGCCGGCGCTGCCGGCGGCGGCTACCGAGGTGTACCGCTGCGTCGGCGCCCATGGTCGACTGGCATTCCAGGACACGCCCTGCCCGCGCGGCAGCGTGCAGAAAATCCTCGACCTGCCGACGCCCGGCCCGGCGCAGCCCGCGCCGCCACTGCCGGCGACGCCGCGCACGGCTCCGCCGCCCGCCGCACCGCCGCCGTCCGCGCCCAGCCTGCCGCTGCCGGCGCTGTATCGCTGCGTCAACGCCACCAACGGCAAGACCTACCTCAGCACGGTGGGCGATCCGCAGCCCTACCTGGCGCCGCT
>JAJYTR010000014.1:35156-45040 GCA_021792975.1 Pseudomonadota bacterium | reverse complement strand
AAATCCAGCGCCCAGAACACGATGTTGGCCGCGAACAGCAACAGCATGACCACGTAGCGCTCGAGCTGCACGCGGTTGCGCGAGCGAATGCCACTTTGCAGGAAATACAGCACCAGCAGCGCGAACATCACGTACACGCCGCGGCTGAGCAGGGTCGGCTGATCGAGCAGGAAATACGCCGGCACGGTCAGCACGATCACGCCGAGCACCGCCAGCCACATCGGCAGCGGGCTGCGGTAGCGCGCTGGCGCCGCGCCCACGGAACCGAATCGGTGCTGGCTGAAATGGAATGACAGGAACGCCAGCAGCGCACCGATGCCCGCCGCGACAAACCCGTAGCGGTAGCCGTAGACGTCGCCGATCCAGCTTGCGCAAATGAACGGCGCCACGAACGCGCCGAAGTTGATCGCCAGATAAAACAGCGTGAAGCCGGCGTCACGGCGTCCGTCCTTCGGCCCGTAGCAACGCCCCACCAGCACGGTCAGCGGGATGGCCAGACCTGCGGACACCACATAAAACGCCGCGCCCCACTCGAAACCGGCCAGACTGGGCCAAGCCATCAGGAACAAGCCGATGGTTTGCAGCAGCAGCGCCAGCCACAACGCGCGGCGGTCGCCGAGGAACTTGTCCGCGACATAGCCGCCGATCAGCGGCGTGGCGTACAGCAGCGCGCTGAAGCCACTGAACAACAAATCGGCGTGCTGCATCGCCAGATGCGCCGGCAGCGCGGAGAAAAAGCTCTCGGCCAGATACGGCGCCAGAAAAGCGCGAAACCCGTAAAACGCGAAATTCACCCAGACCGTGGTGACCAGCAGCATCCACAACGGATGCGGGTGACCCCAACGGTTCTGGAAGCCCGGATCGGGCACGTCGTCAGCGATGGCATGCATGTGGTGGTCACTCTAGTGGGCGCATTCCGGAATCAGGGGCGTGATTAAGAGCGTCGAAGGACGCGGAAATTCAGCGTTTCGAGGCTGCTGCTTGCCTAGGACTGTACGGACCTCGAGCAATTCCGGGAAGAGGGTGAGCTTCAGCGCCTTCTTGACCAAGCCCTTATCGAACACGGTATTGCCTTTCTAGTTGCCCACGCTTCGCCGTGTGGCCACCACGGCGGGCTGTTGGCGATGCGGCGATCGCCCAAGCGTTGGCGTTCGTGCCGCAGCGATTGTCGGCGTTGTCAGTTGCGCTGCCGCAGGTGTTGCTAAAGCGTGCCGTCGCGCTGATGGTCCGCCGCAATATGCTGGATGCGCTTTTGGCTCACCGCGATCTCGCCGCTGCCGGCGCTGCACGCCCTGGCATCCGGGTCGCGCGCCAGTATTCCGCTACCCGCCCGGAAATTTTACGCAAACGTATTTTGAAACCTAGAGTCAGCATGAAGTACTCTCGGAAGCCGAGAGGTTTGCAAAACTGCACTCTTGGAGATGAATATGATCAAGCAAAAGGTTCTGACTGTTCTGCTTTCTGCTGGGATCACGGGGTTCGCTTTTTCAATGGCGCTTCCAGCCACAGCTCATGCTAGTCCTCTGTATAACGGCACGGGAGATCTAGCTCTTGGTTTTTCTACTCAGTCGTCTTGGATGGGCAACGGTTTCCCGCCTGGGACTGGCGGTGCTTATTGGATTGCTTGTGCGATATTGCACCTCCACTGTGTTTAAGGTCGCCTGATTCGCGCTGAAGTTCAGCCGTCGGAGGGGGCGAGCATAGTGCGCAAACACCGCTCGCCGCTCGGGTACGGTTTACAGCGCGCCGCGGCGACCCACAAGCGGGGCACCAGGATTTTGATGTCGAAGCGTCGGTTGAAACATCAGGTGGCCGACTGCTAACTGCGGATGGGCTATTTGGGTAATCAGGTCGTCGCTTGCGTGCATGACCGGCCACGATGGCGGCTGATCCGTGCCAGCCGGCGCGCGACGTTACGGCGCCTCACCCGCGGCGGCAAGGCGCGACGCAATAGATCACCCCGGGCCCAGCACCGTGCGCACCTCCAGCAGCTCGGGAAAAAACGTCAGCTCCAGCGCCTGCTTCAGGAATCCCACGCCGCTGGAGCCGCCGGTGCCGCGGCGGTAGCCGATGATGCGTTCCACCGTTTTCATGTGGCGGAAGCGCCATAACTGGAAACTCTCCTCCACGTCCACCAACTGCTCGCACAGCGCATAGGCCGCCCAGTGCGTACGCGTGTCGGCGTAGATGCGCCGGAACACCGGCACCAGCGCGGGCTCGCGGTGATAGGGCTGCGACCAGTCGCGTTCGATGCACGCGGCCGGCACCGCATGCCCGCGGCGCGCCAGATGGCGCAGGAACTCGTCGTACAGGCCGGGCGCCTCGAGGATGGCGCGCAGCGTGCGCTGGGCGTCGGCATCGTGTGCGAACACCGCGACCATCTCGCTGTTCTTGTTGCCCAGCAAAAACTCGATGCAGCGGTATTGCAGCGACTGGAAGCCCGAGGCCGGCCCCAGCACGTGGCGGAACTCCAGGTACTCGCTGGGCGTCAGCGTCTCCAGCACCGCCCACTGCTCGAACAACTGCCGCTGCACCTGCTTCACCCGCGCCAGGATCTTGGCGCAGGGATCGAGCGCATCGCGCTGCAGGTGCGCGATGGCCGCGCGCAGCTCGTGGATGATCAGCTTCATCCACAGCTCGCTGACCTGATGCTGCACGATGAACAGCATCTCGTCGTGGTGCTCGGGCCGCGACAACGGATGCTGCGCATCGAGCAGGCGCTGCAGATCGAGATAACCCGCGTAGGTGGTGCGCCCGGCCAGATCGCGTTCGATGCCCGGCTCCAGCGCGCGGCGGTTGTCTTCGCTCATGGCGGGACGACATCGCGATGTGGGGACGCGCCTAGGGTAACGCCTGCACGCCCCGCTTCCGCACGGCGCCTGCTGCGCCGTGCCTTGCCGGCGCGGTGCGCGGCCTGTTATTTCTATGGGTCACATCGGACGCGCCGGCGCGCACTGGATCGCACCTGCGCCCGTTCCTTCGGCTACGCCGCGTCCTGCTCCGGGAGATCCCCCGTGTCCACCTGTGCAAGTTTCCAGATCGAGCATCTGCAGTACCTCGATGCCGAAGGCAGGCTGCGCGCCGGCGCGCCGCCGCTGGCCAAAGACTTCGCGCGACTCGTCGACCTGTACCGGCAGATGCTGTTCGTGCGCGTGTTCGACGCCAAGGCGGTGGCGCTGCAGCGCACCGGCAAGCTGGGCACCTATGCATCCTGCCTGGGCCACGAGGCGGTGCACGTGGGTGTCGGTTCCGCCATGCGTGCCGAGGATTGCTTCGCACCCAGCTACCGCGAGTACGGCGCGCAGTTCTGTCGCGGCGTGCAGGCGCGCGAGGTGCTGCTGTACTGGGGCGGCGACGAGCGCGGCAACGACTATTCCGGCCCGCGCCACGACTTCGCCTGGTGCGTGCCGATCGCCACCCAGTGCCTGCACGCGGCCGGCGCCGCGCTGGCGTACAAGCTGCGCAAGGAACCCCGCGTGGCGGTGTGCTGCGTGGGCGACGGCGGCTCGTCCAAGGCCGATTTCTACGGCGCCATCAACGTCACCGGTGCCATGACGCTGCCGCTGGTGGCGGTGATCATCAACAACCAGTGGGCGATCTCGGTGCCGCGCAAGGCGCAGACCGGCGCGCAGACGCTGGCGCAGAAGGGCATCGCCGCCGGCCTGCCCTGCGTGCAGGTGGACGGCAATGACCTGATCGCCGTGCGCGCCGCCATGGACACCTCCCTCGAACGCGCACGCAAGGGCGGGGGCGGCACCGTGATCGAGGCGGTCACCTACCGCCTCTCCGACCACACCACCGCCGACGACGCGCGCCGCTACCGCGAGGACGCCGAGGTGAAGGCGGCCTGGGCGCGCGAACCGATGAAGCGCCTGCGCGCCTACCTGGAAGCGCACAAGGCCTGGGACGAAAAACAGGAGGAGGCCTGGAAGGCCGAGTGCGCCGCGCGCGTCGACACCGAGGTCAACGCCTATCTCGAAAGCAAATCGCAGCCGGTGACGGCGATGTTCGACTACACCTACGCCGAGCTGCCGGTGGACCTGGCGCGGCAGCGCGAGGCGGCCATCGCCCGCGAGCAGGGACACTGAGGAGCGCGCCGTGGCACAGATCACCCTTATCGAAGCCGTGACGCAGGCGTTGGCCTGGGAGATGGCGCACGACCCTGCGGTCGTGGTGTTGGGCGAGGACGTGGGCGTCAACGGCGGCGTGTTCCGCGCCACCCAGGGCCTGCAGCAGAAGTTCGGCCCCGAGCGCGTCATCGACACCCCGCTGGACGAGACCACCATCGCCGGCCTCACCGTGGGCCTGGCCGCACAGGGCATGAAACCCGTCGCCGAAGCGCAGTTCGAGGGCTTCATCTACCCGATGATGGAGCACATCGCCTGCCACGCCGCGCGCATGCGCACGCGCACCCGCGGCCGCCTGCACGTGCCGGCGGTGTACCGCGCGCCCTGGGGCGGCGGCATCCGCGCGCCCGAGCACCACTCAGAGGCCAACGAGCATCTGTTCACCAACATCCCCGGCCTGCGCGTGGTGATGCCGTCCTCGCCGGCGCGCGCCTACGGCCTGCTGCTGGCGGCCATCCGCGACCCCGATCCGGTGATGTTCTTCGAGCCCAAGCGCATCTACCGCCAGTACAAGGAAGAGGTGCCCGACGACGGCGAGGCGCTGCCGCTGGACGTGTGCTTCGTGCTGCGCGACGGCCAGGACGTGACCCTGGTGACCTGGGGCGCGCAGGTGAAGGAGACGCTGGAGGCCGCCGACGCGCTGGCCAAGGAGGGCATCCGCGCCGAGGTGATCGACCTGGCCACGGTGAAACCGCTGGACTTCGACACCATCGCCGAATCGGTGGCCAAGACGCACCGCTGCGTGATCGTGCACGAGGCGCCCGCTACCGCCGGCTTCGGCGCCGAGATCGCCGCACGCTTGGCCGAGCACTCGCTGTACGACCTGCACGCCCCGGTCGAGCGCGTCACCGGCTACGACACGCATATCCCGCTGTTCCGCCTGGAGATGAAATACCTGCCCGGCGCGCAGCGCATCGTCGAGGCCGTCAGGCGCACACTGGCGGCCGGCTGATCCACCCACCAGGTACCCCGTCATGGCCGAGATCAAGACCTTCCACCTGCCCGACCTGGGCGAGGGCCTGCCCGATGCCACCATCGTCGAATGGCTGGTGGCCGAAGGCGCCGTGGTGAAGCTGGACGAACCGCTGGTGTCGATGGAGACCGCCAAGGCGGTGGTCGAGGTGCCCGCGCCCTATTCCGGCAGGCTGGTCAAACGCCACGGCGGCAACGGCGAGGTGATCGCCACCGGCGCCGCGCTGGCCGAGTTCGAGATCGACCCCAAGCTTCCGCAGCGCGCCGAGGCCGAGGCCACCGGCCATCATCACGCACCGGCCGGCGCCGGCAGCAAGACCGCGCACGACGTGCGCAAGACCGTGGCCTCGGACGAAGGCGGGGAACTTGCCGGCAACGGCGGCGACGCCGGCACCGTGGTCGGCGCCATGCAGAGTTCCGATGCCGTGCACAGCGAGCAGGCACTCAGCGTCGGCGGCGTCAAGGCGGTGCCCGCCGTGCGGGCACTGGCGAAGAAACTCGGCGTCGACCTCGCGCGCGTGCCGCCCAGCGGCGCCGGCGGCGTGGTGACCCTGAACGACGTCAAGCAGGCGGCGGCCGGCGGTACCGCGCGCGCCGGCGCACCGGCGCCGGCCGCACGTCCGGTGCCGCAGACGCCCGCGCCCGTCACGCGCACCGCGCTCTCGGCGTCCGGCAAGCCCATGCGCACCAGCGCACCGGCTGCGCACGCCGGCGCGCTGGGCCAGCCCGAACAGCTCAAGGGCATGCGCCGCACCATGGCGCGGGTGATGGCCGAGGCGCACGCACAGATCGTCGCCACCAGCATCGTGGACGATGCCGACCTGCACGCCTGGCAGCCCGGCAACGACATCACCGTGCGCCTGCTGCGCGCGCTGGTGGCGGCGTGCAGGACGGTGCCCGCGCTGAACGCCTGGTTCGACGGACAGAACCTCACCCGTACCCTGCATCCGCATGTCGATATCGGCCTGGCGGTGGACACCGAGGACGGCCTGTTTGTGCCCGCGCTGCGCAACGCCGACCGGCTCGACGCCGCCGGCCTGCGCGCCGCGGTCAACCGCGCGCGCGCCGAGGTGATGGACCGCTCCATCGCCCCTTCCGAACTGAGCGGCTACACCATCATGCTGTCCAACTTCGGCATGTTCGCCGGCCGTTACGCCACGCCGGTGGTGGTGCCGCCCTGCGTCGCCATCCTGGGCGCGGGCAAGCTGCGCCACGACGTGGTGGCGGTGATAGGCGGCATCGAAACGCACCGCGTGATGCCGCTGTCGCTCACCTTCGACCACCGCGCCGCCACCGGCGGCGAGGCCGCGCGCTTCCTCAAGGCGGTCATCGACGACCTGGCGCTGCCGCGCTGAGCGCGGCACGCGTGGCATGATCGCGGCGCCCGTCCTTGCCGGAGCGCCGCGATGGCCCACCACAGCCGCCTTGCCGGCTTCATCATCGACTGCAGGACCGGCGATCTCGGGGCCGCCGCAGCGTTCTGGAGCGCGGCGCTGGGCATCGCCATCGTCGATCCGGACGAGGGCGGCGAGGACCGTTATGCACGCCTGGCCGCAGGTCCGGGCGATCTGCACATCGAAGTGCAGAAAGTCGAGCATGAATCGCGCGTGCACCTGGACATCGAAACCGACGATATCGAGGCTGAGGTCGCGCGCCTGAGGGCACTGGGCGCGCGCGAAGTGGAACGTCCGCGCGCGGGCCGCTGGGTGGTGCTGCAGGCGCCAACCGGGCAGCGTTTCTGCGTGGTGCGCATGCACCATCCCGGGCGCGGCGCGGCACCCACCCGGTGGGATTGACGCGGCGCGCCGCCCTCAGCCGCCGCCGCGCTCGACGCGCTGCTCGATGGCGCCGAACACGCTGGATCCCTGCGCATCGAGCACCTCGATGCGCAGCACGTCGCCGAACTTCAAGAATGGCGTGGCGGGCTTGCCCTCGCGCAGGATCTCGACGGTGCGCTGCTCGGCAATGCAGGAGGCGCCGCGCGTGGTGTCCCGGTTGGCGATGGTGCCCGAACCCACCAGGGTGCCGGCGGCCAGCGGACGCGTCCTGGCCGCGTGTGCGATCAACTGGGCGAAATCGAACTGCATGTCCTCGCCGCACTCGGCCGCGCCGAACCACGCACCGTTGATCCAGGTGCGCATGGGCAGATGCAGCTTGCTGTCACGCCAGGCCTCGCCCAGCTCGTCCGGCGTGACGAATACCGGCGACAGCGCCGAGCGCGGCTTGGACTGCAGGAAACCGAAGCCCTTGGCCAGCTCGCCCGGGATCAGGTTGCGCAGGGACACGTCGTTGACCAGACCGACCAGCTGGATGTGCCCGGCGGCGTCCGCGACGCTCACGCCCATCGGCACGTCGTCGGTGATCACCACCACCTCGGCCTCGAGGTCGATGCCCCAGTCCTCGCTGGCGACCGGCACCGGATCGCGTGGTCCGTGGAAGCCGGCGCTGGTGGCCTGGTACATCAGCGGATCGGTGTAGAGGCCGGGCGGCATCTCGGCGCCGCGCGCGCGGCGCACGCGCTCGACGTGCGGCAGGTAGGCCGAGCCGTCGACGAACTCGTAGGCACGCGGCAGCGGGGCGGCCAGCGCGGCCGCGTCCAGCACGAAGGCTTCGGCCGCGGTGCCCCCGTGCAGGGCCTCGGCCAGGGCATTCAGCCGCGGCGCGGCGCGCTGCCAGTCGTCCAGCGCCGACTGCAGGGTCGGCGCGATGCCGCCGGCGCGTACCGCGCGGCCGAGGTCGCGCGAGACCACGATCAGCGTGCCGTCGCGGCCGCCCTCTTTCAGCGTTGCGAGTCTCATGCGTGCTCCGGGTAGCGGCCGCGGCCGGCCGGCGCCTCAGCGGCGCGTGGGGTCGAAATGCTTCGCCAGCCCCTGCCAGCAGCGCCAGTAGTCGGCCTGCAGCGTCGGCAGCGCCAGCGCCTGCACGGTGGGGCGGATCACCGCGCGCGTCTCGAACATGAAGGCCATGGTGTCGGTCAGATGCTGTGGCTGCGTGGTGTCCTGCGCCGCCGCCCTGGCGTAGGCAGCGGCGTCGGGACCGTGCCCGCTCATGCAGTTGTGCAGCGAGGCACCGCCCGGCGCGAAACCGCCCTCGCCGGCGCCCTTGGCGTCGTACTCGCCGGCGACCAGGCCCATGAACTCGCTGGCGATGTTGCGGTGGAACCACGGTGGGCGAAAAGTGTGCTCGGCCACCAGCCAGCGCGGTGGGAAGATCGCGAAATCCATATTGGCGGTGCCGGGGGTATCGCTGGGCGCGGTGAGCACGGTGAAGATCGATGGATCGGGATGGTCGTAGCTGATCGAGCCGACGGTGTTGAAGCGGGTCAGGTCGTACCTCATCGGCACCGCGTTGCCGTGCCAGGCCACCACGTCCAGCGGCGAGTGGTCGATGGCAGCCTGCCACAGCCGGCCCTGGAACTTTGCGATCAGCGCGAAGTCGCCCTCGCGGTCCTCGTACGCCGCCACCGGCGCCTGGAAGTCGCGCGCGTTGGCCAGCGCGTTGGCGCCGATCGGGCCCAGCTCCGGCAGGCGCAGCGGCGTGCCGAAGTTCTCCGCCACGTAGCCGCGCGCGGCGCCGTCCAGCGGCGCCACCGTGAAGCGCATGCCGCGCGGAATCATCGCGATCTCTAGCGGTGCGATCTCCAGCACGCCCAGCTCGGTGGCGATGCGCAGGCGGCCCTGCTGCGGCACGATCAGCAGCTCGCCGTCGGCGTCGTAGAAGTAGCGCCCCTGCATGGGCCGGTCGCAGGCGTAGACGTGGATGCCGACGCCGGCCTGCACCCCGGGCCCGCCGGTGCCGGCCACGGTGAACAGGCCCTCGATGAAATCGGCGGGCGCGGACGGCAGCGGAAACGGATCCCAGCGCAGTCGCTCGGGCGTGGCCGGCGCCTCGTCGAAGCGGTCGTGGAAACGCGCCTCGGGCAGCAGCGCGAACGGCGCGTGCACCGCCGCCGGGCGGATGCGGTACAGCCAGCTGCGCCGGTTGAGGTGCCGCGGCGCGGTGAACGCGGTACCGGAGAACTGCTCGGCGTACAGGCCGTAGGGCACGCGCTGCGGCGAGTTCTGCCCCGCCGGCAGGGCGCCGGGCAGCGCTTCGCTGGCGAACTCGTTGCCGAAGCCGGATTGGTAGTTCATGCGTCGGTATCCCGTGTTTGTTGACGCGTGCTTGCCCTCTCTCCGTTCGTGCTGAGCGTAGCTCGCGCAGCGAGCGGAGTCGAAGCACTCTTCTGCAGACGTTGTCGCCTGTGCTCGCCTCTGGCCAGAGCACTCACAGCGCCCCAGTCCCCGGCCATGTAGGCCAGCTTCTTGGCCCGACTCCAGCCTTTGAGCTTGCGTTCCATCGTGAGAGCCTCGTAGCGCGTTTCGAACGCCTCCGCATGGATCAGTTTCACTGGCTGCCGGGCTGCGGTATACGCCCCACCCCGGCCTTGCCCATGCTGTTCCAGTCGCCGGTTCAGATCATCCGTGTGCCCGATGTAGAGGCTGCCATCGGCGCACTCGAGGATGTAGAGCGTGAAGTCCATTTCGCCTCCGGGGGGCCTGCCCTTCGACTTCGCCGCTTCGCGGCTACGCTCAGGGCGAACGGTGATTGCTGCCTCTCTGCGTGAACGGTGATTGCTGCCACTCTGCGTGAACGGTGATTGCTGCCTCTCTGCGTGAACGGTGATTGCTGCCACTCTGCGTGAACGGTGATTGCTGCCTCTCTGCGCGAACGGTGATTGCTGCCACTCTGCGTGAACGGTGATTGCTGCCTCTCTGCGCGAACGGTGATTGCTGCCACTCTGCG
>JAJYTR010000014.1:0-35056 GCA_021792975.1 Pseudomonadota bacterium | reverse complement strand
ACGGTGATTGCTGCCACTCTGCGTGAACGGTGATTGCTGCCTCTCTGCGCGAACGGTGATTGCTGCCACTCTGCGTGAACGGTGATTGCTGCCTCTCTGCGCGAACGGTGATTGCTGCCACTCTGCGCGAACAGTGATTGCTACCACCCCGAACGGTGATTGCTATCGCCGAGGCCGAAGAGTGAATGCCATCGATCAAAGCGAACGGTGATTGCGAACGGTCGTCCGCGGATCGTTCTTCCTGATCGTCGCCCGCGCTCTTCGCAGACTGAGGAGTAGGGGCCAGCGTCACTCACAGCACGCCGCGCCTGATCTGGTCGCGCTCGATCGATTCGAACAGCGCCTGGAAATTGCCCTCGCCGAAGCCCTGGTTACCCTTGCGCTGGATGATCTCGAAGAAGATCGGGCCAATGCAGTTGTGCGTGAAGATCTGCAGCAGCAGCTTCTTTTTCGTCTCCGGGTCGGCGTCGATGAGAATGCCGTTGCGCGCCATGCGCTGCACGTCCTCGCCGTGGCCGGGAATGCGCCGGTCGATCACCTCGTAGTACGTGTCGGGCGTGTCGAGAAACCGCACGCCGGCGGCACGCATGGCCTCGACCGTGGCGTAGATGTCCCCGGTGAAGCAGGCGATGTGCTGGATGCCCTCGCCCTTGTACTCGTCGAGGTACTCGTTGATCTGGCTGCCCGGATCGGACGACTCGTTGAGCGGGATGCGCACCATGCCGTCCGGCGCGGTCATGGCCTTGGAGACCAGGCCGGTCTTGGCACCCTTGATGTCGAAATAGCGGATTTCGCGGAAATTGAACAGACGTTCGTAGTAGCCGGCCCACTCGGCCATGTGGCCGCAGTGCAGGTTGTGGGTGAGATGGTCGATGAGGGTCAGTCCGTAGCCCCGGGGATGGCGCTCGACGCCGGGCCGGAAGTCGAACTCGCCGTCGTAGACGCTGCCGCGGGCGCCGTAGCGGTCGACCAGGTACAGCATGCAGCCGCCGATGCCTTCGATCACGGGGGCGTCCACCGCCTTGCCGGATTCCCGCCCGCCGATGGGCTTGGCGCCCTTGCCCAGCGCCTGCGCGCGCACCCAGTCGGCGGGCTTGCTGAAGCGGATGGCGAAGCCGCAGGCCGAGGGTCCGTGCCGGCGCGCGAACTCCATGGCGAACGAGCCCGGCTCCTCGTTGACCAGGAAGCTGCAGTCGCCCTGGCGGTACAGCGTCACCTTCCTGCTGCGGTGACGGGCCACGGCGGTGAAGCCCAGCCGCGGGAACAGCGCGTGCAGCAGCGCCGGGTCGGGGGCGGCGAACTCGACGAACTCGAAGCCGTCCACGCCCATGGGATTGTCGAACTGCACCGGCGGCGTGCCGGCTTTCGGCTGCGCGTTCATGCGGACCTCCCGTGGCATCGCGACGCTTGCGCCGCGCGTCCCGCCATTATAGTTTCATCTGCAACCATTGGCAGGTTGCAGCGCACCATGCCACACGCCCCGCTGGAACTCGAACGCTTCCTGCCCTACCGGCTGTCGATCCTCAGCAACACCGTCAGCCAGGCCATCGCGCGCGAGTACGCGCAGCGTTTCGAGCTGGGCGTCACCGAATGGCGGGTGATCGCGGTGCTGGCCCGCTACGATGGCGAAGGCCTGTCCGCCCGCGAGGTGGCGCTGCGCACGGCGATGGACAAGGTGGCGGTCAGCCGCGCGCTGGCGCGCCTGGTGGCGGCCGGACGCGTCCGCCGGCGCATGCACCGCGGTGACCGCCGGCGCTCGGTGCTCGCGCTCACCGCCCGCGGCTGGCGCATCCATGACGCGGTGGCGCCGCGTGCCCGCGCCCATGAAACGGCGTTGCTGGCACGGCTGGATGCGGACGAACGCGTGCATCTGGAGCGCATCCTGGACAAGCTGCTGGCAGCGGCCGCGACGGGCTGAGGCCGCAGCCTGCTGACAGCGCGCGGGGGCGATGCGAGGATGGTCGCCCTCTCCGTCCCGCGACGCCGCATGAACCCCGAAGACATCGCCGCGCCGCGCCGCCGCGCCGCCTGGCTGCGCGTCCTGCGCGGGCTGCTGCCGCTGCTGCTGCTGGGCCTGACTTTCGCGCTGGCCGGACGCGAGTTGAACGCATTCGACCTGCGCAGCCTGCAGCGCACGCTGGTGGCCATCCCCACGCCCTACGCCATCGGCGCCGCGCTGTTCGCGCTGCTGGCGGTGGGCTACACCGGGCTGATCGATCTGGCCATCGCGCGCTGGCTGCGTTTCGAGGTACCGGTGTGGCCGCTGCTGCGGCTCTCGTTCGTGGCCAACGCGCTGGCCAACTCGCTCAACCTCTCCGGCGCGGTGGGATCGGGCGTGCGCCTGCTGGGCCTGAAGAGCCACGGCATCACGCTGCGCAGCGGCGCCGCGCTGGTCGGCCTGCAGATGCTTTCGCTGCCGCTGGGCCTGTCGATGCTGATCATCCCGGGCCTGGCCAGCGGTCGCCTGCCGGTGACCCCCGGTCATGCCAGCCGGGTGCTGGTGCTGCTGGTGCTGGGCGCGGCCGCGCTGTATCTGCCGCTGTACTTCGTACTGACCGGACGGCGCCGGCTGATGGGCTGGCTGCCGCAGGAACAGGGCGTACCGCCGCTGCGGCTGCGCGCCCATCTGGCGCTGCTGTCACTGGTGGACTGGGTGCTGGCGGCCGCCACCCTGTGGCTGTGCCTCGAACTGGCGGGCGCGCACGTCGGCATGGTCGAGCTGACGCTGGCGTTCGGCGCCGCGGCCACGCTGGGGCTGGTGAGCATGATCCCCGGCGGCCTGGGCGTATTCGATGGCCTGCTGCTGCTGGCGCTGCATGCGGCGGGGGTGCCGGTGGGCGCGGCCGGCGCGGGCCTGTTCCTGTTCCGCGTGGTGTACTACCTGCTGCCGATGCTGCTGGCGCTGTGGCTGGGCGCCGGCATGCTGACGCAGCGCATGCCGGCACTGACGCGCCTGCGCGAGCGTCTGGCCGGGCATCCGCTGATCGAGCTGATGGTGGTGCCGGGCGGCTACATCGCCAATTTCGGCATCCGCGTGCTGGCGCTGCTGACCTTCGGCGCCGGACTGCTGCTGCTGACCGCCGCCGCGCTGCCGGGGCTGCACCAGCGTTTCGCGCACATGGCCGACGTCCTGGGCGCCCCGCTGCTGGAGGGCTCGCACTGGCTGAGCATCGTCATCGGCGTGCTGCTGCTGGGCCTGGCGCGCGGCATCGACGGCCGCCTGCGCATGGCCTATCGCGCGGTGCAGTGGCTGCTGTGGCTCGCTGCGGCGCTGGTGCTGACCAAAGGCCTGCACTGGGGCGAGGCACTGTTCCTGCTGACGGTGTCGCTGCTGCTGCGCACGCGGCGTGCCGATTTCAGCCAGCGCGCCGCGCGCCTGGACACCGGGGTCAATCTCGGCTGGCTGCTGGGCCTGCTGCTGGTGGTGGCGGCGTTCTTCGCGGTGGGTGTGGCCGAGATTCTGGGCGAGGACAGTTTCGACTTCCTCGCCACCGGTCCCTACGCACACACGCCGCGGCTCGCGCGCGGTTTGCTGGCGGCACTGCTGGGGCTGGCGCTGTACGTGGTCTGGCAGGCGTTTGCGGCGCGCCGTCCGCAGCTGACCTTGCCGGACGCCGAGGAATTGGCGCGCGTGCAGGAGTTCTACCGCCGGCACGGCGGCGGCGCGCTGGCACACCTGACGCTGATGGGCGACAAGCACCTGTTCTGGGGCGAGAACCACCGCAGCCTGCTCGCTTACGGACTGGTACGCAGCCGTCTGGTGGCGCTGGGCGCACCCGCGGGAGAACCCGCGGCGCAGGCTCAGGCCATTCTCGATTTCCGCCGCTACGCCGACAGCATGGGCTGTGCGCCGGTGTTCTACGGCGTGCCGGAAACCGAGCTCGCGCGCTTCCACGATCTCGGTTTCGACCTGTTCAAGCTGGGCGAACTGGCGCTGATCGACTTGGCCGATTTCTCGATGAGCGGCAAGCGCTGGGAGGATCTGCGCCAGGCGCTCAACCGGGCACCGCGCGAGCAACTCGCCTGTCGCGTGGCCACAGCGCCGTTCGACGACGCCCTGCGCACCGCGTTGCAGAACGTCTCCGATGCCTGGCTGGCGGACAAGGGCGCCGCCGAGAAGGGCTTTTCGCTGGGCCGCTTCGATACCGCCTACCTGGCGCGCGGTGCGCTGGTGCTGGTGTACCGCGAAGACGAACTGGTCGCCTTCGCCAGCCTGATGCCGGGCTACGGCACGCAGGGCATCACCGCCATCGACCTGATGCGGCAACGGCCGGACGCGCCGCGCAGCACCATGGACCTGGTGTTCGCGCACGCGCTGCAATGGGCCAAGGCGCAGGGCTCGGCCAGCTTCAGTCTGGGCATGGCGCCGCTGTCCAACGTCGGCACCACGCCCTACGCGCGCCTCAATGAACAGCTGGCGGCGCTGGCTTTCCGCCATGGCACGCGCTTCTACAACTACCAGGGCGTGCGCCGCTTCAAGGAGAAGTTCCGTCCGCGCTGGGTGGGCGCCTACCTGGCCTACCCGCGCGGCCTGTCGGTGCCGCTGCTGCTGACCGATATCGCCGCACTGGTGGCCGGCGGCTACCGCCGGCTGCTGCTGCCTTAACTCCCGCAATGCCGGCGCCGCCGCACCGTCATTTCGGCAGCGCCTGCAGGATCACCTGTCCCAGCCGGTCGTAGTCGCCCTCGTAGTGGTGGCCGCCGGGCAGCGTCAGCAGGCGCGCCATGTGGCGCCGGGCCAGGCTGTCGCAATAGGTCTTGTGCCCCTCGCCCGCGCCGGCCAGGCAGATCACCGGGATCTTCGTGCGCGCGATCTCCGGGTCCAGCGGCACGTTGTACTGATGTTTGGTGGTGGTGAACCAGTCGCCGATGTGGATGTCGAACCATCCCTCCGGATCGGGCGAGATCAGCACCTCGGCGCCCACGCGCTGCTGCAACCCGGGCGGCAGCAGGTTGTAGACCACCGGCACCACGCCGGCGCCGAACGAGTAGCCCATCAGCGTGTAGCGCGCATCGGGATAGCGCGCGGTGTAGGCGGCGAGGATGCGCGCCACCGCCTGCGCGGCCTGCTGCGGCGTCTTCTTGTGCCAGAAGAACTCCAGCGAGCTCAGCCCGACCACGCGCACGCCGTGTTCGGAGAGCACCTTGGCCACCCCCTTGTCCAGGCCCGCCCAGCCGCCGTCGCCGCTGATCATCAGCACCACGCGGCCGTCGGGCTTGCCGCGGGGCGCGATCTCGGTGAGCGGCAGGTCGCGCAGCGTGTCGGCCAGCGCGCCGGCGCTCAGCGCCGGCTTGCGCACCAGCGCGTCCAGTGCCGCGGCCAGCCGGGCGCCGCCGACGGGTGCGGGCACGGCACGGCGGAAGTTCGCCGGCGGCCCGATCTCGTGCGCACCGGGACTGCCGGCGGCCAGCCAGGGCAGCGGCAACGGGCGGACGGGGCGGAAACCGAAGCCGCGTGCACCCCAGGACACCGTGGCATTGCCGGCATCGCCGTCGCAGAACCCGCGCGGCAGCGTGAACCGGCCGTCCCAGCCCAGCGTGACCATGCCGGCGAAGGTGCCCGAGGGCGCCTGCACGCCCAGCGCGTAGGTGAAATCGGCGCCGCCGCCGAAGCCGACGACGAACGGCGGCAGGTAGGTCGACAGTCGCAGCGTCTTCTGCATCCAGTGCGACATCTCCTCCACATGCCCGGCCGGATAGCTGCAGCGTTCCTTCAGGCCTTCCAGCGTGTGCAGGTAATCGGGCAGGTCGACCCCGATCACCAGGCTGCCGGCCCGCCGCAGGCCGTCGGCATAGTCCGCCTCGACCGTGCCCCAGCCGGTGGCGCGCGAGAATACGATCACCACGCGCTGCGGCGCGCCCGCCGGCGGGTACACGCGCACCGGCCCGAACAGGCCATAGCGGATGACGCGCACCGGTGCGATGGCATCCGTTCGCGGCGGCGGCGGCGGGGCGGCCCGGGCCGGCAGGGACGGAGTGGCCGCCAGCAGGAGGGCGAGGATGGCGGCGGAAAACAGGCGGTTCATGCGGTCGGGCCCGGAGGAAAGGCCGCGATTGTAGTGACCCCGGCGCTCACGCCGCCCGGCGGGCGACGGACAGTGCCTCCTCCAGTGCATCGGGATCGCCGGGCAGGGCCGCGGTCAGCACCTCGGCGCCGGTCGCGGTGACCGCCACGTCGTCCTCGATGCGGATGCCGGTGCCGCGATAGCGCGCCGGCACACCGGCGTCGTCGGCCGGGATGTACAGGCCGGGCTCGACCGTCAGCACCATGCCGGGCTCCAGCACGCGCGGCTCGCCGTGGATGCGGTAGTCGCCGGCATCGTGCACGTCCAGGCCCAGCCAGTGCCCGGTCTTGTGCGGGAAATAGCGGCGGTAGTGGCCGCGCGCCAGCGCCTGCCGCGGCGGACCCTCCAGCAGGCGCAGCGCGCACAGCCCCTCGACCAGCACGGTACGCGCGGCATCGTGGAAATCCTCCCAGGTACGACCGGGCCGGATGCACGCCAGCGCAGCCTGCTGCGCCTCCAGCACCAGGCGGTACAGCGCGCGCTGCGCGGTGCCGAAGCGGCCGCCCACCGGCAGCGTACGGGTGATGTCCGAAGCGTAGCCCTGCCACTCGGCACCGGCGTCCAGCAGCAGCAGGTCACCACTGCGCAGCGGGGCGTCGTTGCGCGCGTAGTGCAGCACGCAGGCGTTGCTACCCGCGGCGACGATGGGCGGATAGCTGGGCCGCGCACCGGCGGCGCGCACCGCGCCGGTGAAGGCCGCCTCCACGGTGTACTCGTGGGCGCCCGGACGCAGCGCCGCCCAGGCGGCGCGGTGGCCGTCCATGCCGATGCGCGCGGCCTCGCGCAGCAGTGCCCGTTCGGCCGGCGATTTGAACAGGCGCAGTTCGTGCAGCAGGTGGCCCAGCGCCAGCATCTCCTGCGGCGCGCGCGCGCCACCGTGACTGGCGCGCAGGCGGCGCAGCCATGCCAGCAGCTGGGCGTCGAACGCGGCTTCGCGCCCGAAATGGCAATACAGCCGGGCGCGGCCTTCGAGCATGCCGGGCAGGATCTCGTCGATGTCGGCGATGGGAAACGCGTCATCCACGCCCAGCATGCGCACGGCGCCCTCGGGACCCAGCCAGCCGCCGTCCCAGCGCTCGGCGGCGGTGTCGCGCTCGCGGCAGAACAGCACGCACTGCCCGGCGGCGCGGCCGGGCAGCAGCGCCAGCACCGCCTGCGGCTCGTCGAAGCCGGTGAGATAGAGGAAATCGGAGTCCTGGCGGTAGGGCCAACAGGTGTCGCCGTTGCGCAGGCGCGGCGGCGCAGCCGCCAGCAGCACGGCCGCATCGGCTCCGGCCAGCCGCATCAGCTCGCGCCGGCGATGCCGGTACTCGCGCACGCCAATGCGCGAGCCGCTCATGCCGCGGGAACGGTGCCGGCACCGCCCGCCCGGGCGGGCAGCGGCCGTGCGGCCACGCGCGCGGACCTGGTGAACCCGGCGGCCCGCGCGGTGGACCGGCCGGCAGGGACGGAAACGCGGATCGGCGCGCGGGCCATCTCGCCTGTGCGGGTAACGACGCCGATACGGCGCCGCCACCAGCCTAGCCGCTGGACCGGGGATTGCCTACACTCGGCCGCACCGGGGGCGGGACCGAGATGCCGGCAACCTACGCACGCGCACTGCACGCCATGGTCGTGCTGCTGGCCATCACCGGTCTTGCGCTGGCGGTGCGCGGCGACGCGCAGGCGGCACTGCCGGTACGCCGCACGGTGACCATCGGCGATTACTACTTCCAGCACGTCGGCGCCGACGAGGGACTGGAACAGTCGGGCCTGAGCGCCCTCTACCAGGATCCGCAGGGTTTCATCTGGGCCGCCACGCCCTCCGGGCTGTACCGCTACGACGGACGCCATCTGCTGCATTTCGCCGCTGCCGCGGGCATGCCCGGCAGCATCAACGCACCGATCGGCGACATCGCGACAGCAGGCGCGGGACGCCTGTGGCTGTCGGTGATCAGCGGCGTGACGGCACGCGGCGGTACCGGCCTGAGCCTGTTCGATCCGCAGCGCGGGCAACTGCCGCTGCCACCCGGCCTGCGCGCACCCGGCTCGGGTGCCAGCCTGATGCCGCTGCCCGGCAACGGCCTGCTGATGGCGGGAAACGAGGGCGTCAGCCTGTGGGATGGCCGGCGACTGCACCTGCTGTGGCATGCGCCGGCCGCCGCCGAGGGCGCGCATGCGCTGCAGTCCTGCGGGGCGCGGACGGTATACGCGTTGGCGGCGGGCAACCTGCTGCACATCGATCCGCAGCGTGCGCGTGCGCAGGCGTTGGCCATGCCCGCACCGGCCGGCGGTGGCCGGGCCCTGCTCTGCGGCGGCGGCCGACAGCTGTTGCTGGGCACCGATTCCGGGCTGTATGCGTGGGCCGGCGACGGCACCTGGCAGAAGCTCTGGCCGTCGGGCGCCGCGCAGACCGGTGTGCGCGCGCTGGCGCAGGACGCGCTGGGCGCGATCTGGATCGGGCCCGCCAGCGGCGGCCTCGTGCGCCTGGGGCGCAGCGGTGCTGCGCGCGCGATCGCCACGCGTCACGGCGCACTCGGGGATCTGCCGCCGGGCATCGTGCGTAGGCTGCTGGCGGGGCGGGATGGCTCGCTGTGGGCCATCGTGGGCGCAGCCGGCCTGTTCCAAACCGACCCGCGCGGGACCCGGTTCCAGTCGGTGCTGGTGCCCGACCGCAACGACCCGCAGGACCGCGCCAACTTCATCCGCGCGCTGGCGCCGGCACCCGGCGGCAGCGTCTGGGTGGGTTCGCACGCCGGCCTGATGCGCTACGACCCGGACACGCGCGAACTGGCCGATTACACCCCGCTGCTGCTGCCCGCGCTGGCCGAAGCCCCGCCGCCGCCCACCCTGCCCGAAGCGCCGCAGCTGGCGTCGGGACAGGTGGCGGTGGAAGGCATCGCCGTCGAACCCGGCGGCGGTGTGCTCTGGCTCGCCAGCAGCGCCGGCCTGCTGCGGTTCGATGTGGCCAGCGGCCGCGCCACGCCGGCCTACCTCGAGGATCCCGGCAATCCGGTTCCGGGCCAATGGCTGTTCACCGTCTGGCGCGCGCCGGATGGAACGCTGTGGCTGGCCGGCGCAGTCGGCGGCGCGGCCTGGTGGCGGCCGGGGATGGCGGCACCGCACTGGCTGCCGCCGCCGCGCGACGGCGGGGTGTTTCCGCACGTGTTCGGTTTCGCCGCCACCAGCGGTGGCATCTGGATGGCCGCCAACGGCGGCCTGCTGTACTGGCGCGACGGACGTCTCGAACGCATCGTGCACATGCCGGGCCAGGCCGGCAGCCTGGCCAGCAACGAAGTGATCAGCGTGACGGCCGCCGCTGACGGCACCTTGTGGGTGGGCACCGACGAGGGCCTCGACCGGCTGGTCGCGCTGCACGATGGCCGCGCGCGGTTCGTCCACTACGGCCTGCGCAGCGGACTGCCGGACGAGGTGATCTACTGCATCGCCGAATCGCCACGCGGCCGGCTGTGGGTGGGCACCAACCAGGGCATCGCCGCGCTGGACGCCGCATCCGGTCGCATCGTGCGCTACGGCCGCCGCGACGGCATCCGCGGACTGGAGGCCAACGCCGGCACCTGTACCGCGCTGGCCGGCGACCGGGTGGCTTTCGGCGGACCGCAGGGCTTCACCGTCGGCAGCACGCGCCCGGAGGCCGCGCCGGCGCCTTCCATCCCGGTGCAACTGACCGCGCTGCGCATCGGCGAAAACGGCGAGCGCGTGCCGCCGCGCGGCGGCACCTTGCGCATCGCCCGCGGCGAGGCGCTGCGCATCCGCTACGCCAGTCTCGACTTCCTGCATCCCGGTGCCGCCCTGTACCGCCATCGCCTGCTGGGTCTGGAGGATCGCTGGAGCCGGCCGTCCGCGAGTCGCGGCGTCGTCTACGGCGATCTGGGCGGCGGCCGCTACCGCTTCGAGGTGACGCGCAGCGATGCCGCCGGCCGGCGGCTGGGCGACCCGGCCACCATGGCGGTCGTGGTGGTGCCGCCGTGGTGGGACAGCCAGGCGCTACGCGCGCTCTATGCTGCGCTGTCCGGCGGTGTGCTGCTGCTGCTGATCGGCATGGTCTGGAGCCGGCGCCGCAGCGAACGCGCCTACCGCCGCGAAAGCGCCGCGCGCGAGGAACGCCTGAAGCTGGCGCTGTGGGGCTCGGGCGATGCCCTGTGGGAGCTGGATCTGCAGCGCGGCGTGCTCAACCGCGTGAGCGGCAGCGCCCTGCTGGGCGGTCCGCACGAGGAGACGCTCAGCATCGAGGACTGGCGCCGCTACGCCGTGCATCCCGAGGATCTGCCGCAGGTCGAGCACGCGCTGGCCGAGCACCTGGCGGGCCGCACGCCCTACTACGAGTCCGAGCACCGCCTGCGCGCCGAAGGCGGGCAGTGGATCTGGGTTCGTGCGCGCGGCAAGATCGGAGCCTGCGATGCCGCCGGAAAGCCGCTGCGCGTGATCGGCACCTCGCGCGACATCAGCGCCGAACTCACCCGCGAACGCGAGCACAGCATCGCCGAGATGGTGGTGCGTTCGATGGGCGAGGCCGTGGCGGTGACCAGCGCGCAGATGCGCTTCGTGGCGGTCAACCCGGCGTTCACGCGCATGACCGGCTACCGCGCCGAGGAAATCATCGGCCTGCCCGCGTCCGTGCTGGACAGCCCCGACCAGCCCGAGGCCAGCCTGCAGGTACGTGCGCAACTGGAGGCCAAGGGCCATTTCCGCGGCGAACTGTGGCAACGCCGCCGCGACGGCGAGCCCATGCTGTGCAGCATCGAGATCAACGAGATCCGCGACGGCCACGGCCAGCGCACCCACTTCGTGGCGGTGCTCACCGACGTCACCGCGCGCCGCCGCGCCGAGCAGGAACTGCACTACCTCGCCAATTTCGATCCGCTGACCGGCCTGCCCAACCGCACGCTGCTGACCGAGCGCCTGGGCGAAGCCATCCTGCGCGCGCGCCAGATCGGCCGGCTGGTGGCGGTCCTGTTCGTCGACCTGGACCGTTTCAAGCACGTCAACGACGCGCACGGCCACAGCGTGGGGGACCGCGTGCTGCAGGCCGCGGCGCGCCGGCTGCGCGCGGTGGTGCGCGACGACGACACCGTCGCCCGCCTGGGCGGCGACGAGTTCACCGTGGTGCTGGAGCGTGTCGCGCAGATGCAGGACGCCGAGGACGTGGCGCGCAAGGTGCTGGATGCCTTCGCCGAGCCGATGGATCTCGACGAGGGCCGCGAGGTGCAGATCACTCCCTCGATCGGCATCGCGCTCTACCCCAACCACGGCCAGGCGCCCACCGATCTGCTGAAGTACGCCGACATCGCCATGTACCGCGCCAAGGAGCGCGGCCGCAACACCGCGATGGTCTACACCGAGGCGCTGGACGCCGAGGTGCGCCAGCGTGCCGACCTGATCGCGGCGCTGCAACGCGCGCTCAAGCGCGAAGAACTGCACCTGGTCTACCAGCCCAAACTGAGCCTGGCCGAGGACCGCATCACCGGCGTCGAGGCGCTGCTGCGCTGGCACAGTGAGGAATTCGGCGACATCCCGCCCGGCTTGTTCATCCCGCTGGCCGAGGAGATCGGCCTGATCGGCCAGCTCGGCGAATTCGTCGTCGAGAAAGCCTGTGCGGAACTGGCACGCTGGCGGGCCGCCGGCCTGGACGACGTGACCATGGCGGTCAACCTCTCGGTGGCGCAACTGGCGCGCGGCGAGATCAGCCACTACCTGTTCCGTACGCTGGCGCGCCACGGCCTGCCGCCGCAGCTGCTGGAGCTGGAGATCACCGAGAGCATGCTGATGCAGGATCCCGAGCGCTCGCGCGCCATCCTCGAGGCGATCAACAATGTCGGCGTCACCCTGGCCATCGACGATTTCGGCACCGGCTATTCCTCGCTGGCCTACCTGCAGCGGCTGCCGCTGGACACCCTGAAGATCGACCAGACCTTCGTATCCAAGCTCACCGTCAGCCCCGATGACGAGACTATCCTCGGCACCATCGTGCTGATGGCGCACGCGCTGGGCCTGAACGTGGTGGCCGAGGGCGTGGAGACGCAGGAACAGATCGAGTACCTGCGCGAGAAGGACTGCGACGAGGTGCAGGGCTACCGGATCGCGCAGCCGATGCCGGGCGAGGCCTGCCTGGCCTTCATCCGCCAGCATGCCGTGCGTCGCGTCGCGGGCTGAGCGTCGCCGGCGCGAATGCCTCTGCTAAAGTCGCGCGCATGCCCGCTGCCGACCCGGTCCGCGCCGAACTGGAAACCCTGCATGCGCTGCTCGAGCGCGCGCTGGAACAGCAGCGTCGGCTGGCCGAAGAAAACCTCAGCCTGCGCCATCACCAGGAGCAACTAGCCAGCGAACGTGCCAGCCTGGTGGCGCGCAACGACATGGCGCGCACGCGCATCGAGGCGATGATCCAGCGCCTGCGCGCGCTCGAGCATCCGCCGCAGGGCTGACGCCATGAACAGCATCCCGGTCACGGTCCGTCTGCTCGATCGCGAATTCCTGGTCAGCTGCGGCGAGGAAGAACGCGCCGGCCTGCTGGCCGCGGCCGGTCTGCTCGACGGCAAGCTGCGCGAACTGCGCGGCGTCACCCGCACGGTGGGGTTCGACCGCCTGGCGGTGCTGGCCGCGCTCAGCCTCACCCATGATCTGGTGCAACTGCGCGAGCGCCATGCCGAGCGCGAGCGCGAGCTTCTGCACAGCCTGGGACTGCTGCGCCGCAAGCTGGAGGCCGCGCTGCCGCCGGCATCGTGAGCGCCGTCGCGGCTGCGCCCGCCGGCTGCCGCGCTGCTATGATGGCGCGGTGTTCTCTGCGGTGCCCGACAGTACGCTTTCAGCATTTGCCTTGTTCCTATTGAACGACCCCGGGTCGGCGAAACGGCTGCCCGATGTGCATGTCCGCCGCGTGCGGAAAGCCTGGGCGGCGGCCTGAGCCCTCCCACCTGATCCTTGGGATCAAGGTCGTCTGGCGTGCACCGGCACCGCGGAGAACGCACTTTGGTTTCCGACCCCACCACGCCCCTTCCAGGCAATCCCCGGCACGGCGTGCGCCAGGAGCTGCGCGAACGCATGCGCGCGCACCGTGCCGCGCTGGATGCGCGGACGCGCGCCGAGGCCGGTCTGCGGATGGCCGGGCGCCTGGCCGAACTGCCGGCGCTGGCGTGCGCGCGCCGGCTCGCCGGATACTTCGCCTGTGCCGGCGAACTGCCGCTGCACGCCGTCCCCGGGCTGTGCCGCGAACGCGGCATCGAATACCTGCTGCCGGTACTGCGCCGCGGCCGGGTGATGCGCTTCGCACCCTGGCGACCGGGCGCGGTGCTGGCTTCCAACCGCTACGGCATTCCCGAGCCGCAGGTGCCGGAAGCCGCGCTGCGCGCGGCCCGGCACCTGGACCTGGTGCTGGTGCCGCTGCTGGCCTTCAGCCGCGACGGCCTGCGCCTGGGCAGCGGCGGCGGCTTCTACGACGCCAGCTTCGCCTTCCTGCGCACGCAGGCACGACCTGCCCGCCCCTGGCTGTGCGGCGTGGCCTACGCCTGCCAGGAGGTGGACTGCGGCCACCCGGCGCTGGCCGCGCAGCCCTGGGACGTGCGCCTGGACGCGGTGCTGACCGAGTGCGAGACCATCCTCTGTCCGCCGGAGCCGACATGCACTACTGGCTGATGAAGTCCGAGCCCGACGCGTTCTCGATCGACGACCTGGCACGCAAGGGCGTCGAGCCGTGGGACGGCGTGCGCAATTACCAGGCGCGCAATTTTCTGCGTGATGCGATGCGCACAGGCGACGGCGTGCTGTTCTACCACTCCAGCTGCGAAACGCCCGGTGTCGCCGGCATCGCCGAGGTGGCCGGCGCCGCGCGTCCGGATCCCACCCAGTTTGACCGCCGCAGTGCGCACTACGACCCGGACAGTCCGCGCGAGGCCCCGCGCTGGTGGCTGGTGGACGTGCGCTTCGTACGCAAGCTGGCACATCCCGTCACGCTGGAGACGCTCAGGCGCGACCGGCGCCTCGGCGACTTCGCCCTCACCCGCCGCGGCAACCGGCTCTCGGTACTGCCGGTCAGTGCCGCGCAGTGGCGGCTCATCCTCGACCACGCGCAGGAGCACGCATGAACCATTCGGCACGTGGCGATGCCGGCAAGCGCGCCGCCGCCGAAGCGGCCTGGGCCTTCCTCGAGGAAGGCACGGTGCTGGGGGTGGGCACCGGCTCGACGGTGCGCTATTTCATCGAACTGCTGGCGCAGCGGCGTCCGCGGCTCGAGGGCGCGGTCTCCAGCTCGGAGCAGACCAGCGCGCTGCTGCGCGCGGCCGGCATCCCGCTGCTGGATCTCAACGCCACCGGACCGATCCCGCTGTACGTGGACGGCGCCGACGAATGCGATCCCTGGCGTCGCCTGATCAAGGGCGGCGGCGCGGCGCTGACGCGCGAAAAGATCATCGCCGAGGCGGCGCGGCGCTTCGTGTGCATCATCGATCCGAGCAAACGCGTGGACGTGCTGGGCCGCTTCCCGCTGCCGGTCGAGGTGATCCCGATGGCGCGCAGCCTGGTGGCGCGCAAGCTGGTCGAACTGGGCGGCCAGCCGGTCTGGCGTGACGGCGTCGTCACCGACAACGGCAACTGGATCCTCGATGTGCACAACCTGCGCATCGGCGATCCGGTGGGCCTGGAACGGGCCATCGACCAGATTCCGGGCGTCGTCACCGTGGGCCTGTTCGCGCGACGCCCCGCCGACCTCGTACTGGTGGGCGGCGAACGGATGCCCGAACCACCGCCCTGACCGTCCCGCGGTCCCCCGCTCAGCGGGCGGCGGTGGCCCGCGCCGGCATGGCCAGCGGCGGCAGCGCGAAGCCGGGCGGCAGCGCGGTCGCCGCCAGCTTCGGATCTCGCTGCAGCAGGCCGATCTCGTCGCCCAGGATGTGCGCGGCTTCGATCAGCATGGTGTCGGGACGCCGCTCGCGCTGCCTCTCGCGCGCCAGATCGCTGCGCAGCGGACGCTCGCCGGGCTGCAGGCCGTCGTCGTTGCCGGCCTGCGGCGGCACCGCGACCGTCGTCGCCGCAGCCGTACTGGTGGCGCCCGCAGGCCCGTGCCGGGCCGCCTCAATGGCCTTCTCGCGGGCGCGGAAGGTATCCTGCTGCACGTCCTGCTCCTTGCGCTCGCGCTCGCGCACGGCGTAGTTCAGCGAGATGGTGGTCTGCGCCTGCAGCTTGCGGATGGCGGCAATCTCCTCCAGCAGCAGCTGCCAGGCGGGCGAGTGCGCCACGCGCGCCTCGTGCTCGCGCAGCAGCGTCGGAATCAGCGGCTTGAGATCAGCCACCGGCTTGTAGTCGGCCGGCTTGATCCGGCTCCAGGACAGCGCGTAGGGGTTGGACGATTCGCCGAAGTCCCTGGGGTTGATGGTCTCGGGGAACACGATGTCCGGGGTCACGCCCCTGAGCTGGGTGGAGCCGCCGTCGACGCGGAAGAACTCGGCGATGGTCATGTGCAGGTCGCCCAGCTTGGCGCTGGGCTGGCCGGCCATGCGGTCCAGGCTGACCAGGTTCTGCACCGTGCCCTTGCCGTAGGTGTTGGAGCCGATGATCAGCGCGCGGCCGTAGTCCTGCATGGCGGCGGCGAAGATCTCCGAGGCCGAGGCCGAAGCGCGGTTGACCAGCACCGCCAGCGGACCGTTCCATACCCGCGTTTCGTCGCTGTCCTGCTCCTCGACCTGGCCGTTGCTGTCGCGCACCTGCACGATCGGCCCCTTGCCGATGAACAGGCCGGACAGCTCGGTGGCCTCGGTCAGCGAGCCGCCGCCGTTGTTGCGCAGATCCATGATGACGCCGTCGACCCGGTCTTTCTTCAGCTCGGCCAGCAGCCTGGCGACATCGCGCGTGGCGCTGCGGTAGTTGGGATCGCCGCGGCGGCGCGCGGCGAAGTCCTCGTAGAACGCGGGCAGCGCGATTACGCCGATGCGGTAGGTCTGCCCGCGGTCGTGCACGGTGAGGATGGACTTCCTGGCCGCCTGTTCCTCGATGGTGACCTTCTTGCGCACCAGGGTGATGACTTCGTGCTTGGCATCGGGGCCGGCATCGCCGGGGATGATCTCCAGCCGCACCACGGTGTCCTTCTTGCCGCGGATCAGCGCCACCACGTCGTCCAGCCGCCAGCCGACCACGTCGGTCATCGGACAGGCGGTGCCCTGGGCAACGCCGACGATGCGGTCGCCCACGCGCAGGCGCGAGTGCGAGGCCGGGCCTCCCGGAACGATCTCGCGGATGGTGGTGTAGTCATCGCGGCGCTCCAGCACCGCGCCGATGCCCTCCAGCGAGAGGTTCATCGAGATGTCGAAATTCTCGCTGGCGCGTGGCCCGAAGTAATTGGTGTGCGGATCGTTCGCCAGCGCATAGGCGTTGAGGAAAGTGGAGAACACGTCCTCGCTGTCCAGCTCGCGCACACGGTCCAGATAGTTCCGGTAGCGCTTTTCCAGCACGCTGCGGATGTCGGCGTCGTTCTTGCCGGCCAGCTTCAGCCGCAGCCAGTCGTTCATCACGCGCTCGCGCCAAAGCGTGTCCAGCGCCGCGCCGTCGGCTGCCCACGGCGCGTGCTCGCGGTCCACCTCGTAACTGGCGTGGGTGTTGAAGTCAAACCCGCCCTTGCGGATCAGCGCCAGCGCATACGCCACCCGCGCGGCCACGCTGTGCTCGTAGACATCGAAGATGTGGAACGGTCCGGCCAGATCGCCGCTCCAGATCCCTGCATCCAGGTGCCGCTCGATGGGCTGGAACGCGGTCAGATCACGCGCGGTGAAGAACAGCTTGTCCGGATCGAGCGCGTCGATGTAGCCCTTGAACACGCGCTGCGCCATGCCGGCATCCAGCGGCAGCGCTTCGTAGGAGTAGCGCGTCAGCAACCGCGCGGTCAGCTGCGTGACTTCGCTCTGCATGGCGGTCGGCGTCAGCGGGCGCTTGGCGATCTCGCCCTGACGCACGCGCGCCGGCAGGGTGCAGGCGCCGGCAGCGGGCGCGACCGTCCGCGGCGCGGCCGGAAGTGCGGGCGCGGCCGGCAGCGGCAGCGTCGCGGTGAAGGCGATGCCCAGCCCCAGCAGGGCGGGCCGCAGACGCCGGATCAGCGGCATGGCTCAGGAAGCCTCGTGATAGCCGGCGGCATGGGCCTGCACGTCGGCGTGGTAGGACGAACGCACCAGCGGACCGCTGGCGACATGGCGGAAACCCAGCGCCATGCCGGCCGCACGCAGGTCATCGAACTCCTGCGGAGTCCAGTAGCGCAACACCGGATGATGGTGCGGTGAAGGCTGCAGGTACTGGCCGATGGTCACCATGTCCACCCCCTGCGCGCGCAGATCGTGCAAGGTGTCCAGCACCTGCCCCGACGTTTCGCCCAGGCCCAGCATGATGCCGCTCTTGGTGGGAATCCGGGGGTGCTGCGCCTTGAACGCCCGCAGCAGATGCAGCGACCACTGGTAGTCGGCGCCCGGGCGCACCTCGCGGTACAGGGCAGGCACGGTTTCCAGGTTGTGGTTGAACACGTCCGGCGGCGCACCGGCCAATGCCGCCAGCGCCTTCTCCATGCGGCCCTTGCCGCGGAAATCGGGGGTGAGGATCTCGATCCGCAGCGCCGGGCTGGCGGCGCGGGCGGCGTGGACGCATGCGGCGAAATGCGCGGCGCCGCCGTCGGGCAGGTCGTCGCGGTCCACCGAGGTGATCACCACGTAGCGCAGGCCCATGTCACGGATGGTGGCGGCCAGCCGCGCCGGCTCCAGCGGATCGGGCGGCTTGGGACGGCCGTGGGCGACGTCGCAGAACGAGCAGCGCCGCGTGCACACCTCGCCGAGGATCATGAAGGTGGCGGTGCCCTTGTGGAAGCACTCGTGGATATTGGGGCAGGACGCCTCCTCGCACACCGTCACCAGCGCGCTCTCGCGCAGGCGGGCCTTCAGCCGCTGCACGGCGTTGCCCTGCGGCAGGCGCACGCGGATCCAGTCCGGCTTGCGCAGGATCCCGGCGGACGCGAAGGCGGCACGGCTGGCGGCGATCTTGTCGGCACCGACCTGCGCCTGGCCCGGCGCCAGGCCGGTGTCCACGTGGACGGGGATGGTTTTTTCGCTCATGACGGCAGGCTTTCCGGCGCGTCTGCCGGCTGCGGCAGGATGGGGGAGGCCGGCACGATGCGCAAGCCGAACTGCCGGGCCAGTTGCACGGTCAACACGTCTTCGACCGCCTCGATGGACCCCGGGCCGCCGAGGTCGCTGACCTGGGTCACCGCCAGTCCGGCATAGCCGCAGGGATTGATGCGGTGGAAGGGTTGCAGATCCATGGCCACGTTGAACGCCAGGCCATGGAACGTGCAGCCCCGGCGCACACGCAGGCCCAGCGCGCCGATCTTGGCGCCGGCCACGTACACGCCCGGCGCGCCCTCGCGGCGCCGGCCTTCGATGTTCCACTCGGCCAGGGTGTCGATCATGGCCTGCTCGATGCGGACGACCAGTTCGCGGATGCCGAGGCCGAGGCGCCGCAGGTCCAGCAGCGGATAGCCGACGATCTGCCCGGGGCCGTGGTAGGTCACCTGACCGCCCCGCTCGACCGCGATCACCGGAATCCCGCCCGGCGCCAGCACGTGTTCCATGCGTCCGGCCTGCCCCAGCGTGAATACCGGATCGTGCTGCAGCATCCACAGCTCGTCGGGGGTGTCGGCGTCGCGCGCGTCGGTGAAGGCGCGCATGGCCGACCACACCGGCCGGTAGGGCTGGCGTCCGAGACGGCGGACGAGAAGGCTGGGTTCGCTCATGGGCTGCTGGACCGTGCCGGCGCACGGCCAGCCGACAAGTGTATCCGCTGCACGCCGCCGGCGCGCGAAGAATGCGTGATCACAGGGTATAGCGGACATCCGGGTCGGCGCGCAAAACCGCGTGCGCGCGTTCGTAATCGGCACGGACGGTCGCCACGAACCGCACGCGCACGGCCACGTACTGCCCGCCGCGCGAGAGGCGCACGCTCAGCGAATCGGCAATCACCTCGAGCCCCGCTTCGCGCAGCAGCAGCGCGGGCACGCGCGTCTCCAGGTCGGCTCCGGCGCGGCCCATGGCGGCGATCTCGAACTCGCCTGGAAACCGGAAACCCTGCTGCGGCGCGCCGACGGACGCCATGTTCAGCCGCCCTTCTCCGCCGCCGGCGCGGCCAGCGGCGCCGCGTTGCCGCTCTTGCCGCTGGACCACCACAGGCGCATCGAATCCCACAGGCGGCCGAACCACCCCGCCTCCGGCACGGCCTGCAGCGACACCAGCGGCACCTGCACGAGCAGCTTGCCGTCCAGGCTGACGCTGAGCGTGCCGATGCGCTGGCCGCGCGCGATGGGCGCGATCAGGGTCGCCGGAATCTCCATGCTGGCCTTGAGCTCCCGGTAGCGGCCGCGCGGGATGGTGACCCGTACCGGGTGGGCCACGCCCAGCGCCAGCGTGTCGCGGACGCCCTTCCACAGCCTGGGGGCGGCCAGCGTACGACCGGCCTGGTAAAGCGTGTGCGTGGCGAAGAAGCGGAAGCCGTAGTTCAGCAGCGCCTCGTCCTGGTCGGCGGCATCGCGGAGGCTGGCGGTCTTCATCACCACCGCGATCAGGCGCTGGCCGTCGCGTTCGGCCGAAGCCACCAGGCAGAAGCCCGCTTCGGCGGTGCTGCCGGTTTTCAGGCCGTCCACCGATGGATCGCGGTACAGCAGCAGGTTGCGATTGGCCTGTTTGATGCCATCGATGGTGTAGGAGGGAATCTTGTACACGCCGTAGTACTGCGGAAAATCGTGGATCAGCGCGCGCGCCAGCAGAGCCAGGTCATAGGCGGTGGTGTACAGGTCGGGCTTGGGATAGCCGCTCGCGTTGGAGTAGTGCGTGTCCTTCATGCCCAGCCGCTGCGCGTAGGCGTTCATCAACTGCACGAACGCGCCCTCGGTGCCGGCCACGTGCTCGGCCAGGGCGATGGCGGCGTCGTTGCCGGACTGCACGATCATGCCCTTGTACACCTCGGACAGCGGGTAGTAGGCGTGCAGCTTGAGGAAACTGGTGGAGCCGTCGGTGCCGGCACCGCCCTTGCGCCAGGCGTGATCGCTGATGTAGACCTTGCCGTTCCAGTGCACCTTGCCCGCAGCCAGCGCGGCGTCCACCACGTAGGCCGTCATCAGCTTGGTCAGCGATGCCGGCGCCATGCGCAGGTGCATGCCCCGGTGCGCGATCAGCTGGCCGGTCTGGTAGTCCATCAGCACGTAGGACGGCGACTGGATGGCCGGCGGCGGCGGAATGGGCAACTGCGGCATGGCCGCGGTGGGCCGGGGCGGCATGGACACGACCGGTCCGGGTACGGTCTGTGCCTGTGCCGCGGCGGCGGTGACCAGCGCAACGGCGGCGATGCGGAGAAGCGTCTGCGACTTCATGGATGGACGTGTCGGATGGGAGAGTGGGGAGATAGCGGGTTACGGGCCATCGAGTTCGATGTCGACCTGCGGCCGCGGCAGGCCCAGCGCCTCGACGCGCGGGATCAGCGCATCGGCGGCGGCGGCGTCCGGCAGCGGGCCCAGCCGCACGCGCCAGAAACGCTGGCCGCGCACGTCGGTGGCGCCAATGGTCGCATTGTCCAGACCGGCATCGCGCAATCTCGCCAGCACGCGTTCAGCGTTGGCTCGCTCGAGGAAGGCGCCCACCTGCAGGTAGATGCGCGGATGACCGCCGAGCGCTGGTGCCGCCTGCGGGCCACCCGCGGCAGGGCATGCGAGCGCGCGGACGTCGGCCGGATTGCCGGCGTCAATGCCTTGCACGCGCACCAGGCCAGTGCCGTTGCGGACGATGCCCAGCCGCAGCGCCGCCACGTAGGACAGGTCGATGATGCGGCCGGCGACGAACGGGCCGCGGTCGTTGACGCGCACGATCACGCAGCGGCCGTTGTCGAGATCGGTCACGCGCGCATAGCTGGGGATCGGCAGCACCTTGCTGGCGGCGGTGAACTTGTACATGTCGTACGGCTCCAGGCTGGAGGTGAGGTAGCCCTGGAACTTGGTGCCGTACCACGAGGCGATGCCGCGCCGGTCGTAGCCGGCAGCGCTGCGCAGCACGTGGTAGGTGCGGCCGTCCACCACGTAACTGGAGCGGTTGCCGTAGCGCGACAGCGGCTCGGGCCGCGGCACCGGCATGGGGATGGCGGCCACGTCCGGCGGCATGCCGGCCGGCGCGCCGTCGTTCGCCTGCGCATAGCGCTGGCCGCCGCGCGGCAGCGTCGACGCGCAGCCGGCCAGCAGCACGGCCAGCAGTGCGGCGGCGCATCCGGCACGGCGGCTCACGCGGCGCTCCCGACGAGGAAGGTGTTGGCGGTCAGACGGCCGCTGCGCGGGTCGCTGCCGAGGGCCGCCCCGGCGGGAATATCGGCGCAATGCAGCAGGTTGCCGCGATAGAGGATGGCGCGGTTGAAACGCGCCTCGATGCGCGCCACCTGCTCGAACAGCACGGTGTCGCCGGCGATGTAGGCCGCCGGCGGCAGGCCGTGGCGGGCGACACCGTCCTGCAGCGCGGCCGTGTAGCGCGGATAGCGCCCGGCATCGAGGCTCTCGAAGCCGGTGGCGCGCTGGCGGTAGAAAGCAGTGCCGCCGGTCTGCCCGCGGTCCAGGTAATGCAGCAGCGCCAGCCGCTGCGGCTCCAGCCCGTCCACGTGCGGCAGCCGCTGGATGGGCGCCAGCGCGGAGGGCGGCGTGGTCACCAGCGAATACCACGCCTCCAGCACGCGGCCGCGCGCGATGCCGAACACCGACGCAATCGGCTCTTCCAGCCCCTGCAGGCAAGCCTGCACGCGCGCCGGCGGCAGCGCCGCGCGGGGTCCGGGGTAGTGCGCTCCGTGCCGCCCCCAGCGCAGTGCGCAGGCTTCCTCGATCATCGCCAGGGGATCGTCGGCGAAGTCATCGATCAGCAGCAGCGGCTGGCGCTCGCGGCCCAGATGCAACAGCCGGGCGCACGCGCCACTCACGGACGCCCGGCGGCGGCGGCCGCGGCGGTGGCGGCCGGCTCCGGCCCGGCGCGGTCGACCTCGCCGGCGATTGCCGCAGCCAGTTCGGTCACCGCCAGCGCGTACAGCGGACTGCTGTTGTAGCGCGTGATCACGCGGAAATTGTCCAGCGTGATCCAGACTTCCGGGCCATCCTCGCCTTGCACCGGCAGCAGTGTCGCCGGCGTATCCGGCGGCAGCGCGGACGCGGTGGCGGTGCTGGTGAACCCGCGTGCCGCCAGCCGGCCCAGCGTGTACAGCGGCACGCTGCCCTGCAGCGGCGGCAGCGCCGCGTCCGCGCCCGCCCGCGCGCGCACGGCGATCAGCGCGCCGCGCTGCCAGCCGTGCCGGGCCAGGTAGTTGGCCGTGCTGGCCAGGATGTCCGGCAGCGCGGTCCAGATGTCGGCCGGTCCCCGGCCATCGGCACTGACGGCGTAGAGCGCGAAGCTGGAGGGCATGAACTGGCACCAGCCCATGGCGCCGGCATAGGAGCCGCGCAGCCGCGCGCGCGGTGCCGGCAGCGCCTCGCGCGGCAGGCTGAGGAACACGCCCAGTTCCTTCTGGAAAAACGCCGCGCGCGGCGGGTAGTGGAATGCCAGTGTGTACAGCGCATCGAGCACGCGATAGCCGCCGGTATTGCGGCCGTAGTCGGTCTCCACTCCCAGGATGGCCACCAGGATCTGCGGCGGCACGCCGTAGCGTGCGGCGATGCGCTCGAGGAGCGCACGGTGCGCGCGGTAGAAGGCCGCGCCGGCGGCGATGCGCGTCGGACGCAAGAAGATGGGGCGGTAGTCCTGCCACGATCGCGCCTCGGCCGGCCGTGCGATGGCCGCCAGGATGGCGGGCTGCACCCGCGCCTGGTCGAGCAGTCGTTCGATGTGGGCGCGGTCTAGCTGCGGATGCTCGCGCAGCAGGCGATCGACGAACGCCGCGCGTGACCGCGCCGGCGTGGGCGCGGCCACCGTCGTCGCGGGTGCCGGCACGGTACTGCCGGTGCCGGCCGGCGCCGCCGCCGGCGACGGCGCGCTTGCCGCGGCGGGCACTGCCGCCGGCTGCGTGGCACAGCCGGCGCACAGCAGCAGGACCAGGGGCAGCAGGCCGGAGGAGGCGCGGATGGATCTGCGCATGGCGCGTCGAGGGAATCCCTGGGCTGGTGCCGGCGCGCGAGGGTGCACGCGACCGCGGTGACCGGACATCGCGGCGCAGCCTAGCATGTGCACGGCGGCGCTCCACGCGCGGGTCCGCTACGGTTCCGCAAGCCCGCACCGGCGCTTCACTTCATCAGCTTGCGGTGGGCGTGGATCGACATCAGCACGCCGAAGCCGGTCAGCAGGCTGACCGCCGAGGTGCCGCCGTAGCTGACCAGCGGCAGCGGCACGCCCACCACCGGCAGCAGGCCGGTGATCATGCCGCCGTTGACCATCACGTAGAGGAAGAAACTCAGCGCCAGCGCGCCGCCCAGCAGGCGTCCGTAGGTGTCGCGCGCGTTGACCGCGATCCACATGCTGCGGCCGATGATGTACAGGTACAGGGCCAGCAGGACCAGCACCCCCAGCAGGCCGAACTCCTCGCCCACCACGGCGAAGATGAAATCGGTGGTGTGCTCGGGCAGGAACTGCAACTGCGCCTGGGTGCCCTGCATGAAACCCTTGCCGAGCACCCCGCCGGAGCCCACCGCGATCTCCGACTGGATGATGTGCCAGCCCGTGCCCAGCGGATCGGATTCGGGATTCAGCAGTGTCAGCACTCGCTCGCGCTGGTAGTCGTGCAGGTGATGCCAGGCCACCGGCAGCAACGCCAGCATGACGGCGAGCATCAGTCCGATGCGGCGCAGGGACAATCCCGAAAGGAACAGCGCGAACCCGCCGGCCATCATCACCAGCAGCGCCGTGCCCAGATCCGGCTGCTTGGCGATCAGCGCGGCCGGCACGGCGATCAGCAGCAGCACCACGCCGGTGTCGCGCCAGGACGGCGGCAACGGGCGCTGCGCCAGGTACCAGGCCACCATCATCGGCATGGTCAGCTTGAGCAGTTCGGAAGGCTGGAAGCGCAGGACACCCAGGTCGAGCCAGCGGTCGGCGCCGCGGCCCTCGCCCAGTACCAGCACCAGCGCCACCAGCAGCACGCTGGCCGCATACAAAGCCGGCGTCCAGCGCTTCAGCTGCGCCGGCGGCAGCCGCGAGACCAGGTACAGCATGGCGAAACCCAGCAGGAAGCGCGCCGCCTGCGCGCCGATGGTGCGCCAGGACAGATCGGCGGCACTGGCCAGGAAAAACAGTCCCATGGCCGCCAGCAGCAGCAGGGCCGCCAGCAGCGGCAGATCCAGGCGCGGCCTGCGCAGCAGACGGCGCAGCACCATCTCCGCGCGCAGCGCGAGGCGGTTCATCGCCGCCCACCCGCGGCCGGCGACGGCGCCAGCACGCTGCCGGCCGGCGCCAGGCTGGAGGCGGCCGGCACCGGCGGCAGCGCCTGCCCCGGCGGCAGCGACAGCGGCGCATAGGCGGGCAGCACATCGCCCGGCAGCGGCACGTCGGGCAGACGGCGCTGGCGCGCCCATGCATCGAACATGTCGCGCACGATGGGCGCGGCGTCGCGCCCGCCCCAGGCCGCGCGCTCCAGCACTGCCACCCCGGCGATGCGCGGATCGCTGGCCGGCGTGAAGCCGATGAACAGCGCGCGGTGGCGCAGCGCCAGCTCCTGCGTGGGCAGGCCGTTGTCCCACTGCTTCGAGGTGCGCGAGTAGATCTCGGCGGTGCCGGTCTTGCCGGCAATGGGATAGGGAAAGCCCACGTCCAGCCCGCGCGCGGTGCCGCGTGTCCCCTCGACCACGCGCACCATGCCCCGCATCACCGCCTGCCAGTCGGCGCGGTGCGCGATCACCGGCGCGCCCGGCGGCGGCGGCGACGCCGGCACGATCGGCGCACCGGCGCCGGCCTGGGTGGCCAGCAGCAGGTGCAGGCGCTGCGGCCGTCCGAAATCGGCCAGCGTGGACAGCGCGTTGGCCAGTTGCAGCGGCGTGACCTGCCAGTAGCCCTGGCCGATGCCGGAAATCACCGTGTCGCCCAGATACCAGGGCCGCTTCAGCACCTTGCGCTTCCAGGCCACTGAGGGCAGCACCCCGGCCGCCTCGTGCGGCAGGTCGATGCCCGTAGGCCGGCCGAAACCGAACCGAGCCATGAAGGCGCTGAGCCGCTGGATGCCCATGTCGTAGGCCAGCTTGTAGAAATAGGTGTTGACCGACATCTCGATCGCCCGCGCCAGATCCACCACGCCCACGCCGCCGCGCACGTCGTCACGGTAGCCGCGGCCGGCGACGCCGGGGATATGCCACTCGCCCACCGAGTCCACCGTGTACTGCGGCGTGCGCAGGCCCAGCTCCAGGCCGGCCAGCGCCAGGAAGGGTTTCACCGTCGAGCCCGGCAGATAGGTGCCGTCGGTGACGCGGTTGAGCAGCGGGTGGTGCGGGTCGTCCAGCAGCATGCGGTAATTGCTCTCGCTGATACCGCCGACAAACAGGTTGGGGTCGTAGCTGGGCGAACTGGCCAGCGCCAGCACCTGGCCGTTGCGCGGATCCACCGCCACCGCGGCACCGGCGCGTCCGCGCAGGCCGGCATAGGCGGCTTTCTGGATGTGCATGTCCAGCGTCAGGTACAGATTCTCGCCCGGCCTGGGCGGCACCCGTTCGAGCACGCGCACCGGTCGCTGGTCGGCGTTGACTTCCACCAGCTCATAGCCGGGCGTGCCGCGCAACAGCCGCTCGTACTGGCGCTCGATGCCGGTCTTGCCGATCTGGCTGATGTCGGCCCAGGGCGTGCCCTGCAGCTTCTCCGCCTCGCGCGCGTCCACGCTGCCGACGTAGCCGACCACCGCGGCGGTCAGCATGCCGAAGGGATACTCGCGACGCAGGTAGGGCGCGACCTCGACCCCGGGAAACCGCCAGCGTTCCACCGCGAAGCGCGCAATCTCGTTCTCGCCGAGCCGGTTGCGCAGCGGCACCGGCTGGAACCGGTGGGACTGCTTCAGCAGCTCGTGGAAACGGCGCAGGTCGTCGGCGGACAGCGGCACCACCCGCGCCAGGCGCTGCAGCATCGCGTGCATGTCGTGCACCTGGTCCGGGATCACCTCCAGCCGGTAGGCCGGCACGTTCTCGGCCAGTACCGTGCCGTTGCGGTCGAAGATCATGCCGCGCGGCGGCGCCAGGAAGCGCACGTGGATGCTGTTGTCGTTGGCACGGGTGACGAATTCGGCGTGGCGCACCACCTGCAGCCAGAAAAAGCGCACACCCAGGCCGGCGACTGCCAGCGCGATCAGTGCCAGGCTGGCCCACGCGCGGCGGGTGAACCGGCGCTGCGCATCACCGCCGCTGTCGGGCAGCGGGTGGCGGTGACGCCGGCTCATGGTTCACGCAGACGCAGTCGTGCACGCAGCGCATCCAGCAGCAGGAACACGAACGGCCACAGGGCGGCGCCCGCCAGCGGCGCGGCCCAGGCCAGAGGCGGCGGCAACGGCACGCCGGACACGACGCGGATCAGCCAGCGCAGCAGCGCGTCGTTGGCCAGCAGCAGCAGCAGCGCCAGCGCCTGCTGCGTCATCGGAAAGAAGCGCAGCCGGGCGCGGAAGCGCAGCGCCAGGAACACGACCACCGTGAGCCGCAGCGCCTGGTCGCCCAGCAGCGTGCCGGCCAGCAGGTCGGCGGCCAGGCCGGTGAGGAACGCGGTGGCCAGACCGACCCTGCCGGGCGCCTCCAGCACCCAGTACACCAGCACCAGCGCCGGCCACCATGGCCGCAGCGGACGCAGCGCTGCGGGCAGGGGCAGCAGCAGCAGCAGCACCGCCAGTGCCAGGCTGAGGTAGAACAGCACGCGCTGGCCGTCGAGACGCATCATGCACCGGCTCCGTGCCGCAGTGCCGGCGCGGGATGCGCGGCGCTGCCCGCGGCGGCCGGTCCCAGCAGGGCGGCCGGTGGCCCGGCCGCCGGCGCCGGCGCCGGCGGCCCGAATGGTTCGGCCAGATCGCGCAGCAGCAGCACGTGATCGCTGCGGTCCAGATGCGCCAGCGGCCGCGCCACGGCGCGCAGATAGCTGCCGGAGGCATCCGGCTTCAGGGCTGTAATGCGCCCGACCGGAAAACCGGCCGGAAAGCGCCCGCCCAATCCGGAGCTGAGCAGTTCGTCGCCCACGCGCACGTCGGCAGTGACCGGCAGGTCGGGCAAGTCCAGCAGATCGCCACGGCCGGCGCCGTAGGCCAGCGTGCGCACGCCGCTGCGCGCGTCCACCACCGGCAACGCCGAACTGGGGTCGGTGACCAGCAGCACCACGGCGGTGTCGGGCAGCACCTCGGTGACCTGCCCCATCACGCCGTGCGCGTCCACCACCGGCTGGCCGACGTGCACTCCCTGGCGTGCGCCGCGGTTGATCACCATGCGCCGCCGGAATGGATCCAGGTCGATATCCATCACGCGCGCCAGCTGGCCCTGCATCTGCAGCGACTGCACCGCATCCAGCAGACGTTTCAGCTGCCGGTTCTGGCGCACCAGCGCCTGCATGCGCGCGATGCGCACGTTGGCCAGCAGCAGGTTGTCGCGCAACCGCGCGTTCTCGCGGCGCAGATACGCGGCGCTGGCGAGCTGGCGGCGCGCATCCTCGACCAGCCGGCCCGGCGTGGCCGCCAGCCGCCACGCCGGCTGCACCAGCATGGCCGCGGCGCCGCGTAACCGCGGCAACCAGCCGTTGCGGTGGTCGAACATCATCAGCATCACGCCCAGCAGCAGGTAACCGGCCAGGCGCAGCGTGCCGCCGGTGGCCGCCTCGCCAAGACTGCGCGGGCCGTCGCGTGTCAGCGCCATGATCGCGCGCCGCCGCGGGCGTTCACTCGAACGTGAAGAAGTCGCTGCCGTGCTGGTCGATCAGTTCCAGCGCACGTCCGCCGCCGCGCGCGACGCAGGTCAGCGGATCGTCGGCGACGTGCACGTGCAGGCCGGTCTCCTTGGCGATCAGCTTGTCCAGATCGCGCAGCAGCGCACCGCCGCCGGTGAGCACGATGCCGCGCTCGGCGACGTCCGAGCAGAGCTCGGGCGGAGTCTGCTCCAGGGCCGATTTCACCGCCGCCACGATGCCCTGCAGCGGCTCGTGCAGGGCATCGAGCACGTCGTTGGAGTTCAACGTGAACACGCGCGGCACACCCTCGGCCAGGTTGCGGCCGGAGACCTCCAGTTCCTTGATCTCGCCCTGCGGATAGGCACAGCCCAGCTCGAACTTGATGCGCTCGGCGGTGGACTCGCCGATCAGCGTGCCGCGCGTGCGCCGCACGTAGTTGACGATGGCCTCGTCGAAGCGGTCGCCGCCGATGCGCACCGACTGCGAGTAGACGATGCCGTTGAGCGCGATCACCGCCACCTCGCTGGTGCCGCCGCCGACGTCCAGCACCATCGAGCCGCGCGCCTCGTGCACCGGCAGGCCCGCACCGATCGCGGCCGCCATCGGTTCCTCGATGAGGAACACGTCGCGCGCGCCGGCGCCTTCGGCCGACTCCTTGATGGCGCGGCGTTCCACCTGGGTGGAACCGCAGGGCACGCACACCAGCACGCGCGGGCTGGGGCGCAGGAAGCGCGAGCGGTGCACCTGCCGGATGAAGTGCTGCAGCATGGCTTCGGTCATGGTGAAGTCGGCGATCACGCCGTCCTTCATCGGCCGCACGGTGACGATGTTGCCGGGCGTGCGCCCCAGCATGTGCTTCGCCTCCGAGCCCACCGCCGCCACCGTGCGCGGTCCGCCGTGGGCGCGATCCTGGCGCATCGCCACCACCGAGGGCTCGTTCAGCACGATGCCTTCGCCGCGCACGTAGATCAGGGTGTTGGCGGTGCCGAGATCGATCGAGAGGTCGTTGGAGAAGACCCCGCGGAGTTTCTTGAACATGCGCGTGTCCGGCGGTGGCGACGGGAAGCCCGACAGTCTAGGCGCAGTGTCCCATCCCGGCAAGGACGGCGCCGTTAAAAAAAGCCTTTGCCGACGCGGCCTTGTCGCCGCCCGTCCATCCTGACGGCGCGGCGGCGCTACCATGCGCGGCCGCCCCCGCGCCGGAGTCCCGATGTCCGCCCTGATCTGCGGTTCGCTCGCCTACGACACCATCATGGTGTTCCAGGACCAGTTCAAGAACCACATCCTGCCGGACCAGGTGCACATCCTCAACGTCGCCTTCCTGGTACCGCGCATGCGCCGCGAGTTCGGCGGCTGCGCCGGCAACATCGCCTACAACCTCAGGCTGCTGGGCGGCGAACCCGTCCCGATGGCCGCCGTGGGCCAGGATTTCGGGCCCTACCGCCGGCATTTCGAGGCCTGCGGCATCCGTCTCGACCGCGTACGCGAAATCGCCGACCTGTTCACCGCACAGGCGTTCATCACCACCGATCTGGACGACAACCAGATCACCGCCTTCCACCCCGGCGCGATGATGCGCTCGGTGGAGTGCCACGTGCGCGACGTCGAGGGCGTCACTTTCGGTATCGTGGCGCCGGATTCGCGCGAGGCCATGCTGCAGCACGCGACCGAGTTCGCCGAGCGCGGCATCCCCTTCATCTTCGATCCCGGCCAGGCCATGCCGCTGTTCAGCGGCGATGAGTTCCGCGGCCTGATTGAGCAGGCTCAATATGTCACCGTCAACGATTACGAGTCGCAGTTGCTGCAGCAGCGCACCGGCTGGAGCGAGAAACAGATCGCCGGGCGCGTCGAGGCCTACATCGTCACCCGCGGCCCGCACGGCTCGCGGATCCACACGCGCGGCGGCGTCATCGAGATTCCACCCGCGCACGAGCGCCGCATCAGCGACCCCACCGGCTGCGGCGATGCCTACCGCGCCGGTCTCATCCACGGCCTGATGAAGGGCTGCGACTGGCCCACGGTGGGACGCATGGCCTCGCTGATGGGCGCACTGAAGATCGAATACCCCGGCACGCAGAACCAGCGCTTCACCTGGGATGAATTCGCCGAACAATTCCGCCAGCAATTCGGCTACGCGCTGGATTGAGCGGCGACGCCGCGTCAGTACAGCACGCGGAAACGCAGGGTGTGCGGCACCGCGCGGATGGCATCGAGCAGGTCCGGCGAGTAGTCGCGGTCAACATCGGTGATCACGTAGCCGACCTCGCTGTCGGTTTTCAGGTACTGGCCGAGGATGTTGGCGCCGTGCGCGCTGAGCGCCTCGTTGATGCGCGCCAGCACACCGGGCTGGTTGGCGTGCAGATGGACCAGGCGGTGCGCGCGGTCCTGCGGCGGAAGCCGCAGCGCCGGCACGTTGACCGCGCCCTCGGTACTGCCGGTGTCGAGATAGTCGATCAGGCGCTGGCCCACGTAGCGGCCGATGTCGGCCTGCGCCTCCAGCGTGCTGCCGCCGATGTGCGGGGTCAGCAGCAGGCGCGGGTTCGCGCGCAGCGGGTGCGTGAAGGCGTCGCCGTTGCGCGCGGGTTCCTCGGGAAACACGTCCAGCGCGGCGCCGCGCAGATGGCCGCTGTCCAACGCGGACTTGAGGGCATCCAGATCCACCACGTGTCCGCGCGCCAGGTTGAGGAACACGCTGCCCGCGGGCATGGCCGCGAACTCGGCGGCGCCGAACAGGTTGCGGTTCTCCGGCCGGCCGTCCACGTGCACGCTGACCGCGTCGCACTCCGCCAGCAGCGCGTGCAGGCCGGGCATGCGCCGCGCCGTACCCAGCGCCAGGCGCTCGGCCAGATCGAAATACAGCACGCGCATGCCGGCCGCTTCGGCCAGCACCGAGAGCTGCATGCCGATGTTGCCGTAGCCGACGATGCCCAGGGTCTTGCCGCGCACCTCGCGCGCCGGGCCCACGGATTTGTCCCACACGCCGTGGTCCATCTGCCGCAATTTTTCCGGCAGACCGCGCAGCAGCAGGATGATCTCGGCCAGCGCCAGTTCCACCACCGAGCGGGTATTGCTGTAGGGCGCGTTGAACACGGCGATGCCGCGCCCGCGCGCGGCGGCGAGGTCGATCTGGTTGGTGCCGATGCAGAACGCGCCCACCGCCACCAGCCGGCGCGCCTGCGCCAGCGCGCGCGCGCCCAGGCGTGTCTTCGAGCGGATGCCCAGCACGGCGACATCGCCCAGCCGCTCGCCCAGCGCGTTCTCGTCGAGCGCGCCGGGCACCGTCTCCACGCCGTAGCCGGCGCGCGTGAACGCCTCCACCGCGCTGGGGTGGATGTTCTCCAGCAGCAGCACCTTCAGCCTGCTCTTGGGGTAGGAGTGCGCGCCGCGCAGGCCCAGATCGTGCAGCACCTCGTCGAAACCGGCCGCGCGGCGCGGCGCGCGCGCCAGTACCTCGTCGCGGCGCACGTGCGCGGTATAGGCGTAGAAGCGTTCGACCAGGCCGGCCTCGGCCACCTCCAGATCGCTCCAGCCGTCGCCCACCAGCACGCGCGGCGCCGACAGATCGAGCGTGCGCAGCAGCACCGCCTTGCCGCCGGCGTGCGCCAGCGGATTCTGCTCGTCGCAACCCAGCAGGCGCCCATCGCCGTCGAAACGCAGCCGGTTGGCGTGCACATGCTGCGCGCGCAAGCCCAGCGGTTCGATCACCGGCACGATCAGTTCGGCAAAGCCCGCCGAGAGCACGTGGATGCGCCCGGCGTGCGCTGCCAGGAAGTCGCGGTTGGCCAGGAACGAAGGGCCGACCGCCGCGCGCAGCCGGGCGACCACCTCGGGCAGTCGATCACGGTGCAGCGGCAGCAGCGCCAGGCGCTCGCGCAGCGCGGTGCCGAAGTCGATACGGCCGGCCATGGCCGCGGCAGTGAGCTCGGTGATGCGCGCGCGCCGCGCCGCGCCGTCGGCGGCATCGCCCAATGCGACCTCGGCCATCACCTCCAGCGTCTCCGCGCCTATCAGGGTGCTGTCGAAATCGAGCAGCAGCGTCGGCATCTGCGGCATGGCGGGGGCTCCGGCGAAAACCGCAGCCTAGCGCAAGCTTTTGCGCAGCGCAGCATGAGGCGCGGCCGCCGCGGTTACCAAGCGTTACATCCCGCAACGGAGCGCGCTGCACGGCGCCGCCACGGCCGGCCTAGAGTGCCTGCCTGCCGCCGGCGCCACCCCCCAGCGCTGCGTCCTCTCCCCCTCCGGCCGCGCGCTGCCGGCGGCACCTTCCCCCCTCACTGCGGAGCAATGTCCATGAAACCCCTTTCCAATCGACTCGCGATCACCCTGGGCACGCTGCTGGCACTGGGCCTGGCAGGCAGCGCCGGCCAAGCCCTGGCGGCGTCGCCGCCGATGGCTGACGGTCCCATGATGGCCATGATGACCCAGGGTTGGCACCGCCCCGACGGCAGGCACGGCCCCGGCATGATGCGCCATGCCGGCATGTTCGGCCACGGCCGGCCGGCACGCCTTTTCGCCGCCATGCGCGACCTGCGCGCGCTGCAGCATCTGTACCTGGTGACAGGGCGGCGTGGGGACGCCGAGGCGATGTACCGGCAGGTGCTGGCGGAGACCAGCAATCCGGTCCTGCGCAACTTCGCCTTCGGCCACCTGGCCCGGCTGCAGGCGATGCCCGTCAACCCCGACGCCGCCATCGCCACGTTGCGCCAGGCCCTGCAGGAGAACCTCAAGGCCATCCCGGCGCCGGCCGCCGCACCACGGTCCTGATGCCCCGCGCGCGCGGCCGGCTGGCAATGCCCGCCGGCTCGCGCCACCATCGGCGCGAGCCGCAACGGAATCCCTGCCCATGGCCGGCGCCCGCATCCTGCTCGCCGACGACGACCGCGAACTGTCCGACCTGCTGACGCGCTTCCTGGTACGCGAAGGCTTCGACGTAGAGCCGGTGTTCGATGGCGCCACCGTGCTGCGGCGCGCGCTGGCCGAACCCTACGACGCCCTGGTGCTGGACATCATGATGCCGGTGCGCTCGGGACTGGACGTGCTGCGCGAGCTGCGCGCGGCGACCACCCTGCCGGTGCTGATGCTCACCGCCCTGGGCGACGACGTGGATCGCATCCTCGGCCTGGAGATCGGCGCCGACGACTACCTCACCAAGCCCTGCAATCCGCACGAGCTGGCCGCACGCATCCGCGCGGTGCTGCGCCGCGCGCGCCGCGAGGAACCGGAGAACGCGCGCTTCGCCGACATGCGCATCGGCGCGGTGGAGCTGCGCGCGGGCACGCGCACGGCGCTGCTGGACGGCCAGCCGCTCAATCTCACCACCTCCGAGTTCAACCTCCTCGCCGTGCTGATGCGCGAAGCCGGCCGCGGCGTGGACAAGGAGCTGCTGGCCGAGGCGGCGCTGGGCCGCAGTCTGTCGCCCTTCGACCGCAGCATCGACGTGCACATCTCGCGTCTGCGCCGCAAGCTGGGCAACGCTCCGGACGGCCAGTCGCGCATCGCCACCCTGCACGGCTCGGGTTATCTGTTCCGCCGCGTGGAGGGCTGAACATGGGCGGCCTGTACTGGCGCGTGTTCGGCCTGTTCTGGCTGGCCCTGGTCGCGGTGATGGTGACCAGCGTGTGGATCACCTCGCGCGTGGTGTGGCACGAGCGCGTGGGGGTGCCCACGGCGCACCAGCTCGCGCTGGCCGGGGACATCGCCGCCGCCACGACGCGCCGGATCGGCAGCCACGACATCGCCTCGGTGCGCCGCTGGCTGCGCAGCCAGCGGGGCGGGCCCATCCGGGTCTGGGTGCTGCCGCTGCCGGCCAACGCCGTGCCGCCGCCACCGCAGCCGGGGTTCCTGGTGCAGCGCGAGGCTGTCGCCAGCGATGGCCGGCGCTATCGGGTGGACGTGCGCTGGGTGCGCCCCCCGCATCCCCTGCGACCGCCGTTCCGCGCCTTCTGGCTGAGTTTCGCCGCGCTGGGCCTGCTGCTGAGCGCCGCGGTGGCGCTGCTGCTGGCGCGTTACGTGGCGCTACCGCTGCGGCAGATCCGCGCCAGCGCGCGACGCTTCGCCGACGGCGACCTGGAGGCGCGCGTCGGCCGTCTGCGCATGGGTCGCAGCAGCGAGATGGTGGCGCTGGCGCACGAGTTCGATCAGATGGCCGCGCGCATCGCGCGGCTGATCCAGGACCACCGCCGCCTGATCGGCGACGTCGCCCACGAGCTGCGCTCGCCGTTGGCGCGTTTGGGCGTGGCGGCCGAGCTGGGGCGCGGCGAGACCGATCCCGCCGAACGCGAAACCGCGCATGCCCGCATCAACCGGGAGCTCGAGCGCATGGACCGCCTGATCGGGCAGACGCTGGACCTGTCGCGGCTGGAAAGCGGTGCGCGCGGGGTACTCGAAACCGGCGATCTGGACGGTCTGGTGGCCGCGCGCGTAGCCGACGCCCGGTTCGAAGCCCAGCAGCGCGCGCTCACCATCGAGTACGCGCCACCGCCGGAGGCGATGCCGGTGCACGCCGAACTGGACCGCATCGCCAGCGCCATCGAGAACGTACTGCGCAACGCACTGCGCTTCGCGCCCGAGGGCAGCAGTATCACGGTGGTACTGCAGCGCAGCGGTCACGACACCGCATCCCGCGCGCGACTGCTCATCCGCGACCGCGGCCCCGGCGTGCCCGAAGCCGACCTCGCGCGCATCTTCGAACCGTTCTACCGCAGCGCCGATGCGCGCCAGCACATCGGCAGCGGGGGCGGGCTGGGTCTCGCCATCGCGCGCAGCGCCATCCTGCGCGCCGGCGGCAGCATCTCCGCCCGCAATCGCGAGGACGGCGGGCTGGAGGTCCGCATCGAACTGCCGCTGGCGCGCGACTGAGCCGGACCCCGCCCCGGCGCTGCGGGCCATCGGGACGGCATCCAAGTGAGAGGGGCGGCATCGGGGATGTTTCAAAAAAGCGCAGGCCGTGCAGGACGTCAGGAAAGGGAGTGCGTCGGCGGGGAGGACTTTCGCTTTTTGGCTGTCATCCCCGGGCGCGCGCAGCGCGAACCGGGGATCCAGTCGTACTTGCGAAGTGCCCGTCTGGATCCCGGCCCGGCCCTGCGGGCCGTCCGGGATGACGTCAGTAAAGCAGGGGGCGCCGTCCGGGATGACGTCATG
>JAJYTR010000065.1 GCA_021792975.1 Pseudomonadota bacterium | reverse complement strand
CGTGCGCGCCGCGATCAACAGCCAGATGTTGCCGCAGAACGCCTGCGCCAGCGCCGCCAGCGCCATCAGCGAGACGTCGATGCCGTAGTAGCGCTTGCGGCCGGCGTTGGAGAGCACGCCGAAGACGATGGCGCCGGCCGCCGAGGCCAGCAGCGCGCTGGCGGTCAGCAGCGAGGACACCGTGCCGGTGATGTTTTCCACGCCGAAGCTGTGCAGCACCAGCGGCAGCACCACGCTGATCGAGATCAGGTCGTAGCCGTCGGTGAACACGCCCATGCCGGTGGTGATGACCGCGCGCGCGTGGAAGCGCGAGAAGCGCTGCGCATCGAGCACCTCGAGGGCGGCAGTGTTGGGGGTGGACATCGGGGCCGTCCTCGCAGAGCGGATGGATGCGGTGGAAGGGTGTCCGCCGTGACCGGGTCACGCGGGGCGCGTGCGCACGGCTGCGACGGGCCGGGTCGCAGTGCGGATTTCCCGCACCGGTCCGCCGTCATTACACCATGCCCGCGGCGGCGGCCCGGCGGCGGTCCCGGCCACGGCGGCCGTCTGCGGGGCAGGCGGCCGCCGGTTGCGGTGCATGCGGCCGGACGCGATCAGAAATCGATCGTGGCCGAGCCGAAGTACGCGCGCGGCTCCTCGTAGATGGCGCGCACGAACGGCGTTCCGGAATAAGTCGTGTCGCCGTAGCCGAACGTGTAGTAATGCCGGTCCAGCACGTTGTCGATGTGCAGCGCCAGTTTCACGTCCTTCAGCATGCCCTGGCCGATGTGCAGCGTGTCGCGCAGGGTGAGGTTCATCACCGCGTAGCCGGGGATGGTCTCCGCGCCAGGTACGCCCGCGTTGTACTCGTTGACGTACTGCGAGCCCGCATAGTGCTCGCTGAGGTTGGCGCGCCAGGTCTTCCACTTCCAGCCGATGCCGAGGTTGGCCAGGTGCCGCGGAACGCCGGCCAGCGGCTGGCCCGAGACCACGCTCTGGCCGGCGATCGCCGCCGTGCCCGCGGCGTTGGCGACGGTGAAGTCGGAGGTGAAGAAGGCCTTGTTCTGCGAGACGTTGCCGAACACGCTGAAGGCGCCGAACGCGGTGCTGAAGCTGTCCTGCAGGTCCAGCTCGATGCCCTCGTAGCGCGAGGTGCCGCCGTTGTAGGTGGTGGTCAACTGCGTGGAGGGATCGGTGACCTGGATGAAGGTGTTGGCGAAGTCCTCACGGTACACGTTCAGCGCCCCCTCGAAACCGTGCGCCTCATAGCGCGCGCCGGCTTCGATGTCGCGCACGTATTCCGGCGTGACATGCAGCGGGACCACGACGGCCTGCCCCGCCGCATTGGTCTCGCCGACGTTGGAGTAGTACGACGCGATGCCCGGGAACTTGGCGGTCTTGCCCCATGCGGCGTACAGGCTCACGTGCCGCACCGGCCGCCAGTTGAGGCCGATGGTCGGCGAGGTGTAGTGCTCGGAATCCGTCACCGTGCCGCTGATCGGGTAGAAGAAGCCGAGGTTGTCGAAGTCCGTGGTGCGGGCGAAGATGTACTTCAGTCCGGGCGTCACATGCACCTGGCCGCCGAACAGGCGGATGGTGTCCTGCACGTAAGCCGAACCCAGGGTACGTCCGTCGTGCTCGTTCCAGGCGTCGTTGTAGCCGGTGACCATCGGCATCGGATTGGCGCCGTACCAGTACTCGGCCGAATGCAGCGTGGTGTGCGACCAGTCGCCGCCGAACTTCACCAGGTTGTCGGGCAGGCGCAGGGTGAAATGCGGCATGAAGCCGTACTGCTGGGTGACGTTGATGTAAGTGTGGTAGGCGTTGCCCGCCCGCTTGCTGCCGAAGGTCGCCGCCGGATCGTAGGTGGGGCCGTTCGGGTAATACAGCCAGAACGAGTAATTGCCCGGCGTGTTGGGCAGGAAGTACGGCTGTGTCGCGCTCTGGATGTGCGCGGGATTGGTGAAGGACACGCGGTTGTAGTTGACGGTGCGCGCATACACGCGCGCGTTGAACGACAACAGGCGGTTGACGCGCATGCGGTCGCCCAGGATATAGGTGCCGCCGTGGTCCTTGTTGTAGCTGTTGGTCCAGTCCAGCGGCCAGCCGTAGTTGTAGCCGTACTGCTGGATCAGTTGCAGCGGAATGGTGTGCGGGGTGAAGCCCTTGTTGGCGTTGTAGATGGCGTAGGCGTACACCTCGCCGTCGCCCTCGTCATAGGGCAGCACGCCGGCGTAGTAGAGGTTGGTGTTGCGGTTGCCGGAGTTGGCCTGCCAACCGCTGCTGCTGTTGTGGTTGATGCTGAACATGCTGCGCACACCGCCGATGTCGCCGGTGCTGGCGGTCAGCGCGTAGAACCAGGTGTCGAAGCTGCCGCCGCCGAGATCGGCCGAGACGCTGGGGGTATTGGGGGGTGTGCGCGGCTCGAAGGCGATGGTGCCGCCCAGCGAGTTGTACGAGGTGACCGCCGGATTGTTGATGCCGCGGTAGATGTTGACGCTGTTGATGTCGTTGAGCGTCAGCGGGATGTTGTTGCGCGTGGACGCCGAGTTGGTGGTGCCGCCGTTGAACGGGTCGTTGAGCGGCACGCCGTCGAAGGTCTCGGAGAACTGGCCGCTGCTGAAGGCGCGGAAGGTGATGTTGGTGCGCACGCCGTTGGCGGCGGGGGTGCGCACGTTGATCGAGGGCGTACGCTCCAGCAGGCCCTGCACGTCGAGCATGGGCGAGGCGAAGCGGATCGCCGAGGGCCCGATCACCGACTCGCTGTAGGCCGAATGCATGGGGATGCGGGTCAGCGTCAGTTCCCTGGCGATGACCTCGATCTTGGAGAGTTTCTCGACCGGTTTCCTGTCCTCGCTCTGTTGCGACCGGGCGTCACCGGACGGGCCGGCCTGCGCCGCGCCGGGCCGGGCTTGCGCCGGAGACGCCATTGCGGCCAGCAGGCCGGCACCGGCCAGGGCGACGAAAAGCGGGGAAAGCTGCAGTTTGCGCATGGTCAATTCCTCTCGGGGTTCGATGGGAGATCCGGTAGCTGAAACGTTCCGGCCTGGGTCTGTCGAGTCGGGGTCATTCGGATCCGTTCTGATGGAGCGCGCGGCACCGGCAGGGGTGGAGACGACAACGGCTGCGGGCCGTCCGTCGATCCGTCCCGGGACTGGCCCGGCGGCGTGGCCCACTGCCGCGGAGGGTCGGCACGCCCGGCCCTCTCCTGCTGGGGCCGGCCGCCCTCTTGCATCCGCGCATTCCCGAACCTCCCGGCCGGGTCGGCGCGAACAGGCGTTGTAGTGGGCTTTTCCCCTGACGTTGCCAGCCAAGCATGACGCAGGCGTGACAAATCGGCGCATTACGCAATCGTATGATTTCGTAATGATTTTCGTGCTGGTTGCTGCCGCGGAGCGGCCGTTGTCCGCGGACGGGAAAAGACGCCTCTGCGGGTCGGCGGCACACCGGGCCGCGCGGCACACGCGCGTCAGGCGGCGCGTGCCGCCGCCGCTGCGCGAGGGCTTCAGATCAGCGCGGCCAGCCCGCCGTAGACCCCGAGCGCCGAGGTGAGCGCAACCACGCCGATCACCAGCGCGGCATACGCGCCGCGCGGACGCTGCGCCGCGGGCAGCGCACGCATCGCCAGCGCCACCAGAAAGCCCAGCACCAGCGGCAGCATCAGCGCGTTCATCACTTCCACGCCCAGCGCCAGCGCCACCAGGTTGGGCACCAGCGCAACCAGCAATGCGCCGCCGGCCACCCCGAGGCTGAAGACCACGTAGAACCAGGGCGCCTCCAGCGGGTGGTGCTCGAGCGAATGCTTGTAGCCGGTCACCTCGCCGAAACCCCAAGCGGCGGCCAGCGCGACCACGATGGCAGCCACCAGCGCCGCACCCAGCATGCCCAGCCCGAAGGCGGTGGTGCCCAGTTCGTGCCCCAGCACCGGCGTCAGCGCCCCGGCGATCTGGCCGACGCTGTCCAGCGGCGCGTTGCCGCGCGCGGCGGGCAGGCTGGCGGCGGCGGCCATCAGCACGGCGGCCATGATCACCTGGGTCAGCAGGGCGCCCAGCGCCGTGTCCCAGCGCGCATAGCGGTAATCGGCCGGCGTCAACTTTTTGTCGGCCACCGCCGACTGCTGGTAGAACACCATCCACGGCATGATCACCGCGCCGATGTTGGCCGCCACCAGGTACCAGTAGCCGCCCGCGTGCAGCGGCATCGCGAACATGTCGTGGGCGACGCGCACGCCGTCCAGCGGCGCGCGCAGCGCCACCCACACGAAGGCCAGCTCGAACAGGCCCAGCAGGATCGCCACCCGCTCCACGCGCCGGTAGCTGCCGGTCCACACCACCACCAGCAGGAACGCCGCCGCCAGCGCCAGGCTGGCCGCGCGCGGCACGCCGAACAACTCGCCCACGCCGGCCACGCCCGAGAACTCGGTGATGATGGCGCCCAGCGAGGCCACCGCCAGGCCGCCGGCCGACAGCCACGCCCAGCCGGTGCCGAAGTGCTCGCGGATCAGCTCGCCGTGGCCGCGGCCGGTGAAGACGCCCAGCCGCACCGTCAACTCCTGCACCACGTACAGCACCGGCACCAGCAGGAGCTGCCACAGCAGCAGCCGGTAGCCCCACTGCGCGCCGCTCTGCGCCGCGGTGATCACGCTGCCGACGTCGGTGTCGGCCAGCATCACCACCAGCCCCGGCCCCAGCACCGAGAAGAACATCAGCCAGGGGCGCACGCGCGGCGGACGGTCGGAGACGGACAGGGACATGCGGGCGGCCTGACAGAGCAGGTGCAAATGATAATGGATCGCAAAAAGCGGTGCGGGGACCTGCGGCGTCCTGCCCCGGCCGGGCACCGATCAGCGGCCGGGCGCGGCCAGGACCGCCCTGCGCGGCCGGCCGCAGCACCGCATCCGCCATCAGCATGCCGGACGCACGGATCGGCCATCGGCCATGGCCCCGATCGGGGGCTCGCGTCGATGCGATCCGCGAGCCTGCCGCAGGCGGACGCGGGCAGCGGCATGCCGGCACCCAGGTTGTGCATCGGCGTCGGCAGCCTCAGTCCAGCGCGGAGACCTGCCTCAACGCGGCCAGCGGCCGCAGCGCCGGCACGCGCTCGGGCGAGGCCTGGACACCGCCGGCGGTGACGTGACCGAGGGTGACCGGCCGCTCGCTCCAGTGCAGCAGCCGGAAACGGCCCAGCGCATCCTCGGTCAGGGCGGTGCAGTGCTCTACCCAATCGCCATCGTTGAGGTACAGCACGCCCTCGATGCGGCGCAGGTGGCCATAGTGGATGTGGCCGCAGATGGCACCGTCGAAACCCGCCGCGCGCGTTTCCCGCGCCACGCGATTTTCGAACGCGCGGATGTAGGCCATGGCCCTGGGCGTGCGCGATTTCAGCGCCAGCGACAGCGGCAGGTAGGGCAGGTGCAGCACGCGCCGCAGCCGGTTGAAATAGCGGTTGAGCAGGCACACGAGGTTCTGCATGAAATCGCCGAAGCGCTGCCAGGTACGGCCGATCCGCTCGGGATCGTACGCATCCCCGTGGCTGACACGGTAGCGCCGGCCATCGGCGGCCACGTGTTCGGCCGCGAGCTTCACTTCGATGTTGGCGACGGACTGCCCCGCCAGCATCCGCAGCGGCGCGTCGTGGTTGCCGGGGATATAGGTGATGCGCGTGCCCTGCGCAGCCATCGCCAGCACACGCGCCAGCGCGGCGCTGTGGCTGGCGTGCCACCACGGGTGTCGCTGCAGCGCTTCCAGATCGATGATGTCGCCGACCAGATACAGATGCTCGCAGTCGAGGTGCTCCAGGAAATCGAGCAGGTAATCGGCCTTGCAATCCGGCAGGCCCAGATGCACGTCGGAGATGAACACGCTGCGGCAGTGGATGCGCGTCATGGCGCGCCCCCCGGCTGGCCCGGCCCGGGGCCACAGTCTCGTTGCGCAACATCACCGCGGTGTGGCGAAGGCGTGGCGGTTTGATGGCAGCGGCGATCCGTTATGCGGGCAGCAGCGCGCGTACCGCCGGCAACAGCGCCGACTCGACCCAGCGCGCGTACTGGGCGACGCCGGGATGCAAGGCGTCGGCGACCAGCATGCCGGACGCGGCGCCGGCCTGGCGGCTGATCGACGTCACCTCGGCCCAGGCCACGCCGGCCTGCACGGCCTGTTGCCGCGCAAGGCGGTTGCAGGCATCGATGGCCTCGGCGATGGACGCCGGCGTGCGCGCATCGCGCGCGGCGAAGGGCGTCACGCCCCAGTCGGGGATGGACACCGCCAGCACGCGCGCGGGCGTCCCGCCGGCCAGCGCGACGGCGCGCGCCAGCAGCGCGGCGAACCCGGCGGCGAACTGCGCCGCGCTGCGGCCGCGATACTGGTCGTTGACGCCGATCTGCAGCGTCACCAGATCGTGGCCTGGTGCCGGTGGCGCGGCGTCGAGCGCGGCCAGCAGTTCGTCGGTGGTCCAGCCGGTGCGAGCCAGCACCGTCGGCGCAGCGAAAGCGAAGCCGGCCGCCGTCAGTGCCCGGCACAACTGCGCCGGCCATGCATCGCGCGCGGTCACGCCCTCGCCGGCGGTGTAGGAATCGCCCAGCGCCAGCAGGCGCCGCTCAGGCGCGGGCATAGCGCGGGATGGCGGCCTCGGCGCGGCGCGCCAGCGCGCGCTCGATGCGGCGCAGCACCTCGCACATCATCTCGGGCGGCGGCAGCAGCGTCAGGCGCAGATGGCGGCTGTCCGGCACGTTGAAACCGCTGCCCGGCGTCAGCAGCACGTGCTCCTGCTCCAGCAGGTCCAGCGCGAAGGACTGGTCGTCGAACAGCGGCAGCACGTCGCGGCGCACGGCGGGAAAACCGTAGATGGCCCCTGCGGGCGCGACCAGTTCGAGGAACTCGCTGCCGGCCACGCCCTCGATCAGCGCCGCGCGCGTGGCGTGCAGACGCCCGCCCGGCGCGGTCAGCGCCCCGATGTCGCCGCGCAGGCCCAGCGCGGCGGCGATGGCCCACTGGCCCATCTGGTTGGCGCACAGGCGCAGCGCGGCCAGCAACTGCAGCGCATCGCGCAGCGGCCGCAGCGCGCGGGGGGCGCCGCTCAGCAGCAGCCAGCCGGTGCGGTAGCCGCAGGCGCGCCACACCTTCGAGAGTCCGCCGAAGCTGAGGCAGGGCACCTCGCCGCTGAGGCCGGCCAGCGGCAGCGACTGCGCGCCGTCGTACACGATGCCCTCGTAGATCTCGTCGCTCAGCAGCAGCAGACCGTGGCGCCGCGCCACCTCCACCAGCGCCTGCAGCAGCGCGCGCGGATACACCGCGCCGGTGGGGTTGTTGGGGTTGATCAGCACCAGCGCGCGCGTGCGCGGCGTGACCAGGGCGTCGATTTCGCCGGCATCGGGCAGATGGCCGCGCGCGGCCGGGCAGTCGTAGTAGCGCGGCACCCCGCCGTTGAGGCGCGTGGCCGCGCTCCACAGCGGATAGTCCGGGCGCGGCAGCAGCACCTCGTCGCCCGATTCCAGCAGCGCGCGCAGCGCCATGTCGATCAGCTCGCTGACGCCGTTGCCGATGAACACGTGCTCGGCATCGGCCAGCGCGATGCCGCGCGCGGCGGCATCCAGCCGCAGCGCCTCGCGCGCGGATTCCAGGCCCAGCTCGTGGCCGTAGGGATCGGCCTTGGGCAGGTTGGCGGCGATGGCCTCCTGCAGCGCCGCCGGCGCATGCAGGCCGAAGCGTGCCGGATTGCCGATGTTCAGCCGCAGCAGGTCGATGCCGGCCTGCTCCAGCTCGCGCGCGCGCTGGCTGAGCGGGCCGCGGATGTCATAGCGCACCTGGTCGAGGCGGGAGGCCGGCACGAAGCGGTTGGCGGACATGAGACGGGGCATGGGGACAAGAGCGCGCCATGCTAGCAGCGCCCTCCGACCGCGGCAGTGCGCCCGGCATAATCGCGCCATGCCGGTTCACGATCCCCGTGCCGCGCTGGCCGCCATCGGCTGGCCGCCCGACGCCGTGCTGCCGCCGGCGGCGGCAGGCCGCTCGCTGGCGCGCGTGGCCGCCCAGCACCGCGCCGGCTACGTGCTGCACGACGGCACCCGCACCTTCACCGCGCAGCCGGCGCCCGGCTTCCTGCGCAGGAACCTGCCGGCCACGGAACGCCCGGCGGTGGGCGATTTCGTGATCGTGCGCGCGGGCGCGCCGGCGCAGATCGAATCCATCCTGCCGCGGCGCAGCCTGCTCGAGCGCGCCGCCGCCGGCGAGCGCTACGCGCGCCAGCCCATCGCCGCCAACGTCGACACCGTGTGCGTGCTGATGGGTCTGGACGGCGATTTCAACCCGGCCCGCGCGCTGCGCTATCTGGCGCTGATCGAAGGCTCCGGCGCGCAGGCGGTGGTGGTGCTGACCAAGGCCGACGCGCATCCCGGGCATGCCGCGCACATCGCG
>JAJYTR010000064.1 GCA_021792975.1 Pseudomonadota bacterium | reverse complement strand
AGCAGCCACCACGGCAACCTGATCCACAAATACAGACCGAGCAGCAGGACCAGCAATGTCGCGGCATTGATCAGAAAGCGCATGGTGATCTCCTCAGCGGCCAGCCAATGCATCGACGATCTTCAAACGCATGCCGCGCAGCGCCGGCAGCGCACCGACCAGCAGACCGATCAGCAGCATCAGGCCCAGCGCCAACAACCAGCTATGCAGCCCCAGCGGCGGCAGCGGCAACGCACCGCCGCTCGCGGCGCTGACCATCGGCGTCAGCAGCATCGCCAGAGCCATGCCCAGCACGCCGCCCAGCACGATCAGCAGCACCGATTCGGCCAGCACCAGCGCCAGCACGGTGCGATCCTGGAAACCCAGCGTCTTCAGCACCGCCAGCTCGGGGATGCGCTCGCGCACCGCCTGCGCCATGGTGTTGCCGGTGAGCAGCAGCAGGGTGAAAAACACCGCCGCCATGATGCCGCCGGCGATCAGGCCGATGTCGCCGATCTGCTTGGCGAATGAGGCCTGGAACGCCTGCTCGGTCTGCGTCTTGGTCTCGTGGTCGGAGTTCTGGCTGAGTGCATCGATGGCCTGTGCCACGCGATTGGCATGCGCAGGGTCGTCTAGATTCACCACGTACCAGCCGACCATGTTTTTCATGTAGGCATTGCCCTCGTCGAAATATTTCCAGTGGAACAGGAACTGCTGCTCGACTGCCTTCAGCTTGGCGTTCTTGGTGGTGAAGATGCCGACGATCTGGAAATTCCAGTCGTTGCCACCGTCCGTGCGCGGAAAGATGCCGGCGATCAGCGGCACGCGCTGGCCCAGCGTCCAGTGGAACTGCCTGGCCAGTGCCGCACCCACCACCGCGCCATCGCGCGTGTCGGCAAAGGCCCTGGCCTGCGCCGGCGGCAATTCGTAGCGACCACGGAACAGGCCCAGGTAGTTGCTGCTGACCGCGAAGTTGGGGAAAAACGGCGTCGGGTGCTGGTAGTAACCGCCGAACCAGTTGGCCCAACCCACTTGCTTGACGCCGGGTACGTGCTGGATGGAATTGAGCAGCGAGATCGGCAACGCCTGCGTGATCGATAGCTTGGAGCTGACGATCATGCGCCCCGAGGACAGTTGATCGCCGGCATTGAACACCGTACGCACCGCATCGAGCATGCCGAACAGCAGAAATGCGGTGAGCACCGAGAACAGCGTGAACAGCGTGCGCGCCTTGCGCCGCCACAGCGCTGCCCATACCAGCGAGAAATATTTCATCGCGCCACTCCTCAGGCCGGCTGCGCCACGCGCGCGGCGCCAACCAGTTCGCCCTTGTCCAGATGCACCATGTGCGTGGCGTGCTCCGCCGCGCGCGGATCGTGGGTGACCATGACGATGGTCTTGCCGTGCGCGCGATTGAGCCGCTGCAGCAGGCCCAGCACCTCCTCGGCCGCGGCGCGGTCGAGATCGCCGGTGGGCTCGTCGCATACCAGCAAGGTGGGGTCGGTGACGAAGGCGCGGGCGATGGCCACGCGCTGCTGCTGGCCGCCGGAAAGCTCGCTGGGCTTGTGGCCGGCGCGATCGGCCAGGCCCACCAACTGCAGCGCGATGGCCGCGCGCTTGCGCCGCTCGGCCGCGGACAGCTTGGTCAGCAGCAACGGCAGCTCCACGTTCTTCTGCGCGCTGAGCATCGGCAGCAGGTTGTAGAACTGGAACACGAAGCCCACGTGCGCCGCGCGCCAGCGCGCCAGCGCGGCGCCGCCCAGCCGGTCGACGCGCTGGCCGCCGATGACGATGCTGCCGGCGCTGGGCGTATCCAGCCCGCCGATCAAGTTCAGCAGCGTGGTCTTGCCCGAACCCGAGGGGCCCATCAGCGCGAAGAAGTCGCCCGCCGCCACATCCAGGTTCACGCCCTGCAGCACCGGCACGCGCTGCTTGCCGCGCGTGTAGGCCTTGGCCAGATCGCGGATCTCGATCAGGTTGCCGCCCGTCGCATTCGCCGTGTTCATCGTCTCAGTCTCCTCTTGTCGCGGCCACGCGCACCGCCATGCCGGCGCGCAGATGCGCGCTGGGCTTGATCACCACTTGCTCGCCCGCCAGCAGCGCGCCCGTGACCCGACGCAGATCGCCGAGGCTGGCCAGCACGCGCACCGGCACGCGCTCGACGCGGCCATCACGCACACGCCATGCGGCCTGGCCGGCGGCGACGTCGATCAGCGCGGCGGCGGGGATCAGCACGCCTTTGGGTGCCGCGTTGGACGTGGCCGCGCGCTCCAGAAAATTCACCCGTACGCCCATGTTGGGCAGGATGCGCGGGCTCTTTTGCAGCAGTGCGACGCGCACCTTCACCGTGGCCTTGGCCTTGTCGGCGGTGGGCACGATGGCGATCACGCGCGCCGGGATGCGCCAGTCGGGATAGGCATCCAGCACCGCCTCGGCGGGCTGGCCGGGATGCACGCGATGGATGTAGGACTCGTTGACGTCGACGTCGACCTCCAGCGAGTTCATGTCGACGATGGTGGCCACGCCGGTACGCGTGAAGCCGCCGCCGGCTGACAGCGGCGAGACGATCTCGCCCACCTGCGCGGCCTTGTCGGTGATCACCCCGGCGAAGGGCGCGCGCACGAAGGTGTAGTCGTAGTCGACCTGCGCTGCGCGGCGCTGCGCCGCTGCCACCGCGATCTGGTCGCGCGCGTTGGCCAGTGCGGCCTGCGCGGCCTCGGCGCTGGCCAGCGCCTGGTCCAGCGACTGCCGCGGCGCCAGGCCCTTGCCCACCAGCGTGCGCTCGCGATGCAGCGTCAGTTCCGCGAGGCGCGCGTTGGCCGCGTACTGCCCCAGCGCCGCGCGCGCGGCGGCCTCGTTGGCCTCGGCCAGCCGCAACTGCGCCCTGGCCTGGCTGTCGTCCAGCCGCGCCAGCAGTTGCCCGGCCTTGACGTGTTCGCCCTCCTCGACATGCACCTCGGTGAGGCGCCCGGTGATCTGCGCCGACACCGTGGCCGCACGCCGCGCGGTGACGTAGCCGGTGGCCTGCAGCACCGAGCCGCCGCCCGCCGCCGCCGGTGCCTGCACCGTGGCCACCCGCACTTGCGGCGGACGCGACAGCGCGTAGGCCAGTGCCGCACCCAGCACCGCCAGCAGCAGCACCGCCGCACCGGCAATCCACGGCCAGCGCCGTCGCGGCGCCGGCAGGTCGCGCGCCTCGCGGCCGATGCGCAGCTGCGCCAGCAGATCCTCCTGCGGTTGACTCATCGCTGCGGACTCCGGGAACCCCTCGCCACGACCGGCAGTGTGCCGTGGGCGTACGGTAGCGGACAGGCCCCGTGGTCAGCCATCCGCGCTGACAGCTGTCAACCTGCGATGCCGCCTGCGTGGGGCCAGGCGCCGGTCGCCGCGCCGCCGAATTCCGGGTTCCGTCCGCGCAATCCGGAACAGCGGCCAGGAACAGAATGGCGGCTACGCGTTCTTGCCGTCATCCCCGCCGGAAAACCTGCGTCCGCGTAAGCGCGGACGGGGATCCAGTGGCTCTTGCGGGGCGCCAATCTGGATCCCGGCTCGGCCCTGCGGGCGCCGTCCGGGATGACGTACCGGCTCGGCCCTGCGGGCCGTCCGGGATGACATCAGAGCAAAGAACGCGCAGGCCGGGAGGACGTCACAAAGTGGGTTGCAGTCCGGCACGACGTTGCCTTTTTGCTGTCATCCCCGGGCGCGCACAGCGCGAACCGGGGATCCAGTGGCTCTTGCGCAACGTCCGTCTGGATCCCGGCTCGGCCCTGCGGGCCGTCCGGGATGACATCGTGAAGAGTGATGCACCGCCCTTTGCTGTCATCCCCGCGAAAGCCTGCCCCTGCGAAGGCGGGGGGCGGGGATCCAGTGGCTCTTGCGCAGCGCCCGTCTGGGTCCCGGCTCGGCGCTACGCGCCGTCCGGGATGACCTCAGAGGAGCGGCGCACCGTCCGGCAGGACGTGCAATAGACGGGGCGCGCCGGGTGCCGATCCCCGCGCGTCCGCGTACTACCATCGTGCCCCTCCAGCCGCTCGATGGATTCGCCATGGACTTCCCATTCGCCCCGCCCGCCCCGATCAACCTGCCCATCCAGGGCGAGGCACGGCGCTTCCCTGTGCATCGCGTGTACTGCATCGGACGCAACTACGGCGAGCACGTGCGCGAGATGGGCGGTGACGCTGTGCGCTCGACGCCGGTGTTCTTCATGAAGCCGGCCGATGCGCTGTGGCTGGAAAGCGACGTGCCCCACCCCGGCGCCACCAGCGATCTGCACCACGAGGTGGAAATGGTGGTGGCTCTGCACCGCGGCGGCCGCGACATCGCCGCCGGCGACGCACTCGATCACGTCTACGGCTACGGCGTGGGCCTGGACCTCACCCGCCGTGACCTGCAGAACCGCGCCAAGGCCGACGGCGCGCCCTGGGACAGCGCCAAGGGCTTCGATGCCTCGGCGCCGGTCTCGGCGCTGGTGCCGGCCGGCGCCTGCGGGCATCCGCGCCAGGCCGCGCTGACGCTGGAGGTCAACGGCACGCTGCGCCAGCAGGCCGACATCGCGCAGATGATCTGGACGCTGCCGGAGATCGTCCACGAACTGTCCAGGCTGTGGACGCTGCAGCCCGGGGACGTGATTTTCACCGGCACGCCGGCCGGCGTGGGCCCGCTGGCGCGCGGCGACCGCTGGCGCGCCGCGCTCGGCGCCATCGCCACCTTGGAAGGGCGTCTGGTCTGAGCATGCGCGGCCATCCTGTCGTCCGGCGGCGCGCCGGCGCGGCCATACCTGTGCGGCACGCACGCCGCCAGGCCCGTGCGCAGCACAAGCCATGACGCTGCTGGCCTTCGTGCTTTCTCTGGGCGTGGTCTCGATCGCCGCCGGCGCGCTGGGCTCGCTGGTCGGGCTCGGCGGCGGCGTGCTGATCGTGCCGGTGCTGGTGCGCTTCTACGGCGTCGACATCCACCTGGCCATCGGCGCCAGCATCGTCTCGGTGATCGCCACCTCCAGCGGCGCGGCCGCCGCCTACGTGCGCGACAAAATGACCAACCTGCGCGCCGGCATGTTCCTGGAAATCGCCACCACGCTGGGCGCGGTCAGCGGCGCCTACCTCACCACGCTGCTGCCCGCGCGCGATCTCTACGTGCTGTTCGGCGTGGTGCTGGCTTACTCGGCGCTGGCCACCTACCGCCACCGCCGCGCCACCGTGCCGCTGACGGTCTCGCACGACCGCCTGGCCAATTACTTCAAGCTGCATGGCCATTACCATGACGACGCCGATGGCTGTGACTACGACTACAAGGTGCAGCGCACCGGCGTGGGCCTGGCCATGATGTACGTCGCCGGCATGGTCAGCGCGCTGCTGGGTATCGGCTCGGGCGCGCTCAAGGTGCCGGCCATGGACCTGGCCATGCGCATGCCGATGAAAGTCTCCACCGCCACCAGCAATTTCATGATCGGCGTCACCGCCGCGGCCAGCGCGGGAATGTATTTCGAGCGCGGCCAGATCGATCCGGTCATCGCCGCGCCGGTGGCCATCGGCGTGCTGCTGGGCTCGATGTTCGGCGCGCGCTACCTGGGGCGCGCCACCAACCGGACCGTGCGCCTGCTGTTCGTGATCGTGCTGATCGCGGTGGCCGCGGAAATGCTGCAGCGGGGACTGGCGAGATGAATGCGGGACATCACGGACCGGCGGCGGCGCCATTGCAGGCCGCCGAACTGACGCGACGCGTGCGCCAGGTGGAGCTGGCGATCAGTTGGGTGCTGCGCATCGGCGTGCTGGCGTCGGTGCTGGTGATCGCCGCCGGCCTGCTGCTGATGTTCCTGCACCATCCGCAGCAGGCGCAGCTGCTGGACGATGGCAGCAACTACCGCGCGCTGGTGCGTCCCGGCGCCGACTTCCCGCACAGTCTGGCGCAACTGCGCGCGGCGCTGGCCGCCGGCCGCGGCAGCGGCGTGGTGGTGCTGGGCGTGCTGCTGCTGATCCTCACGCCGGTGCTGCGCGTGGCGGTCTCGGTGCTGTCGTTCGTCTACGAGCGCGACCCACCGATGGTGCTGGTGACGCTGTTCGTGCTGCTGGTGCTGGTGCTGTCGTTCGTGCTGGCCTGAGCGCCCGGCATAATGGCGCGGGGCATGGGCCCCGGGGGAGACGAACGATGGGGATGCTCGGCGAGTTCAGGCAGTTCGCCATGCGCGGCAACGTGATGGACCTCGCCGTCGGCGTGGTGATCGGCGCCGCCTTCGGCAAGATCGTCACCGCGCTGGTCGACAACGTGATCATGCCGCCGATCGGGCTGATCGTCGGCGGGGTGGACTTTTCGGCATGGAAGTGGGTGTTGCGCTCGGCCGAGCCCGGTCACCCGGAGGTGGCCATCGGCGTCGGCGTGTTCCTCAACACCATCATCCAGTTCCTGGTCATCGCCGCGGCCATCTTCCTGCTGGTGCGCGGCCTCAACCGGCTGGTGCGGCCCGTGCCCGCCGAGGCCGGCCCGCCGCCGGCGCCACCCGCGGACGTGCAACTGCTCACCGAGATCCGCGATCTGCTGAAGCGGCAGTGACGGCCTCAGCGCGCCGCCGCGTGGCCGCGAAACCATTCGGCCATCAGCACCGCGGCAGCGGCGGCGACGTTGAGGCTCTCCACCGCGCCGCTGCCGGGGATGCGCAGGCGCAGATCGGCAGCGGCGATGAAGCCGTCAGCGAGCCCCGTGCCTTCGGCGCCCAGCGCCAGCAGCAGGCGCGCGGGCAGCGGCACGGCATACAGCGGTCGCGCGTCGTGCGGCGTGCTGGCGGCGATGGCGAAACCCGCCGCGCGCAATTGCGCCAGCGCGCGCGGCGCGTCCGCCACCGCCAGCACCGGCACCACCTCGGCGCCGCCCTCGGCCACGCGCAGCGCGGCCGGTGAAAGCAGCGCCCCGGGCGCGCCCGCGGGAACCAGCAGGCCCGCCGCACCGAAGTGCGCGGCGCTGCGCAGCACCGCGCCCAGGTTGTGCGGATTGCCCACCCCCGCCAGCCACAGCAGCAGCGCGGGGCCGGCCGGCAATGCCGCCAGCAGCGCCTGCAGCGAGGGTACGGCCGGCTGGCGGAACGCCGCGCACACGCCCTCGTGGTGGCCGCTGCCGGAGAGCTTCTCCAGTTCCGCGGCCTCGACGAGGCGGTAGCCGATGCGTCGCGCCACGCACCAGGCCAGCATGTCGCGCAGTTCGCGCTGGCGGGCGGCGGTCAGCCACAGCTTGCGCAGATCCTGCGGGCGCCGCGCGAAGGCGGCGCGGCAGGCATTGAGTCCGACGATGCGCTGCTCGGGCTCGCGCGTGACGCGGGATGCGGGCAAGGCGCCGCGCATCGCCGGAGGGCGTGAAGGCATGCCGGCAGTATAGTGGCGCGCACCGCACCGGCCGCTTCCGCCATCCGCGCATGGCTGCACTGTTCCTCTCCATCGGTGATCTCACCGCGCTGGCCGTGGATGCCCTCGTCAACGCCGCCAATCCGACGCTGCTGAGCGGCGGCGGTGTGGACGGCGCCATCCACCGTGCCGCAGGTCCCGCGCTCCTGGACGCCTGCCGCGCCCTGCCCGAAACGGCGCCGGGCGTGCGCTGCCCCCCGGGCGAGGCGCGGCTGACCCCGGGCTTCGCTCTGCGCGCGCGCGTGGTCGTGCACACGGTCGGGCCGGTGTGGCGCGGCGGAGGGGATGGCGAACCCGGCGTGCTGGCCGCCTGCTATCGCAGCAGCCTGGCGCTGGCGCGGCAGGCCGGCGCGCGCAGCATCGCGTTTCCCGCGATCGGCTGCGGCGTGTACGGCTATCCCTATGCCGAGGCCGTGCACGTGGCGCTGGCCGAGCTGCGCGCGGCCATGGACCTGCAGATCGTGCTGTGTCCGTTCGATGCGCGCGGGGCCATGCACTATCGCGCCGCCGCCGCCGCGCTGCACATCGCGCTGCGCGAGGACCGGCTGCCGTCCTGAGCCCGGCGCCCCCTACAATCCGTCAATGCAGATCGGTCCCTACCGCATCGACCCGCCGCTGGTACTGGCGCCCATGGCCGGGGTCACCGACAAGCCGTTCCGGCTGCTGTGCAAGCGCATGGGGGCGGGACTGGCTGTCTCCGAAATGACCACCAGCGACGCGCGCCTGTGGCGCAGCGCCAAGTCGCGCGCGCGCATGGACCACGCCGGCGAACCCGAGCCGGTCAGCGTGCAGATCGCCGGCAGCGACCCGCGCCTGCTGGCCGAAGCCGCACGCCACAACGCGGCGCAGGGCGCGCAGATCATCGACATCAACATGGGCTGCCCGGCCAAGAAAGTGTGCAACGCCTGGGCCGGCTCGGCGCTGCTGCAGGACGAACCGCTGGTGGCGCGCATCCTCGCCGCCGTGGTGGCGGCGGTGGACGTGCCGGTGACGCTGAAGATCCGCACCGGCTGGGACCGCGAGCACCGCAACGCCCTGCGCATCGCGCGCATCGCCGAGGACGCCGGCATCGCCGCGCTGGCCGTGCACGGCCGCACCCGCGCCGACAAGTACGAGGGCGAGGCCGAGTACGAGACGATCGCCGCGGTCAAGGCCGCCGCGCGCATCCCGGTGATCGCCAACGGCGACATCGCCACGCCGCAGCG
>JAJYTR010000063.1 GCA_021792975.1 Pseudomonadota bacterium | reverse complement strand
CTGGGCAGCGGCCTGCTGCTCGGCATCGAGCGTGAGCGTCACAAGGGCCGCGGTCCGCGGCGGCAGCCGCTGGGATTGCGCAGCTTTCTGTTGGCGGCGCTGGCCGGTGCGGTCGCCATCCGGCTGGGCGATGCGGCGCTGGCGGTGACGCTGCTGGCCGCCGCGGCATTCGCGCTGGCCGGCTACCTGCGCGCGCGCGACGACGATCCCGGTCTGACCACCGAGCTGGCGCTGCTGCTGGCAGTCCTGCTCGGCGCGCTGGCGATGCGTGCGCCGGCAGGGGCGGCGGCGCTGGCGGTGCTGACCACGCTGGCGCTGGCCGCGAAGACGCGGCTGCATCATTTCGCGCGGCGCGCGCTCAGTGCCGAAGAACTGCACGCGGGCCTGCTGCTGGCTGCTGCCGTGCTGGTGATCCTGCCGCTGTTGCCGGATCGCCCGCTCGCGCTGCTGGCCGGACTGAATCTGCGCACGCTGTGGGTATTGGCGTTGCTGGTGATAGCGATCCAGAGTCTCGGCCACGTGACGCTGCGCCTGCTGGGTCCGGCGCGCGGACTGGCACTCGGCGGCCTGGTCGGCGGGTTCGTCTCCAGCACCGCCACCATCGGCGCGATGGGCCAGCGCGCGCGGCAGCAGCCGGCGCTGTTCGCGGCCTGCCTCGGCGGCGCGCTGCTGTCGAACATCGCCACCGTGCTGCAACTGGCGCTGCTGGTCGGCGCGCTGGCGCCGGAACTGCTGCTGCATCTGTCGGCGCCGCTGTTGGCGGCCGGCGTGGCGGCGCTGATCACGGCGGTGATCGCATTGCGTCGCAGCGCAGCGCGCGTGGAACGCGCGGCATTGCCGTTGCGGCGGCCCTTCGATCCGCGCCACGCGCTGGGCTTTGCGCTGCTGGTCAGCGTAGTGCTGCTCGCGGCGGACGCGGCGCGGCGCGCGCTCGGAGCGACCGGCGCGCTGCTGGCGGCGACCGCAGCCGGATTGGCCGACGCGCACGCTGCCGCGGTTTCGGTCGCGCAGTTGACGGTGGATGGACATCTGTCGTCCGGGCTGGCGCCGGTCGCGGTGCTGGCGGCTTTCAGCAGCAACGCGCTCAGCAAGTGCGCCGCGGCATGGATCGCCGGCGGGCTGCGGTTCGCGGCGCCGCTGGCCGTTGCGCAGGCGGCGATCGTCGGCGGCGCGTGGCTGGCGTGGTGGCTCGTCGGCGCTTGAGTTGACGGCGGGCCGGGCGGCTCAACCGGCCGCGCCGCGGCTGCCGTCGCGGTCGATCAGCTCCACCTCGGCGTGCGCCAGCGCGTCCAGCGCGCGCAGCTCGGCGACCGCCTCGCGGCGCTGGAACAGCAACAGGTCGAGCGGATACCACAGCATCACCCAGCCGAGGATCTGCACGCCTTCGCCCAGCCAGTCGAGCAGCGGCAGCCGGCGCAGCTCCTGGCCGACCAGGGTGGTCGAGGCCAGGATCAGCATGCCGACCAGCAGTGCCCGCCACGCCAGGCGCATGCGCGCGCGCAATAGCCGCGCGGCCTGGTCGCGCTCGTAGGCGAAATGGTTGTGTACCGCCGCGCCGATGGTGTCGGCGGCATCGCGCAGTTCGGACGGCAGGTGCACGCGCAGGCGCAGAGCGCCGCGCGGGTCGAGTTCCTGCGCGTAGGAGAGCAGATAGCGATGCGCGTGCGAATCCAGCGCGCGCTCGCGGAACGGTGCCGGGTCGAGCACGTCGAACAGTTGCGCGAGACTGTGCAGCTCGAGCTCGATGGTGGGGACAGCAACATTCGCCATGCAGCCGATTCTGCCGGGCGCCGCGGCCGTGCGCGAGCACCGCAGGCTGGGCCGGCAAGTCCCGTGCTCTCCCGCAATGTCGGGCCGGGCCGGCAAGCCCGGTGTTTTCCTGCGCGACCTCGGGCTGAAGTTTGCGGTCCAGCCTGCCTGTTACGGGCTGCTCAGGACGCCGCCATCAGCGCGAGGGTCATGTCCAGCATGCGGTTGGAGAAGCCCCATTCGTTGTCGTACCAGGAGAGCACCTTGACCAGGGTGCCGCCCATCACCCGGGTCTGGGTGGCGTCGTAAATGCTCGACAGCGGGTTGTGGTTGAAATCCACCGATACCAGCGGCTGGGTGTTGATGCCGAGGATGCCCTTCAATGCGCCTTCGCTGGCCTCGCGCAGCGCGGCGTCGATCTCGTCCCTGCTGGTGGCGCGCGCGGCGACAAAGGTCAGATCGACCACCGACACGTTGAGGGTCGGCACGCGCATGGCGAAGCCGTCGAGCTTGCCGTTGAGCTCCGGCAGCACCAGGCCGACCGCGGCGGCGGCGCGCACAGCGCGATCGCACCCAGCAGGACCGCACCCGGCATGCATCGCATCCGTCCGCGCAGCACGCCTTCATCGCTTGACGCTGCCCAGCAGCAGGCCCTGGATGTAGTAGCGCTGCAGCAGCAGGAACAGCAGCAGCACCGGCACCACCGTGACCACGGAACCGGCCATCAGCATCTCCACGTCCGGGTTGTGCTCGCGGGCCAGCGAGGCCAGCGCGATCGGCAGCGTGAAGTGGTGGTTGCCGGTGAGCACGATCAGCGGCCACATGAAATCGTTCCAGGCGGTGAGGAAGGTGAGGATGGTCAGCGTTAGGATGATCGGCTTGAGCAGCGGCAGCACCACGCGCAGGAAGATGCGCAGCTCGCCGGCGCCGTCGATGCGCGCGGCCTCCAGCATCTCGTCGGGGATGGCGCGCGCGTACTGCCGCACCAGATAGATGCCGAAGATGCTGGCCAGCGCGGGCAGGATCACGCCGGCGTAGCTGTCGACGATGTGCAGCTCCCGCACCAGCAGGAACAGCGGCATCATCGCCACCTGCGAGGGAATCACCAGCGCCGCCAGCAGCAGGCCGAACACACGGTCGCGGCCGGCGAAGCGCAGCTTGGCGAAGGCGTAGCCGGCCAGCAGGTTGCACACCAGCGCACCCAGGGTGATGCCGCCGGAGACGATGAGGCTGTTGAGCAGGTAGCGGCCGAGGTCGGCGGCCACGAACAGCGTGCGGTAGTTGGCCAGCGTGGGATGCGCCGGCAGCAGCGGCGGCGGGAAGGTGCTGGCCGAGCCCTGTGGCATCAGCGAGACTGAGAGCATCCACAACAGCGGGAACAGCGTGACCAGTGCCAGCACGGCCAGCAGGCCGTTGACGGTCCAGGCGGCGGCACGCGCGCGGTTCATACCCAGCCCTTGCGGCGACCCGCCCGCACCAGCAGGCCGGTGGCGGCCAGCGTGAACACGAACAGCACGAAGGCGATGGCCGAGGCCAGGCCCAGATTCCACCAGTCGAAGCCCTGGTTGTACATCAGGTACAGCACCGACAGCGTGCTCTGCAGGGGACCGCCCTCGGTCATCACGTAGGGCTCGGCGAACAGCTGGAAATAGCCCACCATGGTCAGCAGGCCCACCGTCATCAGCGTGGGCCCCAGCAGCGGCAGGGTGATGTGGCGCAGTTGCCTCCAGGCGCTCGCGCCGTCCAGCCGCGCGGCTTCGTACAGCTCGTCGGGAATGGCCTGCAGGCCGGCCAGCACGATGATCATGGCGTAGCCGAAATTCTTCCACAGCGCGAACAGGATGATGGTGGGCATGGCCATGTGCGGATCGCCCAGCCAGTCGACCGGATGCACACCGAACCGGCCCAGCACGAAATTGACGATGCCGTAGCGGGTCTGGAACAGGTATTTCCAGATCACCGCCACCGCGATCAGGTTGGTCACCACCGGGGTGAACAGCGCCACGCGGAAGAAACCCCTGCAGCGCGCCAGCCGCGAGTGCACCAGCAGCGCCGCGCCCAGCGCCGCGCCGATCGACAGCGGCACGCCTACCACCACGAAGTACAGCGTGTTGCCCAGCGCCCGCCAGAACAGCCCCATGCGCAGCACGGCGAGGTAGTTGTCCAGCCCCACGAACTGCAGGTTGCGCAGGCTGGCCAGCGCGTAGATGTCGAAGTCGGTGAGGCTGAGTCCCACCGCCAGCAGCACCGGCAGCAGGAAGAACACGCCGATCACGATCAGCGCGGGCGCGATGAACACCCAGCCGGCGATGCGCCTGCCCGGCCTCACGGCAGCCTCCCGTGCGCGATCATCCAGCGCCGCTTGGCCAGGATGGCGTCGGTCTTGCGGTCCATCAGCGCGGTGGCCTGCGCGGTGTCCAGCTCGCCCCAGGCCGCGCGCGCGGCGATGGTCTGCATCTCGCGCACGATCTGTTCGTATTCGGCGATGCGCGGCACCGCACGCGCATGCTCGAGCTGCGTGCGGAAGGCCGCGGCGTAGGGGTTGCGCGCGATGTCCGGCCTGGCCCAGCTGGCGCGTCGCGGCGGCAGGTCGCCGGTGAGGCGGTGGAACTCGTCCTGCACCGCCGGCCGCGAGAGATACTCGATCAGCTTCCAGGCCGCGGCCTGGTGCCGGCTGTTGCGGAAGATCACCAGGCTGGCGCCGCCGGCGATGCCCGAATTGCCGGCCGCCCCCGCCGGTCCCGGCAGCGGCGCCGTGGCCCAGTCCTGCTGCACCGAAGCGGGCATGTGCCTCTGGAACTCGCGGATCATCCACGGCCCGGAGACGTAGAAGGCGTAGTGCCCGCGCGCGAACTCGATGGGCACGCTGGCGATCTGGGTGTTGTCGATGCGCGGCGCGTAGCCCTCGCGGAAAAACCGCAGGTAGAAGCGCAGTGCCCGCCGGAACTGCGGCGACTGGAAGTTGCCGTAGCGGTCGTGGTCTTTCAGGAACGAGCCCGGCTGCTCCAGCGAGAACGACACCAGCTGCTCGAACTCGTTGAGCGGCAGCAGCGCCGCCCAGTCGCCCGGCCGCGCGCGCGCCTTGATCGCCGCCATCATGCGCAGCCAGCCGGCCCAGCTGCGGGGTGGATGGTCGAAGCCGGCCGCGGCCAGGATGTCCCTGCGATAGAAGATCAGCCGCGTGTCGACGTACCACGGCACGCCGTAGACGCGGCCGGCCACCACGTTGCTGCCCCAGATGCCGGGAAAGTAGTCGGCGGGGGTGACGATGCGCGAGCCGGCGATGAACGGCTGCAGCGGCACGATGGCGCGCAGCGCGGCCATTTCCGGGATCCAGGTATTGCCCATCTGCGCCACGTCGGGCGTGGTGCCGCCGGCGTAGGCGGTGAGCAGCTTGGCGTGTGCGGCGGCCCACGGCAGCTGCTGCACTTCGACGCGCAGATCCGGATGCTCGCGCTCGAAGCCCCGCACCAGCCGCGCCGCCGCCCGCCCTTCCTGGCCCATGGCCCAGAACTGCAGCACGATGGGCCGCTGCCGCGCGGAGGTGCCGCAGCCGCCCAGCAGGCCGGCCAGCGCCAGCAGCAGCAGCGATGCGACGCGCGGCGCGATACGGTGCATGACCAGGGGTTTACTGCGTGGCGGGATGGCCGTCCAGCCAGCCGCCGGTGAAACCGGCGCGCTGCAGTCCGCGGCGGATGTAGGGGTTTCTGCGCATCACCCGCCAGACGAAACCGGAACGGTAGTTCTCGATCATCAGCAGGATCGGTCCCTGGTCGATGCCCAGGCGCTCGGAATCCACCCAGCCCACGCCCGGAATCACCTTGCCGGTGCGCAGCGGCACGCCGGTTTCGTGGAAGCTGGGATTGAACGCATCGACGTAGCCGTAAGGTCCGTCGATGAACCTGCCGTATTTCGCCTGCATGGCCTCGACCATGGGAATGACGATTCCCGGCGCGAAGGCGATCGAGCCCAGCGCCGCGGTGGGTGCGATGGTGCCGTCGTCCCGCGTCCCGCGGAGGCCGGCGCCGCGCGCGGCATAGCCGAAGAAGATCCGCTTGCGGCCGCCCTGGTCCAGGACGAAATCGCCCGGTCCGTCGCAGGCGGTCAGGCCCCACAGATTCCTGCCGTAGCCGGTCCAGCCCATCGGGTCGGCGATGGCGTAGTCGCGCTGCGACTCGGTGGCGCGGCGGCTGTTGATGAAATAATCGATGCCCTTGCCGCGCATGTAGGCGTCCCGGATGCCGCGGAAGTCGATCCACGATTCCGAGTACTGATGCCCGAACAGCGGCGCGAAGCCGAGCTGCTCGCGGCCGTAGTAATCGCCCCAGGTCCTGTCGTACGTCGCGGTCCAGGCGCTCCAGGCGTCCTTCCGGATGGGGTGCGTGGGCGAACCCAGCGCCTCGATGTACAGGATCATGCCCTCGTTGTAGCCCTGCCAGTTGGCCTTGATGAAGCCCTGCTCCGGCGTCCATCCCATGCTGACCAGCGGCGGGTCCACCTGCATCCAGGGCCAGTCCACGCGTTCGTACAGGGCCCTCGCCAGCTCGCGGATCCTGTGTTCCCGCGGCGTATCGCGATCGAAATAGCTCATGTCGAACAGCACGCCGCCCATCAGCAGCGCGGTGTCGATGGTCGAAAGCTCGATGCCCGGCCAGCGCCGGCCCGTGCGCATGTCGAGGAAGTGGTAGTAGAAGCCCTGGTAACCGGTGATGCCGCTGGCGGCCTTGCCCTGCGGCGCGTCGCGGAAGAACCGCAGCGTCCTCAGCACGCGGGTGATGGCCTGGTCGCGGGTGATCCAGCTGCGCTCCACGCCGATCGGATACGCGGTGAGCGCGAAGCCCACCGCGGCGATACTGGAGAACGACGGCCCCGGGGCGTGATCGGGCGCGAGGCCGTTGACCGGGTCGGTCGTATGCCAGAAATACTCGAAGGTGCGCTTTTCGATCTGCGCGATCAGCGGTGGCACCGCATGCTCGACCGGCAGCCCGGTACGCACGGACGAAGGCATTGCGCCGGCCCGCGCGCGAGCCGGCGCGGACAGCAGGGTCAGCAGCAGGACGGAGAACAGGGCAAGCGTCTTGGACATCGGATCCTCGCCGGGGAGAAAAAGCCGCGCACCGCCTCGCTGGCCGGTGCGCGGAATCGCACACACACACACACATCACGGCATCCCGGCCGTGGGAACGATCCGGTCCGCCGCGGCGGCGCCGCGAGCGCCGGCATGACCGGCGCGGCTCAGCCCGGCAGCGCCGGGCAGCGGCGGTCGATGAAGGTCTGGTGCGGCGGCATCACCTCAACGCAACTATCGATCACCTGCGCCACGCCCCCCACCAGTTGCGTCAGCTCGGCATCGCTGATCTGGTCCACGAGCGGATGGTAGCCACGGGGCATCAGATTCTGTCCGATCATCACCTGCACCCAGCTCAGTTCGGCGAACATTTCGTTGCATTCGTAAAAGATCAGCCCGCTGTCCATGAACAGCCGGATCCGGTGGGTCAGATGCTGCGGAATCTCCATCCGGGCGCACTCGCGCCATAAGGGCGTGTCGTCGCGCTGGATGGCGTGGTAGTGCAGGATCAGGAAATCGCGGATGCGCTCGATCTCGAAGGCGAGCTGCGCGTTGTACTCGTCCTGCACCACGGGGCTGAAATCGTTCCATGGCATCACCGCCAGCAGACGCGCGATGCCGGACTGGATCAGGAAGATGCTGGTGGACTCCAGCGGTTCCAGAAAGCCGCTGGCCAGCCCCAGCGCGACCACGTTGCGGTTCCAGAACTTGCGCCGCCGGCCCGGCGTGAATCGCAGCAGGCGCGGCTCGCCAAGCGGCGCGCCGTCAAGGCTGACACGCAGCTTCGCAACGGCTTCGTCGTCGCTGATGTGCCGGCTGGAATAGACATAGCCGTTTCCGGTGCGGTTCTGCAGCGGAATGCGCCATTGCCAGCCTGCAGCGCGCGCGCTGACGCGTGTGTAGGGCGTCGGTGGTCCCACCCTGGCGCAACCCATGGCCACCGCGCGGTCGCAGAACAGCCAGCGGGTGTAGTCCTCATAACCGGTGTGCAGCGCCTGCTCGATGAGCAGGCCGCGGAAGCCGGAACAGTCCACGAACAGGTCGCCCTCGATGCGCGTGCCGTTCTCTAACTGCACTGCGGTCACATCGCCGCGCTCGGGGTGCAGGTGGACATGCGCGATCTTGCCTTCGGTGCGGCGCACGCCACGCTGCTCGGCATAGCCGCGCAGATAGCGCGCGTACAGGCCGGCATCGAAGTGGTAGGCGTAGTGGATGTCGGCCAACGGCGAGTTGGCCGGGGCATCGCTGGACGATGGCATGAACTTGCCCAGCACCGCGGCGGCCGTGTTGATGGAATAGTCGTTCAGCGGCCGGGCGATGCCCTTCAGTTGGGCCTTGATCCAAAACTGGTGGAATGCCAGCGGACCGATGTCGTGACCCAGCTTGCCGAACCCGTGGATGTAGCTGTCGCCAATACGCCCCCAGTCGCGGAACTGGATGCCCAGCTTGAAGGTGCCCTGCACATGGCGGACGAACTCGACTTCATCGATGCCGAGCAGATCGTTGAACCGTCTCAGGTGCGGCACCGTGGCCTCGCCCACGCCGATGGTGCCGATTTCCTCCGATTCGACCAGGTGCACGGCATAGCGCGGCCCCAGCACCTTGGCGAAGGCGGCCGCCGCCATCCAGCCAGCGGTGCCGCCGCCGACGATCACGATGCGCTGGATTGCCTGACGCTCTTTCATTGACGGTCGTCATCGGGGGGCAGGCGCATCGCACCCGCCGGTCGCGTGTCCGGTACAACCCGCGCCGGACCATGCTATGGCCCGGCGCCGGTCGCTCCGGTCAGAACTTCACACCAACGGTCAGCTTCACGTAGCGCGGATAGCCGGAGATCTCGCCGATGGGGTTATACGAGACCGGGTGTTTGTTGAGCACCCCGTTACTGCCGTAATTCTCGATGTAGCTCGAGTAGTTGTGCCAGTTGAACAGGTTGATGATGTCGGCACGGGCATAGGCGTTGAAGCCGTACAGCCTGAAGTTCTTGGTGAACTGCACCGAGAAGTCGCGGTAACCCCAGATGCGCCCGCCGACCAGGAAACGCGAGCCTTCCGGCGTGGCCGCCACCGGAATACAACCGCTGGGCGTATTGGGATCGCCGTAGCAAGCCAGGTTGACACCGGGGATCGGCGTGGCCAGCGTCAGCCGCGCACCCATGGCAATGTCCCAAGGCCCCTTCAGGGTGCCGGCCACCACCAGACGTTGCTTAGCCACCGCCTGGCTGATGAACGGATACTGCCATGGATACTCCGCGTCGAAGGAGTAGTTGTTGTTGAGCGCCTGGTTGTCCATGTTCCACTTGGCGTCCGTCCAGGTGTACGCGATCGTCAGGCCCCAACCCGATTGTTCCGTGTAAGGCTTATCGG
>JAJYTR010000062.1 GCA_021792975.1 Pseudomonadota bacterium | reverse complement strand
CGCGCCATCGCGATCGGCGCTGACATCGACGCCATCGGGCACGGCCTCGTGCCGGCGCAGCGGTGTCGTGCCGTCCGCGCTGTACCCTGCGATTGCCGGCGCCGCATCCGCCTGGATCCGCCAGCCTCGCCGCCAGTCGCCCGCATCGGACTGAACACCGACCAGTTGGCCCCGGCTTATGGCGAAACCGCGCGCGGTCTGCAGATCGGCCAACAGGTCGTTAGCGGCGCCGTCTACCTGCTGCTTGACCAGCACCTTGCGAAACCCGGGTGCGGCCAGCGTGACCAATACGGCCACCACAGCCACGCCGATCAGCATCTCGATCAGCGAAAAACCCCCTGCGGCGCGCGCGTACCGCGACATGCGTCATCCCTGAATTGACGGGGACACGCTATTACGAATAGGTAATCACAATGCAGAAACAGCCGACAAATGGTTCAACGAAAACGATGAACGGCAAAAAAGCACGCCGCGCAACACGATCGTGCCACGCCGCAATCAGGCTCGAAGCTCGCGCGGCAGCGCGAAGGTGATGGTTTCGGCGGCGCCGGAAAGTTCATGCACGACGCCGGCGCCGACGCTCTGAAGGTGTTCGATCACCGCACGCACAAGCTGCTCCGGCGCGGACGCGCCGGCGGTCAGACCGACGCGCGGCTTGCCGGCCAGCCAGGTCGGATCGATGGATTCGGGTCCGTCGATCAAATACGACGGCACGCCCTGCTTCTCGGCCAGCTCGCGCAAACGGTTGGAGTTGGAGCTGCTGGCCGATCCCACCACCAGCACCAGATCCACCTGGGCGGCGAGCGCGCGCACGGCATCCTGGCGATTCTGCGTGGCGTAGCAGATATCGTCCTTGCGCGGACCTTCGATGTGCGGAAAACGCGCGCGCAGGGCAGCGACGATGGCGCGGGTGTCGTCCACCGACAGCGTGGTCTGGGTGACGTAGGCCACGTTCCGCGGCTGCCCCAGCACCAGCCCGGCGACATCGGCCACCGATTCGACCAGATGGATGCGCCCGCGGTAGCCGGCCTGCCACTGGCCCATCGTGCCCTCCACTTCGGGATGGCCGGCGTGGCCCACCAGCACCACGTCCTGGCCCATGCGCCCGAGGCGGGACACCTCCATGTGCACCTTGGTCACCAGCGGGCAGGTGGCGTCGAACACGCGCAGTCCGCGTGCCTCGGCCTGCCGGCGCACCGCCTGCGGCACGCCGTGCGCGCTGAAGATCAGCACCGCGCCGTCCGGCACGTCGGCCAGATCCTCGATGAAGATCGCCCCGCGCGCGCGCAGCCCCTCGACCACGAAGCGGTTGTGCACCACCTCGTGGCGCACGTAGATGGGAGCGCCGTAGGCATCCAGCGCGCGCTCGACGATGGCGATGGCGCGGTCGACCCCGGCGCAGAAGCCGCGCGGGTTGGCAAGAATCACGTCCACGCCGCGAACCTCGGAGAACCGGAGGGCATTATCGCCCGCCGCCGGCACGGCCGCCGGACAGCGCGAACCACACCAGCAGCACCGCGCCGACGGTGATGGCCGAATCGGCCGCGTTGAAGGCGGGGTAATACCAGTCGTTGCGCCAGTGCACCAGGATGAAGTCCACCACGTGGCCCAGGCGCAGCCGGTCGATCAAATTGCCCAGCGCGCCGCCGATGATCAGCGCGAACGGCAACGCGCTGCGCCAGGCGCCGCGCGGCGTGCGCGCCAGCGCCACGGCCAGCGCGGCGCTGATGCCCACCGCCAGCGCGGTGAACAGCCAGCGCTGCCAGCCATCGGCGCCGGCCAGGAAACTGAAGGCCGCGCCGCGGTTGAAGGTCAGGGTCAGGTCCAGCAGGTGCGGGATCAGTACCCGAGTCTGGCCCGGCGCGAAATGCGCCACGACCAGCGCCTTGCTGAGCTGGTCCAGCGCGATCACTGCCGCCGACAGCAGCAGCCACGGCAGGGCATTGCGACGCGGCGGCGACACGGCACGCGCGCTCAGAAGAAGCGCCGGTTTTCGCCCGGCCCCTCGATGTTGTCCACGCAGCGGCCGCACAGCTCCGGATGTGCCGCATGCGCGCCCACGTCGTCGCGGTGATGCCAGCAGCGCACGCACTTGGGCGCGGCGCTGACCGCTACGCGCAGCTTGACCGGAATGCGCTCGGCGCCGAGATCGAGGCTTTCTTCCAGCGCATCCGCGGGTGCCTGCGCCAGCGCATGCACGCGGCAGGACGAGGTGATCAGGAAAAAGCGCAGTTCCTCGCCGTGGGCCTGCCAGCGCGCCGCGCGCGCCGCGTCGACATAGACCTCGACCTCGGCATCCAGCGCCGCGCCGATATCGCCGCCCTTGCGCATCGGTTCGAGCACACGCGTCACCGTCTCGCGCAGGGCCAGCAATTCGGCCCAGGCGACGACGTCGCGCGCGGCTGCACCGCTGCCGCCCAGATCCTGGTACCAGGTCTCGAACAGCACGCTCCCGTCGCGCGCACCGGGCATGTGCCGCCAGATCTCCTCGCTGGTGAAGGCCAGCACCGGCGCCAGCCAGCGCACCATCGCCTCGAGAATGCGGTACATCGCGCTCTGCGCGCTGCGCCGGCCGCGGCTGTCGCGCGGCATGGTGTACAGGCGGTCCTTGGTGATGTCCAGATACAGCGCACCCAGCTCATTGGTGCAGAAGTTCTGCACGCGCTGCACCACCTCGTTGAAGGCGTAGCGGTCGTAGGCCGCCGCCACCTGCTGCTGCAGCGCCTCGGCCTGCGCGATCGCCCACTGGTCGAGCAGCAGGCATCCGTCCACCGGCAGCAGGTGCGCCTGCGGATCGAAACCATCGAGGTTGGCCAGCAGGAAGCGCGCGGTGTTGCGCAGGCGCCGGTAGGTGTCGCTGACGCGCTGCAGGATCTGCTCGGACAGCGCCATCTCGTTGCTGTAGTCGGTGGAAGCGATCCACAGCCGCAGGATGTCCGCGCCGAGCCGCTTCATCACGTCCTGCGGCTCGATGCCGTTGCCCAGCGACTTGGACATCTTGCGGCCCTGCTCGTCCACGGTGAAGCCGTGGGTGAGCACCTGCCGGTAGGGCGCATGGCCGGTCATGGCCGCGCGGGTGAGCAGGGACGACTGGAACCAGCCGCGGTGCTGGTCGGAGCCTTCCAGGTACATCACGCTGTGGTCGGCACCAGGCCGTGCGGCCAGTTCGGGGCGCGCGTCGACCACGCAGAAGTGCGTCACCCCGGAGTCGAACCACACGTCCAGCACATCGGTGACCTTCTCGTAGCGTGCGGCCTCCTCGCCCAGCAGTTCGCGCGCATCCAGCGCGTACCAGGCGTCCACCCCGCCCTGCTCGACGCGGCGCGCCACCTGCTCCAGCAGCTCCACGCTGCGCGGGTGCGGCTCGCCGGTGACACGGTCCGCGAACAGCGCGATCGGCACACCCCAGGTGCGCTGGCGCGAGATGCACCAGTCCGGGCGCCCCGCCACCATGGCGGCGATGCGCGCCCGGCCCCAGCCGGGGAACCACTCTACCTCGTGCTCGATGGCGGCCAGCGCGTCGCCGCGCAGCCCGGCCACGTCCATGCCGATGAACCACTGCGGCGTGGCGCGGAAGATCACCGGGGTCTTGTGCCGCCAGCAGTGCGGATAGCTGTGCCGCACGTTCCGGTGCGCCAGCAGCACGCCGCGCCGTGCCAGCAGCTCGACGATGGCGGCGTTGGCCTTCCACACGTGCTGGCCGGCGAAAAACCCGGTATCGGGCAGGAACACGCCACGGCCATCGACCGGATTGACCACCGCCAGGCCGTACTGCTGGCCGACGATGAAATCCTCCTGGCCGTGGCCGGGCGCGGTGTGCACCGCGCCGGTGCCGTCCTCGGCGGACACGTGCTCGCCCAGGATCAGCGGCACCTCGCGCGCGAGGAACGGATGGCGCAACAGAACAGGCTCTCCCCCCGGAGGGGGAGCGAGCCGCGCGCCCTTGGCGTGACCCAGCACCACCCCCGTCTGCATGCCGTAGCGTTTCGATGCCGGCTCGGCCAGCGCGGCGGCCAGCACCAGCAGCACGCGGCGTCCGCCGCGCGCCGGACCTTCGACCAGCGCGTACTCGACCCCGGGATGGATCGCCACCGCCTGGTTGGCCGGCAGCGTCCACGGCGTGGTGGTCCAGATCGGCACGGCGACGATGGCATCGCCGGCCTCCGCGCCGAAGCGCGCCGCCAGCGCCCTGCCGTCCACGGCATCGAACGCCACGTCGATGGCGGGCGAGTCCTTGTCCTGGTATTCGATCTCGGCCTCGGCCAGCGCCGAGCCGCAGTCGAAGCACCAGTGCACCGGCTTGAAGCCGCGGGTGACGTGGCCGCGCGCAAGGATGCGCGCGAGCGCGCGCAGCATGTCCGCCTCGTAGCGGAAATCCATGGTGCGGTACGGGTTGTCCCAGTCGCCCAGCACGCCCAGGCGCTTGAAGTCGGCGCGCTGCAGGTCGATCTGCCGCGCGGCGTATTCGCGGCAGCGGGCACGGAAGGCGGCGGCGTCGAGCTTCTCGCCGGCCTTGCCGCATTGCTTCTCGACGGCGATCTCGATCGGCAGGCCGTGGCAGTCCCAGCCCGGCACGTAGGGCGCGCGCCAGCCGGCCAGCAGGCGCGAGCGCACCACGATGTCCTTGAGGATCTTGTTGACCGCGTGGCCGAGGTGGATGGTGCCGTTGGCGTAGGGCGGGCCGTCGTGCAGGACGAAGGTCTTTTCGCGCTGCGCGGTGCGCTGCTGGATCTGCGCGTACAGCCGCGCGGCTTCCCATCGCGCCAGCCAGTCCGGTTCGCGCCTGGGCAGGTCGCCGCGCATGGGAAAGTCGGTCTGCGGCAGCTGCAGGGTGTGCTTGTAGTCCGTGCTCACGGGGAGGGCTCAGGCGGGAACGGGGTCGCGGGCCAGTGCGGCGCGCGCGGCGTCGGCATCGCGGTGCATCTGGCGGGTGAGGTCGTCGAGACTGGCGAACTTCTCCTCGTCGCGCAGCTTGGCCACGAACTCCACGCGCAGATGGCAGCCGTACAGGTCGCCGTCGAAATCGAACAGATGCGCTTCCAGCAGCATCTCGCGGCCGCCCACGGTCGGGCGCAGGCCCAGGCTGGCCACGCCGGGCCGGGGCGCTGCACCGACGCCGTGCACGCGCACGGCGAAGATGCCCCGGATCGGGCTGATGCGCCGGCCCAGGCGGATGTTGGCGGTGGGATAGCCCAGCCGGCGGCCCAGCCGCTGGCCGCGCACCACGCGTCCGCCGATCGCGAAGGGCCGCCCCAGCAGCACGGCGGCGGCGGCGAACTCGCCGGCCGCCAGCGCGCGGCGGATGGCACTGCTGGAAATGCGCGCGCCGGCATGCGCGTGCGTCTCCAGCGCGTGCGCGGCAAAACCCAGCCCGCCGCCCAGGCGCCGCAGCAGGGCCAGATCGCCGCCGCGCGCGTGGCCGAAGCGGAAATCCTCGCCCACCCACACCTCGCGCGCGCCGCAGCGGGCGACCAGCACGCCGCGCACGAAATCCTCCGCCGGCAGCGCCGCCAGCCGGGCGTTGAAGCGCAGCAGCAGCAGCGTGCGCAGGCCGGCGGCGGCGACCCCTTCGATCTTCTCGCGCACCGAGCCGAGGCGCGGCAGCGGCGCATGCGCGAAAAACGCGCGCGGCAGCGGCTCGAAACTGACCGCCAGCGGCATCAGGCCCAGCGCATCGGCGCGCTCGCGCACGCGCGCCAGCAGTGCCTGGTGGCCGCGGTGCAGCCCATCCAGCGCACCCACGGCCACGACGCTGCCGTGCGGGGCCAGGCAGGGCCCCGCGGAATCGCGGGCAAGACGTAACATCGGACGAGTATGGTGCACCGCCACAGCCGGCCTCAAGACTCGCGCAACTCGCGCAGGCGGAAACCCAGTGCGAACAGCGCCGCGAGATAGGCACCGCCGCCCGCCGCCAGCAGCGCCAGCAGGCGCCACAGCCTTACCCATGCCGGCGGCGTGGTCCAGTCCGGCCACCACCAGCGGCCCAGCAGCAGCACCGCCGCCAGCACCGCACAGGCCAGCAGCGTGCGCGCCAGGTGCCGCGGCCAGCCGGGCTGCGCGCGGTACACGCCCTGACGGCGCAGTGCCAGCCACAGTTGCGTCAGATTGAGGTAGCCCGCCAATGCGCTGGCCGCGCCCAGCGCCATGTGCAGCCCCGGCACGCGCGCCAGGCCGTCGATCAGGCCGTGGTCGAGATCGGCCGGCGTGTGCCACCCGGCGAACAGCGCGAGCACGAAGATGATGTTCAGCGCCATGTTGACCAGCATCGCCACCACCGCCGCGCGCACCGGCGTGCGCGTGTCCTGCCGCGCGTAGAACGCCGGCGCCAGCACCTTGACCAGCGCGAAGGCCGGCAGTCCGCAACTGAGCGTGGTCAGCGACAGCGTGGCCATGTCGGTATCGAAGGCGTTGTAGCGGCCGTGCTGGAACAGCGTGGCGATCATCGGCTTGGCCAGCAGCACCAGTGCCAGCGCGGCCGGCAGCGCGATCAGCAGCGCCGTGCGCAGGCCCCAGTCCAGCGCGCGCTGGAAGCCCTCGCGGTCGGTGCTCTGATGGTGCCGCGCCAGCGCCGGCAGGATCACCGTGCCCAGCGCCACGCCGAACACGCCCAGCGGGAATTCCATCAGCCGGTCCGACAGCGCCAGCCAGGTCTGCGAGCCCACGAACAGGAACGAGGCGATCACCGTGTCCAGCAGCAGGTTGATCTGCGCCACCGACGAGCCGAACAGCGTGGGCAGCATCAGCCGCATGATCCTGCGCACGTCGCCGTGCGTCGCGCCCCAGCGCGGCCACGACAGCACCCCCAGCCGCGCCAGCGCCGGCAACTGGATCGCGAGTTGCAGCACGCCGGCGGCCAGGATGGCCCAGGCCAGCGCGCTGATCGGGATCGCCAGGCGCGGCGCCAGCCACAGCGCGCCGGCGATCATGCATAGGTTGAGGATGACCGGGGTGAACGCCGCCAGCGCGAACTTGTGATAGGCGTTGAGCACGCCGGCCGCCAGCGCCGTCAGCGACACCAGCAGCAGGAACGGAAAGGTGATGCGCAGCAGATGCGCGGTGAGTTGCAGCCGCGCCGGATCGTCGCCCAGCCCCGGCGCGAATACGTGCACCAGCAGCGGCGCGCCCCAGATGCCCAGCGCGGTGACCACCAGCAGCACTCCGCTCAGCGTGCCGGCGACGCGCGCCACGAACTGTTTCAGCGCGGCCTCGTCGCCGCGCGCGCGCACCTCGGCGAACACCGGCACGAAGGCCAGCGAGAACGCGCCCTCGGCGAACAGCCGGCGCATGAAATTGGGGATGCGGAACGCCACCCAGAAGGCATCCGTCGCCGCATTGGCGCCGAACACCGAGGCGATCACCGTCTCGCGCAGCAGCCCCAGCACGCGCGAGAGGAAGGTCATGCCGCTGAACGAGGCCAGGCCATACAGCAGGCTGGGGCGTTGCGTGCGGCTCATCGCGGACGCCGGCGGGCGGGCCGGAATCCGGAACCCGGAACCCGACTCCCCGCATCAGGATTGACCGCACCGCGGCGGCACCGCATACTTTCGCTCTTTTCCAACGCATCCGCCCCCGGAGTTTTCCCTTGGCCAACATCAAGTCCGCCAAAAAGCGCGCGCGCCAGTCCGAGCAGCGGCGCATGCGCAATGCCAGCGCCCGCTCCATGGTGCGCTCGGCGATCAAGAAGGTCGTCAAGGCCATCGAAGCCAAGGACAAGGCCGCCGCCGTGGCCGCCTACCAGGCCGCCGAACCGCTGATGGACCGCCAGGCCACGCGCGGCCTGATCCACAAGAACAAGGCCGACCGCCACAAGAGCCGCCTGACCGCGCACATCAAGGCGCTGGGCTGATTCCCGCGCCGTCCGCGGCGCAGCCAGAAGGCCGGCCCGCGCCGGCCTTTTTGTCGCCCGCCTCACGCCCCCTCCGCGTCCGCGCCGTCGGCGGCGAAGCGCCGGTCGGCGGCGTCGGCTTGGGCCCGCTCGCGCACCGCGCGCTGTGCATCGAAGAACCGCTGCGCCGCCAGGCAGACCTCCCAGGTGCCCGCCCGCGTCGCGGCCGAAATCACGAACCAGGGCGCCGCCCAGTCCAGCGCGTCGACGATGCCGCGCGCGCGTGCGCCGCGTTCGCTTTCATCCAGCACATCGGCCTTGTTCAGCAGCAGCCAGCGCGGACGTTCCAGCAGGCGCGGGTCGAACCGCGCCAGCTCGGCCTCGATGGCGCGCACCTGCTGCGCCGGATCGCCGCCGTCCTGCGGCGCCATGTCCACCACATGCAGCAGCAGGCGCGTGCGGCCGAGGTGCTTGAGGAACTGGATGCCCAGCCCCGCGCCTTCCGCGGCGCCCTCGATCAGGCCGGGGATGTCGGCGACGACGAAACTGCTGTCGGTCTCGATGCGTACCACGCCCAGGTGCGGATGCAGCGTGGTGAACGGGTAGTCGGCCACGCGCGGCGTCGCCGCCGACACGGCGCGGATGAAAGTGCTCTTGCCGGCGTTGGGAAAGCCCAGCAGGCCCACGTCGGCCAGCAGCTTCAGCTCCAGCTTCAGCTCGCGCGACTCGCCCTCGCTGCCCGGCGTGGCCCGGCGCGGTGCGCGGTTGACCGAGCTTTTGAAGTGCACGTTGCCGCGCCCGCCGTGGCCTCCGGCCGCCACGCGCAGGCGCTGGCCGTGCGCGGTGAGATCGCCCAGCGGCTCGCCGGTTTCGGTGGCGATCACCTCGGTGCCCACCGGCACGCGGATCACGCAGTCCTCGCCGCCGCGGCCGCTCATCTGCCGGCCCATGCCGTTCTGTCCGCGCTGTGCGCGGAACACGCGCTGGTGGCGGAAATCCACCAGCGTGTTGAGGTTCTCGTCGGCCAGCAGCCACACCGAGCCGCCGTCGCCGCCGTCGCCGCCGTCCGGCCCGCCGAAGGGGATGAACTTCTCGCGGCGGAAACTGACGCAGCCGTTGCCGCCGTTGCCGGCGTGCACGTGGATCAGGGCTTCGTCGACGAACTTCATGGCGCAAGAATAGCTGCTGGGTGTGCCCGGCCGGCCGCACAAACGCGAAGCCCCGCGCGAGGCGGGGCTTCGGATGCGGCGCGCGGGGACCGGATCAGGCCGATACGACGCTGACCGTGCGGCGCCGCTTGGGGCCCTTGACCGAAAACTGCACCTTGCCTTCGGTCAGCGCGAACAGCGTGTAGTCGCGGCCGCAGCCGACGCCCATGCCCGGATGGAACTGGGTGCCGCGCTGGCGCACGATGATGTTGCCCGGCTGCACCGCCTGGCCGCCGTACAGCTTGACGCCGAGATATTTCGGGTTGGAATCGCGGCCGTTGCGGCTGGAGCCGACGCCCTTTTTATGTGCCATGACGGTTGCTCCTTCGCTCAGCCGGCCTGGATGCCGGTGATCTCGACTTCGGTG
>JAJYTR010000061.1 GCA_021792975.1 Pseudomonadota bacterium | reverse complement strand
CGGCGATTTCGCCGTGATCGGCAATACCCTGCAGATCGTCGGCGAGACCCTGGCCGAAGCCGCCGACATCCGCGCCGGCGAGCGGGTGCTCGATGTCGCCGCCGGCAACGGCAATGCCAGTCTGGCTGCAGCGCGCCGCCATGCCGACGTCACCGCCATCGACTACGTGCCCGCGCTGCTGGACAAGGGCGCCGCGCGCGCCGCGGCCGAAGGCCTGCAGGTGCGCTTCGAGGTGGCCGATGCCGAAGCCCTGCCCTACGCCGATGCCGCATTCGACGCGGTGCTGTCCACTTTCGGCGCGATGTTCGCGCCGCAGCATGAGCGCTGCGCCGGGGAGATGCTGCGCGTGCTGCGCGGCGGCGGGCGCATCGGCCTGGCCAACTGGACGCCGGAAGGATTCATCGGCCAGCTGTTCGGCGTGGTCGGCCGCCACGTACCGCCGCCGGCGGGCGTGGCCTCGCCGGCGCTCTGGGGCACCGAAGCGCACCTCGCCACCCTGTTCGGCGCGCAGGCACAGGGCATGCAGATCCGCCGCAAACAGTTCAACTTCCGCTACCGCTCGCCGGGCCACTGGCTGCAGGTGTTCCGCGACTGCTACGGACCCGTGCAGAAGGCGTTCGAGGCGCTGCCGGAGAGCGGCCGACACGCGCTGGCCGAGGACATCACCGCGCTGCTGGCGAAGTTCAACACCGGCGGGTCCGGTTCGCTGGTGGTTCCGGGCGAATACCTGGAAGTCATCATCACCCGGCGCGGCAAGCGCCGCGCCTGACGGCCCGCGACGCCGGCCGCGAAGGCTCTTTTTCCGACACGAACGCGAGCGACATCATGCACATTGCCAAAGACAAGATCGAAGTGAAGATGCAGGTTCCCGGCGTCGTCATCCGCCAACACAGGAACTTCGGGGATGCACGCGGACTGGGCGGGTTCGCCTGCGAATATTTCAGTCTCGACGCCGGCGTCGACACCACGCCGCTGTTCCGTGGTCTGCAGGGCAATGCCTGCCAGTCACCGCACTGGGGCTACGTCCTGCGCGGACAGCTCACCACCACCGACGGCGCCGGAGTGCAGGAAACGGTCCGCGCGAACGACCTGTTCTATTGGCCGCCCGGACACAACGTCCGCGTCGATGCCGACGCCGAGATCGTGATGTTCAGTCCGCAACACGAACACGGGATCGTCATCGAGCACCTGCTCGGCCAGACCGCGCGCTGAACGAGCCGCGGTGCGGACGCGCCGACGGCGCCGCGACGGTGCCGCGCTCCGCCGAGGGCAGGTCTTCCGCGCCGTCGCGCAGCGGCGGCACGCCCGGCCGGCCCGCACCGGTTCACGGAACCGGCGCGGACTGCCGCTTCAGCGGCGCTGCAGCTTGGAGAGCAGGCTCAGCATCTCCAGGTACAGCCACACCAGGGTCACGATCAGGCCGAAGGCACCGAACCATTCCATGCCCTTCGGCGCACCGGCGGCGGCGGCCTGTTCGATGGAGTCGAAATCCACTAGCAGGTTGAATGCCGCGACCCCCACCACCAGCAGGCTGAAACCGATGCCCAGCGGGCTGGCGCTGTTGATCAGTCCGATGTGGCCGCCGAAAAAGCCCATGACCATGTCGACCAGGTAGATCAGCGCGATGCCGCCGGTGGCCGCGAACACGCCCATGCGCAGTTTCTGCGTCACCGGGATGATGCCGCTGCGGTACAGGAACAGCATCACCGCCATCACGCCGAAGGTCAGCGCCACGGCGGTGACCACGATGCCCGGGTAGCTGAGGTCGAAGATGGCCGAGATGCCGCCGACGACGAAGCCCTCGGCGATGGCGTACAGCGGCGCGGTGAACGCGATGTAGCGCTTGGCGAAGACCGAGGCCAGCGCCAGCACCAGGCCGCCGATCAGGCCGCCCATCACGAACGGACCCACCGCGGCCATGGCGGCGGCGACGCCCTGCTTGCCGCCCAGCGCCAGCGCGGCGTCGAAACGCAGCCAGGTCCAGCCGGCGGTCAGCACCACCAGCGCCAGCAGGATCGCGGTCTTGCCGATCGTGCCGTTGACGGTCATGCGCTCGCCCTGGGCCAGGGCGAGGTCTTCGAATTGATTGGGGCGCAGCAGCGGATTGCCGGCAGCCATCGGGTGACTCCAGTGGGATGGTCCAGGCGCGCATGATCGCACCGGAACGCCTGCGGGCCCAAGAGCCCGCGATTACGAAATCGCAAGTGCGGCCACGGTTCAGGCCAGGGCGTCGGCCGCGGCCAGAATGTCGTCTTCGCCCGGCAGCACCAGGAATGCCGCGCCGGCCAGGGGCGTGTAGGTGTCGGCACCCACCACGCGCCTGAGCGGGGTGGCGCCCAACCCGGCCTCGACGAGCGCCGTGATCACGCCCTCGCCGACGCCGGCGCTGTGGCGGCCCTCGTCGACGACCAGGATGCGTCTGGCGCCCTTCGCCTGGGCGGCGATGAAAGCCTCGTCGAGCGGCACCAGCCAGCGCAGATCGACCACGCGGATTTTCCAGCGGTGCCGCTGCTCGATGCTGCGCGCGGCGCGCAGGCTCATCGGTACGCCGTTGCCGTAGGTGATGATCAGCAGATCCTCGCCGGCGCCGTACACCCTGCCTTCGCCCAGCGGCATGGCCTGACCCGGCGCGGGATAGGCGAACTGCCATTGGCCGTCGCCGGGCGCGTACAGGTCCTTGGTCATGTACAGCGCGATCGGCTCGAGGAACACGCTGACGCGGCCGTCCACCTTGGCCAGCGCCAGCAGCGTGCGCAGCATGGTGGCGGCATCGTCGCCGCGCGAGGGACAGCCGACCACCAGGCCGGGGATGTCGCGCAGCGCGGCGATCGAGTTGTCGTTGTGGAAGTGCCCGCCGAAGCCGCGCTGGTAGCCCAGTCCGGCGATGCGCACCAGCATCGGATTGCGGTACTGGCCATTGCTGAAGAACTGCAGGCTGGCCGCCTCGCCGCGGATCTGGTCGCAGGCGTTGTGGAAATACGCGAGGTACTGGATCTCGGGAATCGGCAGCATCCCCATGTTGGCGTAGCCCTGGGCGAGGCCGAGGATGGTGGTCTCGTCCAGCAGGGTGTTGAATACGCGCCGGCTGCCGAACGCCTTGTGCAGCCCTTTGGTGACGGTGTAGACGCCGCCCTTCTGCGCCACGTCCTCGCCGAACAGCAGGGCCTCGGGATACTTGGCCAGCAGCTCGTGCAGGGCGGCGTTGATCTGCAGCGCGAGGTGTCGCGGCGGCAGTTTCTCCGGCAGCCGGTCGGTGCCGCCGAACGCCGCCGCGCGGCGCGTCTCGTCCGGCGCACGCGCAGCCTCGGCGGCCACCGCATCCGGCGTGTACGGCGCCAGCGGCGCCATCACTTCGGCCAGCGTCGTCAGCTTGGGCCGGCGATCGGCCGCCTCGGCGGCGGCGAAGCAGCGCGCGCGGATCGCCTCGTACTGCGCCAGCAGCGCATCCGGCGTGTACAGGCCGGACTCCAGCGCGATCGCCGCCGAGCGCAGCAGCGGGTCGCCAGCCTCCACCGCCACCAGTTCCTCGACGCTGCGCCATTCGATCTCGAAGTCGGTGCCGGCATGGCCCATCACGCGCGTGCTGCGCAGGTGCAGGAAGGTGGGTCGCCGCGTGCGCCGGCAGTGCTCGACCGCACGCGCGACACCGGCATAGCCGGCGGCGAGATCGAGCCCGTCGGCGTGGAAGTAATCGAGATCGCGGCGATGCTCGAAACTGGCGCGGATCCAGTCGGCCGGCGTCTTCACCGAGATGCCGATGCCGTTGTCCTCGCACACGAACAGCACCGGCGCCGGCAGCTTCTGGTAGGCGGTCCAGGCCGCAGCGTTGAACGCCGTCTGCGCGGTGGCATGGCTGGCCGAGGCATCGCCGAAGGAGCAGATCGCGATGCTGTCGTCCGGGATCGGCAATGCATGGCCGATGCGCCGCGCCTGTTCGATGGCGATGGCGGTGCCCAGCGCCTTGGGCAGGTGCGAGGCGATGGTCGAGGTCTGCGGCAATACCCACAGCGGCTTGCTGCCCCACACCTTGTGGCGGCCGCCGGAGGCGGGGTCGTCCTTGCTGGCGGCGAAACTCAGCGCCGAGTCCATCACTGGATCGAGCTTGCTCGAATCGGTGCCCGGCAGCTTGCGAAAGCGCTCGGCCATGAACGCGCCGGAGCGGTAGTGCGGGAACGCCGGATCGGTATGCCGCGTCAGCCGCGCCAGCATGGCGTTGCCTTCGTGGCCGCTGGAGCCGATGGTGTAGAACACCTTGTTCTGCACGCGCAGCACGCGCGCCATCAGGTCCAGATGACGCGAGATCATCTGCGACTCGAGCAGCTCGCGGAAGCCGCGCGCGTCCAGCGCGCTGCCGGGCAGCACCGGTGCTTCCGCGGCGGGCGGGCGGCCCGCCTCGCCGCGCCACTCGCGCACGAACTCGCTGAAGTTCTGATCGACGATCTCGGCGCGGTTGAAACCCTTGCGGCGGGCGGTGATGGCGGGCGGGCTGCTCATGACGCGTACGGATGACGGATGGGAACGGGGGTGCGGCACCGGACCGGCGGTCTAGCCGCACGCGGCCGGAATCCTGCCGCGCGTGGCGGGCCCGAGCGCCTGCAGCAAGCCCTCGACACCGGCTGCGATCAGGTCGTACACCTCGATGAAAGCCTGCTGCGGTCCATACCAGGGGTCGGGCACCTCCCGGCCCGCGTGCCGGCTGCTGTAATCCAGCAGCAGCCTCACCTTGTGCGCGCACTCGGGCGGAGCCTGGCGGCGCAGCGCGGCGCAGTGCGCGTGCGTCATGCCGACCAGCAGATCGAAACGGCGGAAATCCCCGGGGCGCACCGGGCGCGCCCGATGCGCCGGCATGGTCACGCCACGGCGCTGCAGCTCGGCGAGCGCGCGCGCATCCGGCGGCCTGCCCTGCTCCCCGTCGCTGATGGCCGCGCTGTCCACTGCCAGCGCCATGCCGCGACGCGACGCGTGCTGCAACAGCAGCGCGTGGGCCATGGGCGAGCGGCAGATGTTGCCGGTGCAGACCAGCAGGACCGAAGCCAGCTGCACGGTCAGTGCCCGTCCGGGCGGTAGCTGCAGTACGACTCCACCGCCTGGATCTGCACGATGTCCGGGCTGGTGCAGGACCACTGGATGGCATCGCCTTCGCGCACCGGCCGTAGCCGGACACGGACGAGATCGGGGCTGACCGCGCTGGTGAAGTGCACGTCCAGCACGCCGCCTTGGCGCACGGTGATGCTGCTGATCTCGCTGCTGGTGAGGTAATCGGGCGCGCCCACGTGCGCTGCGGCGTTGCTGTCCGGGGCATGGCCGGTCTTACGCAGCACCTCTTCGACCGCCATCTTGGTGGCCGCGAGCAGCAGCGAACTGAGCGCGATGTGCAGTGCCTGCGGATCGATGCGCGGACCCGTCGTCGCCGGTACGGCAGGCGTCGCGCTGGTCGCGGCGGACGGCGCGGTCTGCGCGCTGGCGGCGGCGGCCGCGAGCAATGCCGCGGCCAGGGCGGGAAGCATCTTGATGGGCATGGTCGGCCTCAGAACGCGTTGATGCCGGTGACTTCGCGGCCCACCACGAGCTGGTGCACGGTCTCCGTGCCCTCGTAGGTGATCACCGATTCCAGATTGAGCGCGTGGCGGATGGGCGAGTGCTCGGTGGTGATGCCGGCGCCGCCCAGCAGGTCGCGCGCCTCGCGGGCGACGTCCAGCGCCATGCGCACGTTGTTCCACTTGGCGAGGCTCACCTGCGTGGGATGCAGGGTGCCGGCGTCCTTCATGCGGCCCAGGTGCAGGGAGAGCAATTGCGCCGTGGTGATGCGCCGCGCCATGTCGGCCAGCCTGAGCTGCACCGCCTGGTTGGCCGCGACGGGCCGGCCGAACAGCACGCGTTCCTTGGTGTATTCCACCGCCTCGCGAAAACAGGCGATGGCGGCGCCGATCGGGCCCCAGGTGATGCCGTAGCGCGCCTGCGTCAGGCAGCCCAGCGGCCCCTTGAGGCCCTGCACGCCGGGCAGGCGGCTGGCGTCGGGCACGCGCACGCTGTCGAAAAACAACGCACTGGTCACCGAGGCGCGCAGCGACATCTTGCGGTGGATGTCGCGCGTCTCGAAACCCTTGCTGCCGCGCTCGACCAGGAAGCCCTGGATGCCGTCCTCGGTCATGGCCCAGACGATGGCCACGTGCGCCAGGCCGCCGTTGGTGATCCACATCTTGGCGCCGTCGAGAATCCAGTCGCCGCCGTTGCGGCGCGCACGTGTCTTCATGTTGGCGGGATCGGAGCCGCCGTGCGGCTCGGTGAGGCCGAAACAGCCGATGGCCTCGCCCTTGGCCATGGCCGGCAGCCAGCGCTGGCGCTGTTCCTCGCTGCCGTAGGCGTAGATGGGGTACATGCACAGCGAAGTCTGCACCGAGACGAAACTGCGCATGCCCGAATCGCCGCGCTCGAGCTCCTGGCAGATCAGCCCGTAGCTGACGCCGTTCATGCCGGCACAGCCGTACTGCTCGGGGAAGTAGCTGCCCAGCAGGCCCAGCGCGGCCATCTCCGGCACGAGTTCGTGCGGAAACACGCCCTGGTCGAAACACTCGCCGATGATCGGCAGCACGCGCTCGTCGGTGAAGCGCGCCACCGTGTCCTGCACCATGCGCTCCTCGTCGGAAAGCTGGCCGCGGAGGTCGTAGAGATCGTAGGGATCGAGGCGGGCGGGCATGGACGGATTCACGATGCGGGCAAACGCCCTATTCTAGCCCGGCCCCGCGTGCGGCCGGCGTCGCGGCCGCAGCCCGATGCCGGTGCGTGGCGGCGGTGACTGCGGCATCCACACCCCGGGCGCGCCCTCTTTTTTGACTTCATCCCGGCCAGCCCGTCCCTTCTTTACTGACGTCATCCCGGACGGCCCGCAGGGCCGAGCCGGGATCCAGACGGGCGCCCCGCAAGTGCCTGCGCCCCGCAAGTGCCGCTGGATCCCCGGTTCGCGCTGCGCGCGCCCGGGGATGACAGCCAAAAAGCGAAACGCCCTTCCGCCGCTGCATTCCTTCCTATGTCGTCACCCCGCCGCCACGCTCCTTGCTTTCGCCGCCCCGGCCGCTGCGCTCCTCTTTATCGCCGTCCTCCCAGCCGCCGCGCTCCTTTTTCCGCCGCTCCGCACGGGCGCCGCTCACGCGGCCGCGCGCACCGGGCGGCGCGCGCTCACTTCGGCTTGCCGCCCATGTCGATCGGCTTGCCGCTGGACAGGGACGTCAGGTAGCTGACCAGATCGGTCATGTCCAGGCTGCCGGATTTCACCGGCTTGCCGCCCAGCGCGCCGGCGATGCACGCGCGGACCTGATCCTCGAGGGTCACCACCCGCCCGGCCCGCGGACTGAAGCGCGGGAAAATGGCGGCGGCGTTGGCGAGACTGGGAAACACGTGGCCGTTGGCCATCCGGCCCGGCCCCATGCCGCCGTCGGTGTGGCAGCTCTGGCAGGTCAGTCCGTTGCCGCCGAAAGTGCCGGTGGCGAAGAGATGGTGTCCGTGCCGGATCGCCGCCTGCAGCGGATCGGGCGCCTTGGCCCAGGCGATCGGCGCCATGAGCGCGCACACCACGATGCCCAGGATCAGGCGCGGGAATCCGGCGCTCGGCTTGCGTACGTTCATGTCGGGTCTCCTCCGGTCAAGAGCTTGGCGGTTGCGTGCCGGGACGGCGAGCACCCTGCGCGATCAGCCCTGCGCAGGGGGCGCTCCCGTCTCCCGTTCGAGGATGCGCAGGATCGGTTTGAGCAGGTCGATCGGCATCGGGAAGATCACGGTGGAATTGTTCTCCGCGGCGATTTCGGACAGCGTCTGCAGATAGCGCAACTGCATGCCGCCGGGCGCCGAGGCCAGCACGGCGGCGGCGTTGACCAGCGTCTGCGAAGCCTGGAACTCGGCGTCCGCGTGGATGACCTTGGCCCGGCGGTCGCGCTCGGCCTCGGCCTGCTTGGCGATGGCGCGCACCATGTCCTCGCCCAGTTCGATATTGCGGATCTCGACCACGCTCACCTTGATGCCCCACGCCTCGGTCTGCGCGTCGATGATGACCTGGATGTCGGCGTTGATCTTGGCCCGCTCGGAGAGCATCTCGTCCAGATCGTGCCTGCCCAGCACCGCGCGCAGCGTGGTCTGCGCGAGCTTGCTGGTGGCATTGAAGAAATCCGCCACCTGGATGAACGCCTTCTCGGGATCGACGATGCGGAAGTACAGCACCGCGTCGACCTTGACCGAAACGTTGTCGCGCGAGATCACGTCCTGCGGAGGAATCTCGTGCACGATGGTACGCAGGTCCAGCCGCTTCATCTGCTGGAGGATCGGCACCACCACGATCAGCCCCGGTCCCTTGACCTTGTAGAAGCGCCCGAGCTGGAACACCACCGCGCGCTGGTATTCGAAAATGATCCGCAGCGACGCCAGCAGCAGCACGATCGCCAGCGTGATCAGGAAGACACCGGGAAACAGGGGTGCACCGGGCATTGGAGTTCTCCTGCGGCGTGGAGCAGCCGATACGTCAGTACGACCGGCCGGCACGGCAGTGCGTCCGGCCACTGCGGCAGCGCGGGCGGCCAGTACGACAGCGTGCCGCCGCCGCACGACACCACCTTGCATGTTAGTCCGTTCGCGATCGGGCCGCGTGCTCCATGGTGCCGCCCCATCGCCACGTTCTTTCTTTCGCCGTCATCCCCGACGGCGCGCCCTTCTTTTGTTGACGCCACCCCGCACGGCGCGCTCCTTCTCTTGCCATCACCCCGGGCGGCGTGCCCTTTCTTTAGTTGACGTCATCCCGGACGGCCCGAAGGGCCGAGCCGGGATCCAGACAGGCGCCCCGCAAGTGCATGCGCCCCCACGTGGACAACGCGCGAGGCAAGCCGTTACAAGCAAGTCACTGGATCCCGGGTTCCGCCTGCGGCGGCCCCGGGATGACAGCAAAAAGCAGCAAGCCGCCCATCACCCGGGCCATCGACCCATCAGGCCCTCACCCCAGCCCCAGGTTCCCCGGCCCGAATCCGTGCGGCAGCAACTGCGCGATGGTGAACACCTCCACGCGCGACAGGTCGTGGTTGCAGCACAGCACGCGAATGTCGTGTCGCGCGCGGTGCGCGGCCTCCAGGATCAACTGCCGGCAGCGCCCACAGGGCGTCACCACCGCGCCGTCCTGCGCCGCGCCCGCGGCCATGAGATGCCCGGTCACCGCGATCACCTGCACCGCATCGCCCGCGCCCGCTACGTTGGCCGCCGCCAGTGCACCCACCTCGGCACACAGCACCACGCCGTAGGCGGCGTTCTCGACATTGCAGCCGCGATGCACGGCACCGGCGTGCGTGCGCAGCGCAGCGCCCACGGCATAGTGCGAGTACGGCGCATAGGCGTGCGTGGAGACCTCCAGCGCCGCCTGCGCCAGCGCGCGTTCTTCCGCTTCCAGATCGCCGAGACCCAATGCGATGCCCATGCCGCTGTCCCGCCCAGGTGGGCCTGCGAGCTTACCGCGAAAGGCGCGCGGGCATAGCGCTGCCACTTTGAGTGTTCGGCCGTGTGTTCTCCGTCCCTCGGCAGATGTTGCGCACAGCTTCTGAACGAGATTCAAAACTACCGATCCGCCGTTCTTCACGCGATCGTTGTTGCGCCACAGCCCACGCTCCATTGTCTTGTACGGCGCGCGCGCAACACCAACGCATACGTATTCATCGCTGCATACGTTTGCACTGCCGGCGCACCGCGCGCGCCAGGGCCTAGCCTGCATGCGGGGCCGACTGCACGGAGGGAATCATGGAACGCAGGCGCAGGCGCACGTGGAGC
>JAJYTR010000013.1 GCA_021792975.1 Pseudomonadota bacterium | reverse complement strand
CCATGCTCGCCGGCTGCGCGGGTCTGCCGCCCAGCCTGCCGCCGCCGCCCGCGCTTGCCACGCACGCGCCGCTGGCCGGGCTGCCCGCCGCGAATCGCGCCGCGTGGCCGCGCGAGGACTGGTGGCGATCCTTCGGCGACGTCCAGCTGGATGCGCTGATCGGCCGCGCGCTGGCCACCTCGCCCAGCCTGGCCGCGGCCCGGGCGCGCGTGCGGGCGGCCGAGGCAGTGGCCGGCATGGCCCGCGCCGCGACGCTGCCGCAGGCGGGCGCCAAGGCGGACATCACGCGCCAGCGCCTCAGCGAAAACGGCCTGATTCCGCCGCGCTTCCTGGGCTTCACCTGGTACACGCAGACCGACCTCGCCGCGCAACTGCGCTACAGCTTCGATTTCTGGGGCCGGCAGCAGGCCGCACTGGCTGCCCGCATCGACGAGGCGCGCGCCGCGCAGGCGCAGGCGCGGGCCGTGCGCAACGCGCTGGCCAGCGCCATCGCCAGTGCCTACTTCGCCTGGCAGACGGGTCATGCGCAACTGGACGATGCCGTCCGGCTGGTCGATCTGCAGCGGCGGATGGCGGCGCTCAGCGCCGCGCGCGTGCGCCAGGGCCTGGTCCCGGAGGATGCGGATACCCGGGCGCGACTGCAGGTGGGCCGGGCCGAAGCACAGCGCGTGGCGCTGGCCGGCGCGCTGCGCACCCGGCATGCGATGCTGGCGGCGCTGCTGGGCGTCGCGCCGGCCGACCTGCACCTGGATGCGCGGCCGCTGCCGCAACCGGCCGCCGCGCTGCCCGCCGACGCGCGGCTGGAACTGCTGGGCCGCCGGCCGGACCTGGTCGCGCTGCGCTGGCAGGTCGAGGCCATGGGCCAGAACGTGCGTGCGGCGCGCGCCGATTTCCTGCCCAACCTCAATCTGGACGCGATGGCCGGCTTCTCCAGCATCCACACCGGCAAGGCGCTGGCGCTGGGCAGCCGCGTGTTCGGCGTGGGCCCCGCGCTGAGTCTGCCGCTGTTCGACGGCGGCCTGCTGAAGGCGCGCTACGGTGTCAGTGTCGCCCAGCTCGATGCCGCCGCGGCGCAATACAACCAGGCCGTGCTGGATGCCGCGCGCGAAGTGGGCGTGGCGGTGCTCGATCTCGAACGTCTGCGCCAGCAGCGTGCGGTGCAGGCGCGCACGCTCGCCGACAGCGAACAGTTGCAACGGCAGGCCGCCGCGCGGCTGCGGCAGGGCCTGACCGATGCCACGCCCGCGCTGGCGGCGCAGGCCGCCGTGCTGGCGCAGCGCGCCGCGCTCACCGCACTGCAGGGCCAGCAGCTCGACGCGCAGATCGCGTTGATCCAGACGCTGGGCGGCGGCTTCCAGAGCGCGCCCGCCGCCGCGCCGGCCCCCCACCCCTCCTCCACGCAGCACGCACCGGAAGCCCGACCATGAGCGACGCGCCCGTTTCCGCATCACCGTCCTCCGAGGCAGCCGGCACGCCGCCGGGCCGCCGTCGGGCGATGCTGCTGGCGCTGGCCGGCGTGTTCGTACTGGCGGGCCTGGTGTGGCTGGCGCTCTGGATCCTCGTGTACTCCAAGCGCGAAACCACCGACGATGCCTACGTGCATGGCAACCAGGTCAACGTGGCCGCCGCCGTGCCCGGCACCATCGTCTCGATCTTGGCCGACGATACGCAACGGGTGCGTGCCGGCCAGCCGCTCGTGCGGCTCGACCGCACCGACGCCGAGCTGCAGCTCTCCAGCGCACGCCATGCCCTGCAGCAGGCGGTGCGCGGCGTGGCGGCGCAGTTCGCGAAAGTATCGCAGGCCGAAGCCGAGGTCGCCGCGCGACGCGCGCAGCTCGCGCAGGCCGAGGACACCCTGCACCGCAGCGCGCCGCTGCTGGGCCAGCGCGCGGTGTCGGCCGAGCAGGTGACGCGGTTGCGCAACGCGGTGATCGCCGCACGCGCCGCACTCGATGCCGCGCGGCAGCAGGAACGCGCGGCGCGGGCCGCCGTGCAGGGCACCAACATCGCCGACAACCCGGCCGTGCTGCGCGCGCGCGACGCCTACCGTGCGGCGTGGATCAACCTCGAGCGACACACGGTGCTGGCACCGGTGACCGGCTATGTGGCGCAGCGCACCGCGCAGCTGGGCCAGCGCATCCAGCCGGGCCAGCCGCTGATGCAGGTGATTCCGCTCGATCACGTATGGGTGGACGCCAATTTCAAGGAGACGCAACTGGCCGACATGCGCATCGGCCAGCCGGCCACCCTGACCAGCGACCTCTACGGCGGCGGCGTCACCTTCCACGGCACCGTGGCGGGCCTGGGTGCCGGCACCGGCTCGGTGTTCGCGCTGCTGCCCCCGCAGAACGCGTCGGGCAACTGGATCAAGGTGGTGCAACGCCTGCCGGTGCGTATCGCCATCGCGCCGCAGGATCTGCGCCGCCATCCGCTGCGGCTGGGGCTGTCGATGAACGTCGTGGTGGACATTCGTGACCGCAACGGTCCGGTACTGGCGCAACGGCCGGCGCACATGCCGGCGGCCAGCACCGCGGTCTACGCGCACGAACTGGCCGGCGCCGATGCGGCTGCCGCCGCGATCATCCGCGCCGCCGAGCGGGCGGCGACCGGTGTCACCGCCACACCGCGCGCATGAGCCCGCAACAGCACGACCTCCACGGCCAGCCCATGCGCGGCTGGCCGCTGGCGCTGATGACCGCGGGCATCGCCTTCGCGACCTTCATGGAGGTGCTGGATCTGACCATCGTCAATGTCTCGGTGCCCACCATCGCCGGTTCGCTGGGCGTCAGTCCCGAGGAAGGCACCTGGGCCATCAGCTCCTATGCGCTGGCCAGCGCCATCATGCAGCCGCTGACCGGCTGGATCGCGCGGCGTTTCGGCGAGGTGCGCACCTTCACCGTTTCGGTGCTGCTGTTCGTGTTCTTCTCGGCCCTGTGCGGGCTGTCCACCAGCCTGCCGATGCTGGTGTTCTTCCGGCTGATGCAGGGCATGGTGTCCGGACCGATGGTGCCGCTGTCGCTGACCCTGCTGTTCAGCATCTACCCGCGCGACCGCCAGGGCGTGGCGCTGGGCCTGTGGGCGATGACCGTCGTGGTGGCGCCGATCTTCGGCCCGGTGCTGGGCGGCTACATCACCGACAACCTGCACTGGTCGTGGATCTTCCTGATCAACATCCCGGTGGGCCTGGCCGCGGGGATGCTTACGCTCACGCTGATGCGCGGCCGCGAGTCGAAGACCTTCAGGGTCCCCATCGACGTGATCGGCCTGCTGCTGCTGGCGCTGGGCGTGGGCTCGCTGCAGTTCATGCTGGACAACGGCAACAACAAGGACTGGTTCGCCTCGCCGCTGATCCTCACGTTGGGCATCACCGCGCTGGTGTGCCTCAGCTTCCTGGTGCTGTGGGAGCTCACCGAACGGCACCCCGTCGTCGATCTGCGCCTGTTCAAATCACGCAATTTCACCGCCGGCGTGGTGGCGCTGACGGTGGGCATGTTCTGCTTCTTCGGCATCAACGTGGTGTATCCGCTGTGGCTGCAGACCACGCTGGGCTATACCGCCGAATGGGCCGGCCTGGCGACCGCGCCGGTGGGGCTGCTCGCGGTGTTCCTCTCGCCGCTGGTGGGCAGGAACCTGCACCGCATGGAGCTGCGCCTGCTGGTCACCCTCGCGTTCGTGGTGTTCTCGTTCACCTCATTCTGGTTCGCCGGGTTCACCACCGAATCCAGCTTCTGGCAGCTGGTGACGCCGCGCTTCGTGCAGGGCGCGGCGATCGCCCTGTTCTTCATTCCGCTCAACCAGATCATCATCGCCGGGCTGCGCCCGGACCAGATCGCTTCGGCCTCGGGTCTGGCCAATTTTTTCCGCACCATCGCCTCCAGCGTGTCCACCGCGGTGACCGTGACGCTGTGGCAACACCGTGGCGACTACCACCATGCGGTACTGGCCGAGCATGTGAGCAACGGCAACGCCGGAGCGGTGGCCTACATCGACCGGGTCCACGCACTGGGGCTGCACGGCCCGCCGGTGTTCGGCCTGATCGAGCTGGTGGTCAGCAAGGACGCCTACACGCTGGCCGTCAATGACGTGTTCTGGCTGTTCGGCTGGCTGTTCATCCTGATCATTCCGCTGATCTGGCTGGCGCGACCGCCCTTCAATGCCGGCATGGCGGCCATGCACTGAGCCGGTGCCGCCGGCGGCGTATCGAATCGCGCCCGGACATCGCGCCGGTCCGTTCCGTGGCGGCCGCGTCCCCCGCCGAAAGCCGGGTGCGGGATCAGCCGGATCCGTCGTGCCCGCGCAGCAGCAGCTCGATGATGCGTCCCGCGGCGGCCATGCCGAAGCTGGCGGTGACGTGCATCACCGAGCCCAGACCGCCGCCGCAGTCGAGGCGGCCACCCGCCGCGGCGCAGGCCGCATCCGGCGGCGGTGTGCGCAGGTTTTCCAGCGAATACACCGCGGGTACGCCGAAATAGCGTTCGGGATTGCGCGGGAAGCCGTGCTGCTGGCGCAGGCGCTTGCGCAGCAGCGCCAGCAGGGCGTCGTGTTCGGTACGCGACAGATCGCGCACCCGCACCCGGGTGGCATCGCCGCGCCCGCCGGCCGAGCCCACCGTCACCACCGGTTGCCGGCGGCGGCGGCAGTGCGCGACCAGCGCGGTCTTCACCGCCAGCGCATCGCAGCAATCCAGTACCGCATCGCAATCGTCCAGCAGGTCGAGGCCATCGACGGTGAGAAAACGTCCCACCGCCTGCATGCGCAGCGACGGATTGATCGCGGCGAAGCGCTCGGCCAGCACCGCCACCTTGGGCCGGCCGACGGTGCCCGCCAGCGCGTGCGACTGTCGGTTGGTGTTGCCCACGCATACCTCGTCGGCATCGACCAGCCGCAGCGCACCGACGCCGCTGCGCACTAGTGCCTCCGCCGCCCACGAACCCACGCCGCCCACGCCCACCACCGCCACCCGTGCAGCGCCCAGCCGTGCCAGCGCACTGCTCCCGTACAGGCGGGCTACGGCCTCGAAGCGCGGATCGGCGGCGGCGGAAATCTCCACGGGGCGGCGAGGCTAGCAGCGGCAGGGCGCCGCGCAAAGCCGTGCGGCGCGCGCAAAGCACCTGCAATGCGGCGACCGTTATGCTTGCACCCTCGGCATGGCACCCGGACCGTTCCCGATGCGCTACGCACTGCTGCTGCTGCTCGGCATCGCCATCGGCGCGCTGGCCATGAGCCAGATCGGCAGGATCCTGGCCGCGCGCGATGCCTATCCGCGCGGGGTGATGGCGGTGATGCAGCAGCACTACGGCGCGCTGCGCCAGGCGCTGGGCGGCAAGGCCTGCAATGCCGGGGCCAACGCGGAGAACCTGGCCTGGGTGGCGCGCATGAGCACGCAGATCAATCCCGCGCTCAATCCGCAGGCCGCCGACCTGCGCTTCGATACCTACGTACGCAAACTGGACGCGCGCGTCGCCGCCGCACAGGCGGTCGCCCCGGCCGACTGTCCCGCGCTGCGTGTCGCGGCGCGCAGCATCGGCGCCGCCTGCCAGGCCTGCCACGAGGTGTATCGCTGAACTACAGATCAGTTTGCAAAACCGGGCATCCTGCCGCCTGACTCGAAGCGACTGCATGCAAGCAAACGGGCGCGGCCAGGCCGCGCCACCTTGGTCGCGACCAGCACTTGCGTGCTCGTCGCGGCGGCACATCCACGGAGCGGTTTTGCAAACCGCTCTACAGCCGCACGCGTCCGCGCAGCACGTCCGCGAACATGCGCCAGTCGCCCAGCAGGCTGTACCACGGGTGGGTGAAAGTGGCCGGCCGGTTCTTCTCGAAGAAGAAATGCCCCACCCAGGCGAACCCGTAACCCGCCAGCGGCATCGCCAGCAGCCACCATGCGTCGCGTGTCAGCAGCGCCACCGCCAGCAGCCCCAGCACGATGGCACTGCCGATGAAATGCAGTCTGCGGCAGGCGGCGTTGCGGTGCTCGCCCAGATAGAACGGATAGAACTCGGCGAAGCTGCGGAATCGCGTCACGGCAGGCCCCGGCGCAGCGCATCGGCGCGAAGTACACCCTAGCGCGCACGCAACGACACCGCCAGCGCCGCCGAAATCCGCGAGCAGGTGCATACCGGACTCCAGCGTACGTTCGCACCGTTGCCCGGTGCGCGGGTCCGGCCGCCGGCGCCCGCCCGGAACCGGTCACGGTGGCGCATTCAACGCTCGGGCAGCGGGATGAACTCATGCTCGCCGGGTATCGTGCCGAAGCGGCCGGCGAGCCAGTCGGCCTTGGCCTGTTCGATGCGCGCGCGTTCGCTCGCGACGAAATTCCACCACAGGTGCGGCGGGGTGCCGTAGGGGGCGCCGCCGAACAGCATGGCGGTGAACGCACCGCGAGCGCGCAGGCGTCCAGGCGCGCCGCCGATCTCGACGGCCATGCCGCCGGCCGGGATGGCCAGTCCTTCCAGCTCGGCCTCGCCTTCCAGCACGTACACCGCGCGCTCGGCATGTTCGGCGGGCAACGCGATCTGCGCGCCGGCCTCGGCGCGGCAGGCCACCTCGAACAGCGGAGCAGGCACGCGCACGCCTGCTTCGCGTCCGTAGGCGCTGCCGGCGACCAGACGCAATCGTGCGCCACCCTCATGCCAGACCGGCAGGCTGCCGACCGCATGGTGCGCGAATGCGGGCGCGCATTCGGCCTCTGCGGGCGGCAGGGCCACCCAGGTCTGCACGCCATGCACGCGCTGGCCGGCGGCGCGCCGGGCCGGCGGCGTGCGCTCGGAATGCACGATGCCGCGGCCGGCGGTCATCCAGTTGACGTCGCCGGGTTCGATGTCCTGCACACAGCCCAGGCTGTCGCGATGGCGCAGCACGCCTTCGAACAGGTAGGTGACGGTGGCCAGCCCGATGTGCGGGTGCGGGCGCACGTCGATGCCATGTCCCGGCGTGAAGGCGGCAGGGCCCATGTGGTCGAAGAACACGAACGGACCGACCATGCGCCGCTGCGCATGCGGCAGCAGCCGGCGCACGTCGAAGCCCTCGCCGAGTTCATGCAAGCGACCTTGGATCAGCAGGCGTTGCACGTCCATCCTCGTCTCCTCCGGTGCAAGCCGGTGCGGTGAGCGCGCCCTCACCAGGCTCGCAGGTATTGCCGCGGTGCGTCGGGTTTCACGCCCAGCGCGTGCGCCGCACGACGCGGAAAGTACGGATCGCGCAGCAGTTCGCGCGCCAGCAGCACCACGTCGGCCTGGCCGGTGGCGAGAATGGTCTCGGCCTGCACCGGATCCGTGATCATCCCCACGGCACCGATGGCGATGTCCGCCTCGCGGCGGATGCGCGCGGCGAAGCCGACCTGGTAGCCCGGTCCCGCGGCGACATGTTGGCGCGGGTCCAGACCACCACTGGAAACGTCCACCAGATCCACGCCCAGCGCGCGCAGCGTGCGGCACAGCGCGACACTCTGCTCGATCTCCCAGCCGCCCTCGACCCAGTCGGTGGCCGAGATGCGCACCCACAGCGGCTTGCGTTCGGGCCAGACGGCACGCACTGCCGCCACCACCTCACGCAGCAGGCGCGTGCGATTCTCGAAGCTGCCGCCGTAGGCATCCGTGCGCGGGTTGCTCAGCGGCGAAAGGAACTGGTGCAGCAGGTAGCCGTGCGCGGCGTGGATCTCGACCAGGCCGAAGCCGGCCGTATCGGCCCGCCGCGCGGCGTCGGCGAACCGTGCGGGCAGCGCCGCGATCGCGGCTGCGTCGAGCGCACGCGGGATGCGATAATCGGCCGAAAACGGTGCCTCGCCGGGCGCCAGCGGCTGCCAGCCGCCATCCTCGTCGGCCACCGCCTTGCCGCCCGCCCAGGGCGGCGCCGTGCTGGCCTTGCGGCCCGCATGTGCCAGTTGCATCGCCGGCACCGCACCCTGCGTTTCGATGAAGGCGGCGATGCGCGCCCAGGCTTGCTGCTGGGCGTCGTTCCAGATGCCGGTATCGGCTGCGGAAATGCGCCCTTCCGGCGTTACCGCCGTGGCCTCGGTGAACACCGCCGCCGCACCGCCCACGGCACGCGCGCCCAGGTGCACCAGATGCCACTCGTTCGGCACGCCCTGGTGCGCCGAGTACTGGCACATGGGCGAGACGACGATGCGGTTGCGCAGACTCAGGCCGCGCTGGGCGAGCGGTTCGAACAACTCCATACGTGCTCCTGGCGGGGATGGATGCCAAGCGCCGTGCGCGGCGCGTGCGGGCCGCAAGTGTCGCAAAGCCGGCGCCGCCGTGGCAGCCGCAGGGTGATGTGGCGCGAAACGCTGCATTCACGCCGGTGCGCCGGTCGCCGGCGGATGCCGCGGGCGGCGCCAGGCGGCAATCGCGGCGGCCACCGGCGCCGGCGTTCCCATCCACCGGAAATGGCCGATGCGTGCGGTGCCGAAATCGGCCGGGTCCAGCAACCGCACGCTGCTGGGTGCCATCGGCATCTTCACCAGCAGGTGGTCGATCGCGGCCCGCGACACCAGCCGGTCGTCGCCCGCATGCAGCAGCAGCAGCGGCTGGCACAGCGCAGCCAGCGCTTCTTCGGCGTCGGACCACTGCCGCGGCGCATAGCGACCGCTGCGCGCACTGCGCGTCCAGTCGCGGATCACGCCGCGCGATTCGTTGCCGCCGAATCCCAGCGCGCGCCCGGGAAAGCGGCCGATGCCTGCGGCCAGCAGCGGCGCCAGCGTGAACGCGGCACGTGCCGGCCAGCGCGCCAGCGGGCCGAAATCGCGCCAGTAGGGCATGCCGCAGCCGATCAGCACCAGCGCCTGCGCGGCCGCAGGACGCCGCGCCGCGAACAGCACCGCCATCTGGCCGCCCAGGCTGTGACCGCCCAGCAGCCAGCGCCGCCGCGGCCAGTGCGCGCGCGCGGCATCGAGGCTGGCACCGATATCCTCCAGCAGCTCGGCGTAGCCCCAGTCGCAACGTCGGCCGGCACGCAGGTTGCTGCTGCCCAGGCCTCGCCATTCGTGTACCGCACAGGCCAGTCCGTGCGCCGCACACTGCTCACCCAGCGCCGCATAGTGACGTGCCGCGATGCCCATGGCCGGCAGCCACAACAGTGCCTCCGGCGCATCCTCGGCGTCGAACAACTGCAATTCGGCCCGAGCGCCGTCGGCGGTCCGGACCGCAAGCCGCGTCGGCGCCAGGACCACCGTGACGGCGGTCATGCTTCACCGACCGCCGTGCGGCGGGCGCCACCGTGGCTGACACGGCGGCACGGGGTTTGCTTGAATGTCATCGAACGAGGCCTCCCGTGGCCCGGCGGCCTGCCGCGATGCCCGCATTGTCCCTGATCCGACGCCTGCTCCGCGCCTGCGCGCCGGTGCTGCTGCTGGCCCTGCTGCCGGGGATGGCGCTCGCGCGGGATGCACCCGTGCTGCGTGGCGCCTGGCTGCAGGCGCCGGCCTCGCCGGCGCCGCCACGCGTCAAAACGGCCGCGCTGCATCCGTTCGACACCGCCCGCTTGGTGCGCCCGCCGCGCGGCCCGCAGGGCGTCTGGGTACGCCTGCTGCCGGCACGTGGCACCTGGCCAAGCGATGACCGCGTGCTGGTGATCGAGCATCCGGGTCTGGGCGAGGTGACGCTGTATCGCGCCGGTCACGTGCCGCAGCGGGATGCGCTGGAGTCGCTGCACCCGGGCGTGGCGCATACGCCGGGGCAGCTGGCGTTCCGGTTGCCGGCGCTGGCCGGCGACGCGGCGCTGTGGCTGTACTTCGCGCCCAATCCCTGGCTGGGCAGTTCGATGCACTTTGTCCTGCGCACCCCGCAGGCGTGGGCGCGCGGGGCCGCGGACTGGCTGGCCTTCACCACGGCGATGCTGAGCGTGCTGGTGGTGATGGGCCTGATGGCGCTGTGGTTCGGCCTGCTGCTGCGCGACCGCGCCTACCTCAGCTACGCCATGTATGTCGGCGCCTACGCACTGCTGAGCGCGGTCAGCGACGGCTACGCCTTCCATCCGTTGGAACTGGCCTGGGTGGCCGCCGACCCGGCGCAGGTGGCGCGCGTGGCCGGTGGCGTGGCGGGCTTCGCCAGCATCCTGTTCGCGGAACGCTTTGCCGACCTGCCGGGCTACATCCCATGGTCGCGCGCTCTCCTGCGCGGGGCGCGGGCGTTGTTCGCCGCCATCATCGTGTTCAGCCTGGCACCGTGGCCGACGCTGCGCGCGCTGGGCGGCTGGCTGCAGAACCCGGTGGTGGTGGTCGCCGGCGTGCTGCTGCTGACGATGCTGGTGCTGGCCGCACTGCGCGGCGGTCGCTATGCGCGGCTGATGCTGGTGGGCTGGTCGCCGCTGGTGCTGGCCAGCGTCTGCGGCAGCCTGCAGGCGTTCGGCTGGCTGCTGGACTGGACCTGGCTGAGTCCGGCCACCCTGGGCGCCGCCGGCTTCGAGGCGCTGGTGCTGATCGCCGGGCTGGCCGACCGCACCCTGAGCGCGCGCCGCGATCACCACCAGGCGCTGCGCATGGCGGAGCACGATGCGCTGACCGGCGTGCTCAACCGCGGCGCCCTGCTGGCGCGTCTGCGCCGGCTGCAGACGGAGACCGATACACCGCTCAGCGTGCTGTTCATCGATCTCGACCATTTCAAGCGTCTCAACGATGCCGCCGGCCACCAGGCCGGCGACCAGGCGCTGCTGGCGCTGGTGCGCGTGCTGCGGCTGGAACTGCGCGAGGGCGACTGCCTGGGCCGCTATGGCGGCGAGGAGTTCATGGTGCTGCTGCCCGGGCAGAGCCTGTCGCAGGCCCTGTCGGTGGCCGAGCGCCTGCTGGAAGCCGTGCGCCGGCGGCGCATGAGTGCGCGCCCCGATCTGCCGCCGTTGACCATCAGCATCGGTGCCGCCGAGGCGCAGCCCGGCGAGCCGCTGACCCATCTGCTGGAGCGCGCGGACCAGGCGATGTACGCCGCCAAGCGCGGCGGCCGCGACCAGGTGCAGGCCGCGGGCGCGTAAACGGAAAGGGCCGGCTTGCGCCGGCCCTCTGTGCGGTGATTCCGGCCGCGGCCGGACCCGCGGACTTCACACCGCCTGCACCTCGTCGGCCTGCAGGCCCTTCTGGCCCTGCACGACCTTGAAGCTGACCTGCTGGCCTTCCTTGAGCGACTTGAAGCCATTGCCTTGGATGGCGCGGAAATGCACGAACACATCCGGGCCATCGTCGCGGCTGATGAAGCCGAAACCCTTGGCGTCGTTGAACCACTTGACGGTGCCGATCTGACGATCCGACATGAAACACTCCTGATGAATGGAACTGAGGCGAGGCGCTTGGGCAACGCCGACTTGCTGGATGTGCATGGAACAGGAGCGTAGCGATGGAGCGGACTGCGGAGCAACCGGCATCAGGCCCGCACGAGGACCGTGCATACACAGCGCGCGCACGATAGCAGAATTTTCACGAGTGTGGAGGCACCGTCCGCACCCGTCCGTGCCGGCCGCAGCCTGAATCCGCGCCTGCCGTGACGGCGGGGGTGATCGCGACGGCCCGATCGTGGCTAGACTCGGCGCGGGCATCGCCCATCACTGGAGAGACCGCATATGAACCGACCGCTGATCGCCGTGGCCACGCTCGCCGCGCTGGCCGGCAGCACGATGTGGGCCGCGCCCGCGCAGGCGCAGAGCGTGATCAACCGCCATGGTGCGTATTACGTGCGCTGCTACGACTGCGGACGCGTGGTACAGGTGGAGACCCTGATCAGCCAGGGCGCGAACCACCAGGTCGCCGGCACCATCCTCGGCGGCGTGGTGGGCGGGTTGCTGGGCCATCAGGTCGGCGGCGGCCGCGGCAAGACGCTGGCCACCATCGCCGGTGCCGTGGGCGGCGGCTACGTCGGCAACCGTATCGGCCAGGGCGGCCAGAACGTCGTGTACGTGATCCACATCCGCATGGCCGACGGCAACACCCAGCGCGTACAGGTCAAGGATGCGCAGGGCATCCGCGACGGCGATATCGTGCGTCTGGACGGCAACGGCAACATCACCGTCGTCGGCCGGCGCTGAGCCGTGCGGGCGGCTGCACGCCGACCGGCGCGCGGCCGCCCGGCGGAGTAAGGTGGCGGCCACGCCTGCCGGATCGCCGCCATGCCCACCCTCAGCTGCCACCCCGCCGCGCCGCACCGCAAGCTGCACACTCCGGACTGGTTCGTCTCCAGCCTGATGATGGACCGTGCGCTGGACGCCATCCTGCGGCGCGTGAAGAAGCTCGACCGCAGCCACGACATCCCCTATCTGGCCGGCTACAGCCGCGACGGCAAGACCATTTATATCGACCGCCATTTGCCCAAGACTTTCCGCTACCGCGGCAAGGACATCGCGGTGGACCGCTACCTGATCCTGCACGAGGAGGTCGAGAAGACGTTGATCGACCAGCTCGGCCTGCACTATCTGCACGCGCACCAGATCGCCACCCGCGCCGAAGAGGCGGCCGTGCACGCCGACCGCGTGGCCTGGCGCGCCTACGACCGCTTCATGCAGAAGTACGTCAAGGCCATCGGCGACGAGCGGTTGCGGAAGGTGCCTGCCGATCTCGACCTCAAGCCCTACCGCGACTACCACGACTACGACCTGCTCGAGCGCATGGAGCAGGCGCTCGCCGGCGGTCCCGCACCGCGCGGCGTGGCCGGCAAGGTCCTGCGCCAGGAGCTGGCCGACTACTTGCAGGCGTTCCGCGACGCGCAACGCGCACAGCGACGGCAAGCGGCCAGGGGCGGCGCACGCAGCGCGCGCGCTGCCGGCTGAATCCGCGATACGCCGGCGCAACGCCGGCAGTGCCCCGCTCAGCTTTCCGCCGCCGGCCGCAGCGGGCCGGGCGCGATCGCCACACGCGGCACACCGTCGGCACCGATGGCACCGCGGTACATGCCCTCGGTGCCGAACACCAGTGCATATCCACCGTCGGACACCAGCACGATGGCGCCGCCGCTGCCGCCCAGCGCGGGAATCTGCCGCAGCACCAGCGCCGCGGCCGCCCCGGACGGGGTCTCGCCCGCGGCGATGCGGCTGCAGATGGCGTGCGCGGCGCAGGTACGGATGAAGAACTCGCCCCAGCCGGTGCAGGACACCGCCGCATGCGCGTCGGCGCAGGTTCCGGCGCCGATCAGCGCGCTGTCACCGATGCGTCCCCAGCGCTTGCCGGTCATGCCGCCGGTGGACGTGGCGGCGGCCAGCGTGCCCTGTGCATCGCGTGCCACCGCCCCCACGGTACCGTAGTGGGACGTGCCGGCGCCGGCCTGCGCCTGCCAGGCACGCCACTCGTTTTCGCGCTGCGGCGTATCGAAGTACGTGTTCTCCACCACGGGTAGTCCGGCCTGGCGCGCGAAGGCGTCGGCGCCGGCACCGGACAGCATCACGTGCGGCGAGCGTTCGAGCACCGCGTGCGCCAACTGCACCGGATTGCGCACGCAGCGCACGCCGGCCACGCTGCCGGCACGCAGCGTGGCCCCTTCCATCACCGCGGCGTCCAATTCGTGTCGACCCTCGGCGGTGTAGACGGCGCCGCGTCCGGCGTTGAACCAGGGTGCGTCCTCCAGCACGGTGACCGCGGCCACCACGGCATCCAGCGCGCGGCCGTGGTCCTGCAGCACGGCCAGGCCTTGCCGCAATGCCTGCGCCAGCGCCTCGCCGATGGCGCGCGTCTGCCGCTCGTCCAGCAGCCGCGGCAGCGCACCGGCACCGCCGTGCACCAGCAGCAGCGGCGCGGCATCAGCGGCCTGCATCGTCGTCCGCACCGATCACCCGGGCATGGGGAAAGCCGAGCTGCACGGTGGTACCCGTGTTGAGCTCACTCTCGAACGCGATGCTCCAGCCGAAACGCTCCGTCAGCCGGCGCACGATGTTGAGGCCGATGCCGTGACCGTCGCTGCCGCTGCGCTGGGCGCGGAAGAACGGCGTGCTCAGGCGCGCCAGTTCGTCGGCGCTCATGCCGATGCCGCTGTCGGTGACGCGCACGCCGGCGCCTTCGACGACCACGCGGATGCTGCCCTGCTCGGTGTAGAGACAGGCGTTGCGGATGACGTTGGAGATCAGCACCGCGAATGCCCGTGCCGGCGCGTGCAATTGCAGGCGGCAGCGTTCGATCAGCTCCAGCGTCACCGGCTTGCCCGCGATCAGGTCCTGTGCCTTGTCCACTTCCTCGCGCAGGATGTCGTTGAGCACGAAGTCCTCTGCGGGCAGCCCCACGTCGCCCTCGCGGGCGAGGATCAGGAATGCCTGGATCAGCGACTCCATGTCGCGCGCGGCGCGGCGGATGCGCTGCACCGAACGTTGCCCGAAACTGCTGACGCCGGGCTCCTCCTCGAGGACGTCGGCGGCGACTTTGATCACCGTCAGTGGGCTGCGCAGTTCGTGGCTGGCATCGCGGGTGAAGTTGCGCTCGCGCTCGATGAACTGCTCGTTGCGACTGGCGAAGCGGTGCAGCGCCTGCGCCAGGACCAGCACGTCGCCATCGGCATCCGAGGGCAGCCGCTCCGGCGCCAGCCGGCTGAGCTCGGGATGCAGCGGGTCCAGTTCGCGCACCATCCCGGCCAGGGCGATCACCGGCGACAGCGCACGCCGCGAGGCGCGGTACGTCACGTACAGCGTGACGTAAATGATCAGCAACACCACGGTCAGCGGCACGAAACCGAAGAAGAACGCCAGCCGGTCCACCTGCTCCTGCTTGAACACGAGGAACACGCGGCCGTCGGGCCAGTCGCTGATATAGACCAGGTCGTGTCCATCCGGGCGGTCGAGCCGGTGGTAGCCCAGTGGAAATCCACGCAGGTAGGACGGCAGCACCGCCACGCTGCGCCCCCGGGGCTGCAGGAAGCCGCGCAGGTTGGCGGTGTTGGGCGGACGCGCACCGGGGTTGGCCTGCACACGCTTCCAGTAATGCGCCGCTTCTTCGACCAGCGCCTGCTTGATCAGCACATCCTCGAGGATGATCGCTGCACCGTACACGCCGAGGATGGTGGCGAAGGTGATCGCCGCCACCTGCAGCACCAGCATGGTCCACATCTTGCGGCGGATGCCGACCCGACGCGTGCCGGTTTCCTGCACCGCCACCGTGCCCTCAGCCGATCCGCTGCGCACCGCCGGCCACTTCCTGGTCGAGGTCGGCCAGACGGTAGCCGGCGCTGTGGATGGTGTGCAGCAGCGGCTTCTGGAACGGCTTGTCGATCACCTTGCGCAGGTTGTAGAGGTGGCTGCGCAGGGTGTCGGAATCGGGCAGACCATCGCCCCAGATCTCGCGCTCGATGTCCTGGCGGCTGACCACACGGGGCGACTCGCGCATCAGGATGCCGAGCAGCTTCAGCCCGATCGGCGAGATCTGCAGGTCCTGGCCGGCGCGGGTCAGGCGCAGCGTCGCGGTATCCAGCACCAGATCGCCCACCTCGAGCACCCCGTCGGAGACCTGCCGGCGGTCGCGCCGGATCAGCGCGCGCACGCGCGCCTCCAATTCGCGGATCTCGAAGGGCTTGACCAGATAGTCGTCGGCACCCGCGTCCAGGCCGGTGAGCTTGTCCTGCAGGGTGTCACGCGCCGTCAGCATCAGCACCGGGGTGGACTTCTTGGCCTCCTGGCGCAGCTTGCGGCAGAGATCGAGCCCGTCCATGCCGGGCAGCATCAGATCGAGGATGATCACATCGAAACCATGGCTCACCGCCAGATGCAGGCCGGTGATGCCGTCAGCGGCGTAGTCCACCTCGTAGCCGCGGCGCTCGAGGAACTCGCCCACCATTTCGGCGATGCCGCGGTTGTCCTCGATCAGCAGGATCATGCCTGCAGGCTCTTCGCGTGTGTTCATGGCGCGCTCCCGGCTTGTCTTCACGGACGTGAAGATTGCAACCCAGGGCCGGTGAGCCGGGCGTGAAGGCGCCCGCGTGCCGTTCGCCGGCACCCGCCGTACCGCCGGCCACACGGTGTCCGGCACTCTTGGCCCGCCGGCGCGCGAGCCTCCCGCGGGCCGGCAGCCCGGGTGGCCGCTCCGGGACAGCCCGCCGCCGCCTCGCCGCGGCAGAGCGGTCGCACTCGGGGAAAACAGCGCAGGCCCGCCGGGCGTCACGCTCACGGATCGCTTGCGCGCTCGGCGGCCTTGACCGCGTTCCACAGTGCGTCCTGCGCGGACAGATCCAGCGCGGAAAGCGCCTGCCCGCGCCCTGCCGCCAGTGCCTCCATGCCGCGGAAACGGCGTTCGAACTTGGCGTTGGCGCGGCGCAGCGCGCGTGCCGGATCCACCCCGGCGTGGCGCGCCAGGTTGACCGCCACAAACAGCAGGTCTCCCAGTTCGTCCTCGATGCGCAAGGCGTCGGGCGGTACGGCGGAGAACTCGGCGCGCAGCTCGGCCAGCTCCTCCTCCAGCTTGTCCAGCACTGGTGCCGGCCCCGGCCAGTCGAAGCCGACGGTCGCCGCCGCCTGCTGCAACCTGAGGCCCCGCTGCCACTCGGAGTGGCCGCGCGAGACCGTATCCAGCACGCCGGGCGATGCCGGTGACTTGCCGCGCGCACGCTTCTCCGCCGTCTTGATCGCATCCCATGCGCGCGTCTGTTCCTCGACGCTGGCGTAGCGCACGTCGCCGAACACGTGCGGATGGCGGCGCACCAGTTTCTCGGCGATGGCCTGCACCACGTCGCCGTAGGCGAACAGCCCGGCCTCCTCGGCCATGCGCGCGTGGAACACCACCTGCAGCAGCAGGTCGCCCAGCTCCTCGCGCAGATCTTCGAAATCGCGGCGCTCGATGGCATCGACCACCTCGTGCGCTTCTTCCAGCGTGTAGCGGGCGATGGAATCGAAATCCTGCTGCACATCCCACGGACAGCCCTGCGCGGGGTCGCGCAGCCGCGCCATGATGACCAGCAGCGCCGCGGTGTCGTAGCTCCGATGTCCGCTCATGCGGTGCTGGCTCCGGCGAGGCCGAGGGCGGCGTGCCAGTCGCGCGCACGATCACCGATGGCGAGAAATGGTGGGTTGAGCAGCGATTCCTTGCCGTTGTAGCGCAGCGGCCGCGCCTGCAGATCCAGCACCGCGCCGCCGGCCTCCTCGAGGATGCACTGCGCGGCCGCAGTGTCCCACTCCGAGGTGGGGCCCAGCCGCAGATACAGGTCCGCACGGCCTTCGGCCAGACGCAGGAACTTCAGCGACGAGCCCAGCGGCAGCCGCTGGTGCGCACCCAGACGCCCGATCAGGCATGCCTCCTCGGCACTGCCATGCGAACGGCTGCAGGCCAGCACCGGCTGCGCCGGCGCCGACCGCGTGGACAGACGCACCGGAATCGCCTGCGGCGAGTACTGCAGCCAAGCGCCATCACCCGCTGCCGCCCACGCCAGTTCACCGGAGACCGGCGCATGCACCACGCCCAGCACGCTGGCGCCGTCCTCGATTAGCGCCACGTTGACGGTGAACTCGCCGTTGCGCTTGACGAATTCGCGCGTGCCGTCCAGCGGATCGACCAGCCAGTAGCGGCGCCAGCGGCCGCGTTCGCTCCACGGCGAGGCGGCCGATTCCTCGCTGAGCACCGGCAGCTGCGGCCGCAGTCTGCACAGCCCGTTCAGCAGCACGCGCTGTGCGGCCAGATCGGCGGCGGTCAGCGGCGAGGCATCGACCTTGTGCTGCACGGCGAAGCTGCCGGCATAGATCTCCAGGATGGCCCGTCCGGCCGCACGCGCCAGATCGCCCACCGCAGCGGCCAGATCCGCGCTCATGGCGTGAGCCTGCCGGCCAGCACTTCACGCGCCATGAACAGCGCCGCGATGGAGCGCCCCTCGCTGACATCCTCGCGACCCAGCAGCGTATGCAGGTCGGCGAGCCGCCACGGCACCACCTGCAGCGGTTCGGGCTCGTCGCCGGGCAGCCGTGCGGGATACAGGTCCTCGGCCAGCATCACGTGCGTGCAGTGGGTCATATAGGCCGGCGAGAGCGTCAGCGCGGCCAGTCGCCGCAGCCGGTGCGCACCGTAGCCGACCTCTTCCCTGAGTTCGCGCTCGGCGCCCTGTTCGACACTCTCGCCAGCCTCGATGCGGCCTTTGGGCAGACCCAGCTCGTAGCGCTCCACGCCCACCGCGTACTCGCGCACCAGCAGTACGGTATCGGCATCCAGCATGGGCACGATCATCACCGCGCCGGGCCCCGAGGGCAGCAGGCGCTCGAAGGTGCGGCGCTCGCCGTTGGAGAACTCCAGATCCACCTTCTCGACACGCAGGAACGGCGTGGAGGACGCGAGGCGTGTGGCGAGAATGCGCGGCGGCACGGACATGGACAGCGATTGTAGCCGCGGCGGTCGTCGCGCAGGCGCACGCTTGTCGCGTCGCGCGGCTGCGGCGATCATGCCGTCATGCAAGGCGACGAACTGATCCGGCGCGACCTCGCCGCGCTGTGGCACCCATGCACGCAGATGCACGACCACGAGACCGTGCCGCTGGTGCCCGTCGCGCGCGGCGAAGGGGCGTGGCTGGTGGGTCACGACGGCAGGCGCTACCTCGACGCCATCAGCTCGTGGTGGACCAATCTGTTCGGTCACGCGCATCCGCGCATCGCTGCCGCCATCGCCGCCCAGGCGCACGCGCTCGAACAGGTGATCTTCGCGGGCTTCACCCACGAGCCTGCCGTGCAACTGGCCGAGCGCCTGCTGGCGCTGGCGCCGCCGGGACTGGCGCGGGTGTTCTACGCCGACAACGGCTCGGCCGCAGTGGAAGTGGCGCTGAAGATGAGCTTCCACTACTGGAGCAACCGCGGCGAACCCGCACGCACGCGCTTCATCGCCCTCACCGGCGGCTACCACGGCGAGACGCTGGGTGCGCTGGCGGTGGGCGACACCGGCCTGTACCGCGACGCCTACGCGCCGCTGCTGATGCAGCGCCTGCTGGCGCCCTCGCCCGACGCCTACGACGCGCAGCCCGGCGAGGATGCCGAACAAACGGCGCTGTGCCGGTTGCAGGATCTGCGGGCGCTGCTGGAGCGGCATGCACACGAGGTGTGCGCGGTCATCGTCGAACCGCTGGTGCAGTGCGCAGGCGGGATGCGCATGCACCACCCGCGCTATCTCACCGGCCTGCGCGCGCTGTGCGACGCCTACCGCGTGCACCTGATCGCCGACGAGATCGCGGTCGGCTTCGGCCGCACCGGCACGCTGTTCGCCTGCGAGCAGGCCCCGTCCGCGCACCCGGGCGGACCAACCGGCATCACGCCGGACTTCCTGTGCCTTTCCAAGGGCATCACTGGCGGCTTCCTGCCCTTTGCCGCGGTACTGGCCACGGCCGACGTATATGCCGCCTTCTACGCCGAGTACAACGCCGGCAAGGCGTTTCTGCACTCGCACAGCTACACCGGCAATCCGCTGGCCTGCCGCGCCGCGCTGGCCACACTGGACCTGTTCGGCGAACAGCCGGTGCTGGAACACAACCGCACCCTGGCCGCGCGCCTGGCCGCGCGCCTGGCGCCGCTGCGCGAACACCCGCACGTGGCCGACGTGCGCCAGACCGGGCTGATCGCCGCGGTGGAACTGGTGGCGGACAAAACCTCGCGCACGCCCTTCCCGGCACACGAGCGGCGCGGCCTGCGCGCGCGTCTGGATGCCTTGTCGCGCGGCGTGGCGCTGCGCCCGCTCGGGGACGTGATCTACGCCATGCCGCCCTATTGCACCACGCCGGACGAGATCGACCTGATCGCCGGCGCCATCGCCCACGGCATCGAAGCCGCGTGCCGTTGAGCGCCGTGCGCACGATCCGCATCCTGGTCGAGCAACCGTTGCGGGCAGGCGCCGAACTGGTGCTGCGGGGCGGCGCCGGCGAGCATCTGACGCGCGTGCTGCGGCTCGCCGCCGGTGCGCGCGTGGTGCTGTTCAACGGCGACGGCCACGACTACGCGGCCGTGCTGCTGGACGCCGCGCGCGGCGGCGCGCGCGTGCGCATCGAGCACGCGCAGGCCGCGGCGGCCGCGGAGTCGCCGCTGGCACTGACGCTGGTGCAGGGCATCGCGCGCGGCGAGAAGATGGACTGGATCCTGCAGAAGGCCACCGAACTGGGCGTGACCTGCATCGTACCCGTACTGACTGCACGCACCGAGGTCAAGCTGGACAACGAGCGCAGCGACCGGCGCATGACGCACTGGCGCGGGGTGATCGCCGGCGCCTGCGAGCAATGCGGACGCGCGCGCCTGCCGCGGCTGCAGCCGCCGCAGCCGCTGGCGCAGTGGCTGGGGCAAGCGCCCGGCAATCCCCTGCTGGTGCTCGACCCGGCCGGCGGCACGCGCGTGCGCGACCTGCCCGCGCTGACCGCGGCGTGCGTGCTGGCCGGTCCGGAAGGCGGGCTGGATGCGCGCGATCTCGATCCGGTGCGCGCCGCCGGCGCACGCGGCCTCAGCCTGGGTCCGCGCATCCTGCGCACCGAAACCGCCGGGCTAGCCGCACTGGCCGCCTTGCAGGCCCGCTTCGGCGACGGCTGAAACGCAACGGCGCACCGCGACGGGCGCGCCGTTGCGCTGCGGACGCAGGTCGCGCTCAGCGCCCGAGCAGGTGCTCGACGCCGGCGCGCTCTTCGCGCAGCTCCTGTTCGGTCGCGGCGATGCGCACGCGTGAAAACGCGTCGATCTCCAGCCCCTGCACGATGCTGTAGCGGCCGTTGCGGCAGGTGACCGGATAGCCGAACATCACGCCCGGGGCGATGCCGTAGCTGCCGTCGGAAGGCACCGACATCGACACCCAGTCGCCAGCCGGCGTCCCCGTCACCCAGGTGCGCATGTGATCAATGGCGGCACCGGCGGCGCTGGCGGCCGAAGAGGCGCCGCGCGCCTTGATGATGACCGCGCCGCGCTGCTGCACCACGGGGATGAAGGTCTTTTCGTACCACTCCCGGTCCACCAGCGACAGCGCCGGCTTGCCACCCACCGTGGCATGGTGAAGGTCCGGGTACTGCGTCGAGCTGTGGTTGCCCCACACCGTGACCTTGCGGATGTCGGTGGTGTGCACGCCGGTCTTCTCGGCCAGTTGCGAGAGCGCGCGGTTGTGGTCCAGCCGCACCATCGCGGTGAAGCAGCCGGGGTCGAGATCGGGCGCGTTGGCCTGCGCGATCAGCGCGTTGGTGTTGGCCGGGTTGCCCACCACCAGCACCTTGACCGAGCGTTTGGCGTGCGCGTTCAGCGCCCTGCCCTGCGGCGCGAAGATGCCGCCGTTGACCTCCAGCAGGTCCTTGCGTTCCATGCCCGGACCGCGCGGACGCGAACCCACCAGCAGCGCGTAGTCCACGTCCTTGAAGGCCGCGCCGGCGTCGTCGGTGGCGACGATCCCCTGCAGCAGCGGGAAGGCGCAGTCGTTGAGTTCCATCACCACGCCCCGCAGCGCGGGCAGCGCCGGAGTGATTTCGAGCAGGTGCAGGATCACCGGCTGGTCGGGGCCCAGCATGTCGCCGGCGGCGATGCGGAACAGCAGGGCATAGCCGATCTGGCCGGCAGCGCCGGTGACGGCAACGCGGACGGGTGCTTTCATCGGTGGGACTCCAGGGTGATGCGGAAAACGCGTGACGCGGCGGACTCAGCGCAGTTCGCCGCAGAACTCGGCGATGCGCGCCAGGCCCGGCTCCAACTGCGCGGCCTTGCAGGTGTAGGAGATGCGCAACGCATGCGGCTCGCCGAAGGCCGAGCCGGGCACGCAGGCCACGCCCTTGCTCTCCAGCAGCGCGGCGCAGAAGGCGACGTCGTCGGCGATGACGGCGCCGTCATGGCGCTTGCCGTAGAACGCCGACACGTCGGGGAAAGCGTAGAACGCACCCTGCGGCCGCGGGCAGCCGACGCCGGCGATCGCCGTGAGCGCCGCGTGCACGCGGTCGCGGCGGCGGGCGAAGTCCTCGACCTGGCGCCTGGTGACGTCCTGCGGGCCGGCCAGCGCGGCGATGGCGGCCGCCGTGGTGATCTCGGGAAGGTTGGTGATGTGGTTGGAGTTCAGCGTGGTCACGGCGTCGGCCACGATCCTGGGACCGGCCATGAAGCCCACGCGCCAGCCCGGCATGCCGTAGGTCTTGGACAGCGAGTCCACGAACACCAGCCGCTCGCGCAACGAGGGCTCGAACTGCACGAAATTGTGATAGCCGATGCCATCGAACACCATGCGGTGATAGATGTCGTCGGTGACGATCCAGGTGTCCGGCTTGCGTGCCAGCACGGCGGCCAGCGCGGCGATTTCCGCGCGCGTGTAGACCATGCCAGTGGGATTGGACGGATTGTTGAACAGGAACACGCGCGTCGCCGGCGTGATCGCGGCATCGAGCTGCTGCGGGGTCAGCTTGTAGCCCTGCGCCGGCGGGCACGGCAGCAGCTTGACCTTGGCGCCGACGATCTCGGCGATGTCCATGTAGCTGGTCCAGTAGGGCGTGGGGAAGGCGATCTCGTCGCCCTCCTCCAGCAGCGCCTCGGCCAGACTGTAGAGGACGTGCTTGGCGCCGACGCCGGTGCTGAGGTTCTCGCGCGCGTAGTCGGTGAGACCCGCCTGCTGCAGATGCGCGAGAAAGGCGTCCAGCAGCGCGTTGCTGCCGCGGTTGGAGCCGTACTGGCCGCTGTCGGACTCCAGCGCCTTGCGCGCGGCTGCGTAGACGTGCGGGCCGGGCAGGAAATTGGGCACGCCGATCGAGAAGCTGATGATGTCGCGGCCGGCCGCCTGCAGGGCCTTGGCCTTTTCGGCGATCAGCATGATCGCGCTGGGCTTGGCGCGGCGCATGCGCTGGGCGAGCTGGAGCATGGGGATCTCTCGCGCGGGGACTGCGAATGCTAACACGCGCCCCTGCCTGCACTGCAGTGCAGCATCGAACGCCATGCGTGCGCGGCGGCGTCCGCCGCGGCATGCTTGTCGCACATGCCACCTACCGTCCTGGGAGACGGCCATGCACTGGATCGCGGTGTTCCTGATCGGCCTCGTCGTCGGCCTGCTGGCGCGCGCGCTGACGCCAGGCCGCGGTCCACGCGGCATCATCCTCACCGCGCTGCTGGGCATCGCCGGCGCGATCGTCGGCACCTGGGCCGGGCAGATGCTGGGCTGGTACGCGCCCGGCCAGCCGGCCGGTTTCATCGCCTCGGTGCTGGGCGCGATGCTGCTGCTCCTGCTGCACCGCGCGTTGACCCGTCAGGCGTGATCCGCCCGGCCGGCGGACGCACGGGCTCGGCGCGCGTCCAGCACCGCGTTCCACTCGGCCACGCGCGCCGACTGCGCAGCCAGCACGGCGTCGGCATCGCCGTCGAGCGTGACGCGCTCGATGGTGTCGCCGATCTCGATGGCATCGACGACGGCCTGGTCGGTGGCGTCCACCACCGCGCCGAACACGGTGTGCTTGCCGTCCAGCCAGGGCGTGGCCACGTGGGTGATGAAGAACTGGCTGCCGTTGGTGCCGGGGCCGGCGTTGGCCATCGACAGCACGCCGGGGCGGTCGTGCCGCAGGTCGGCGCGGCACTCGTCCTGGAAGCGGTAGCCCGGTCCGCCGCGGCCGTCGCCGTCGGGACAGCCGCCCTGGATCATGAAATCGGCGATGACGCGATGGAAGCTGAGGCCGTCGTAGTACCCGCGCCGCACCAGGTTGACGAAGCTGGCGACGGTCACCGGGGTCTGGTCGGCAAACAGGCGCACGCGGATCGGACCGCGCGCAGTATGGAACGTGGCAGTGAGGGGCATGATGGAACTCGCGGACGGAAGGAGTGCGCCGGCGGGCGCAGGGCCGCCCACGATAGCCGAGTTCATGCTGCGGCGCACCGCAAAGCGCACGCTGCGGCTAGACTAGCGGGCTGTTCCTCCCTCCAGGGGCCTGCGGCCTGTCCGCAGGCGCACCCGCATGTCCATCGAAAACCTGCGCAACATCGCCATCGTCGCCCACGTCGACCACGGCAAGACCACCCTGGTCGACCAGCTGCTCAAGCAGTCCGGCACGCTCAGCGAGCGCGCCGTGGTGCCCGACCGCGTGATGGACAGCAACGACCAGGAGCGCGAGCGCGGCATCACCATCCTGGCCAAGAACACCGCCATCGCCTGGCGCGGCAACCGCATCAACATCGTCGACACCCCCGGCCACGCCGACTTCGGCGGCGAGGTGGAGCGCGTGCTGTCGATGGTGGACTCGGTGCTGATCCTGGTCGACGCCATGGACGGGCCGATGCCGCAGACGCGCTTCGTGACGCAGAAAGCCTTCAACATGGGCTTCCGGCCAATCGTGGTGATCAACAAGATCGACCGCCCCGGCGCACGCCCCGACTGGGTGCTCAACGCCACCTTCGACCTGTTCGACCGCCTGGGCGCGACCAACGAGCAGCTCGATTTCCCGGTGGTCTACGCCTCCGCGCTGCACGGCTACGCCAGCAACGACCCGGAGGCGCGCGAAGGCGACATGACGCCGCTGTTCGAGGCCATCATGCGCCACGTACCGCCGCCGCCGGTGGACACCGGCGGTCCGTTCCGCATGCAGATCAGCCAGCTCGACTATTCCAGCTACGTGGGACTGATCGGCATCGGCCGCATCCAGCGCGGTCGCGTGCGCACCAACACGCCGGTCACCGTGATCGACCGCGAGGGCAGACGCCGCAGCGGCCGCGTGCTGCAGGTGCTGGGCTTCCTGGGGCTGGAACGGCGCGAGGTGCCCGAGGCGCAGGCCGGCGACATCGTGGCCATCTCCGGCGTCGAGGGCCTGGGCATCTCCGACACCGTGTGCGACCCGGCCGCGCCCGAGGCGCTGCCCCTGCTGACGGTGGACGAGCCCACCATCAGCATGACCTTCCAGGTCAACACCTCGCCGTTCGCCGGCAACAAGGAGCACGGCGGCGGCAAGTTCCTCACCAGCCGCCAGCTGCGCGAGCGCCTGCTGCGCGAGACGCTGCACAACGTGGCGCTGCGCGTGGAGGAAACCGACGACGCCGACAGGTTCAAGGTCTCCGGCCGCGGCGAGCTGCACCTGTCGGTGCTGATCGAGGCCATGCGCCGCGAGGGCTACGAGCTGGCGGTCTCGCGCCCCGAGGTCATCGTCAAGACCGTCGACGGCCGGCCGATGGAGCCCTACGAGCAGCTGGTGGTGGACCTGGAGGAGAACTACCAGGGCGGCGTGATGGAGCGCCTGGGCCTGCGCCGCGCGCAGCTCAGGAACATGGAGCCCGACGGCAAGGGCCGCGTGCGCATCGAGTACCTGATCCCGGCGCGCGGGCTGATCGGCTTCCAGACCGAGTTCCGCACGCTCACCGCCGGCACCGGGCTGCTGTTCCATGTGTTCGACCACTACGGGCCGCGCAGCGAGGGCGCCATCGCCAGGCGGCCCAACGGGGTGATGATCTCCAACGGCACCGGGCGCGCCCCGCCCTACGCGCTGATGGCGCTGCAGGAGCGCGGGCGGTTGCTGGTCGGCGGCGGCGAGGAGATCTACGAGGGCCAGCTGGTGGGCATCCACGCCAAGGACAACGACCTCACCGTCAACGCCCTGCGTGAGAAGCAGCTCACCAACATCCGCGCCGCCGGCAAGGACGACAACGTCATGCTGACCCCGCCCGTCAAGATGTCGCTGGAGCAGGCGCTGGAGTTCATCGAGGATGACGAACTGGTCGAGGTGACCCCTAAGGGCATCCGCCTGCGCAAGAAGCACCTCACCGAAAGCGACCGCAAGCGCGCCTCGCGGGCGGCCTGATCCTTCCCCCCAGGAGCGGAGCGGCCCTGTCCGGCGCCCTGTCCCGGCGCCCGCGCGGGCCGGCGCCGGCCCCGACACAACCGTTCACAAACATGCTATAGCTGGCCCGCGTCCACACCCCTGAGGAGCGAGCCATGAGCGACACCTACATCCACACCGGCGATCTGCGCGACCTGCGCACCTACCCGCAATGGGCACAGGCGCTGGTGGAATCCTGCGAGCCGGCCAAACGGCGCGTACTCGACCACCCGATCTGGTCGATGATGCGCGAAGGCACCCTGCCGGATGTCGCCATGCGCAGTTTCCTGCTCGGAGCGTGGCCGCTGATCGAGCAGTTTCCCAAGTACATGGCTCTGAACCTGCTGAAAGCACGTTATGGCTACACGCGCGGCGAAACGCTTGCACGCCGCTGGCTGGTGCGCAACATTCGCGTCGAGCAGAACCACGCCGATTACTGGCTGGACTGGGCCGAGGCCAGTGGTGTATCGCGTAGTGAATCCCTGCGTACCGAAACCGATCCGGAAGCCGCCATCCTGAGCCACTGGTGTTGGCAGGTCAGTGCCAGCGACACACTGGCCGCCGGCATGATGGCTACCAACTACGCCGTCGAGGGCATTACCGGCGAGTGGGCAGCGCTGGTGACCAGGGATGACATCTACGCCTATGGCTTCGACGCGCGCGTCCGCGCCAAGGCCATGCGCTGGCTCAAGCTGCACGCCGAGTATGACGACATCCATCCGTGGGAAGCGCTGGAGATCGTCTGCACTCTGGTCGGCACACACCCTGATCCGGCGCTCGTCGACCATTTGCGTTCCTGTGTGCAGAACACCTACATCTACAAATATCTGGGCATCGACCAATGCCTGCGCAATCTGCAGGACATGCCGGATTCCACGCGAGAATACGTGGCCGCTTGAAACTTGCAAAACGGGCCACCGGCGCTTGAGCATGTGCGCTGGCTGCCCTCTATTGTGACCCTGCGGATGAACGCGCTTCGCTCCAACCAGCCGACCGCCATCCCGTTGTCACAACAGCTCCGCCCCCTGCTGGTCGGTATGCTGCTGATTGTTCTGCTCGTGCTTGTGCTGACGTGGGTGGCCCTGCAGGTACAGGTGGCTGTCGCCGGCCTGCTCAATGGCGAGAGCATCTGGTCCAAAGCCGAAAAGCAGGCAGTTATCGATCTTTACGCCTATGTACAAACCGGCCATCCGGATGATCTGGCCGGGTTCCGCAGGCAAGCGCAGATCGTTGACGATTATCGCGTTGCACGCAATGCACTGGCCAGTAGTCGACCCGAGTATCCGGCGATCGAACGGATGCTGGCACGCACCGGCGCAATGCGGCAAAGCATTCCTGTCGGCCTGTTCGTGCTACGTCACTTTGCGAGCACGCCTTATATCCATGCCGCTCTGCGCAACTGGCGCGATACCGACTCGAACATGGAGGAACTGCACCAGCTCGCGCTTCAAGCACAGGTACTGTGGACATCTCCCACCGATATCAAGGGCCCTGCGGCGCAAAAACGCAACGCAATCGCTCAACGCATCATCGTCATCGACAAGCGCATCGCACCGCTGACTGATGACTTCTCGCGCAGCATCGCCCTGGGTGCAGCCTGGCTGGCCCGCTTGTTGTTCTGGTCGATGGTCCTGGCCACCCTGCTGATGCTGGCGATCTGGCTGTACTTCGCGCGGCGCACGCTGCTGGCGCTGCGCGGCTCGGAGTCGCGCTACCGCACGCTGCTGGAAGGCGCGCGCGATGCCATCGTGGTCATCGATGCCGGCAGCGGACGCATCCTCGAGGTCAACCACGCCGCCGAGCGCATGCTGGGCGACGATCGTCAGACGCTGTACGGATGCGCGTTCGGCAGCCTGTTCCCCGAGGGGCTGGACATCGGCGGCGAACTCGACACGGCTCCGCGCAAGGACATGGCGCTGCGCACGCGCGACGGCCAGACCGTGCACGTCGCCGTCAGCCTCAGCCGGCACAGCCTGGGCGAGCGACCGGTGCAACTGGCCATCATGCGCGACATGAGCGAGCGCCTGCGCGAGGAGGCCGACCGCAAGGTCGCCGCCGAGGCGCTGGCCAACATCGCCGAGGGCGTGCTGATCGCCGATGCCTCGCGGCGCATCATCAGCGCCAACAGCGCGGCCGAGGCCATGACCGGCTACCGCGCCGCCGAACTGCTGGGCATGCCGCTGGAGGCGGGCCGGCAGCGGCTCGACGGCGGACCGTTGGGTGCAGGGATCTGGGACGATCTGGCCTACGTCGGACACTGGCAGGGCCGCGTCACCAGCCAGCGCAAAAACGGTCGCAGCTATCCCGAACGGCTCAGCCTCAGCGCCATCCGCGGCGAGGACGGCAGACCCGTCCGCTACGTGGCTGTGTTCGAGGACATCTCCGAATCCGAGGCGTACCAGCGCCAGCTCGAGCACCTGGCGTTGCACGACCCGCTCACCGATCTGCTCAACCGCGCCGCGTTCGAGCGCAAGGCCGCGGTGGCGCTGGGCGATATGCGCCGCGCCGGTCGCCGCGCCGCCATGCTGTTCATCGACCTCGACGGCTTCAAGACCGTCAACGACAGCTACGGCCACGCGTTCGGCGACCAGTTGCTGCAGCAGGTGGGCCAGCGGCTGTTCAGCCAGTTGGGCGAGCACGATCTGGCCGGCCGCATCGGCGGCGACGAGTTCACCGTGCTGCTGTACGGCCTGGGCAGCCGCGAAGATGCGCTGCCGGTGGTGCGCAAGCTGCTGCTGCTGCTGGGCGAGGCCTACCACGTGCTCGAGCACGAGGTGTACCTGTCCGCCAGCATCGGCGTGGCCGGCTTCCCCGACGACGGCGAGGAGCCGGCGCTGCTGATCGCCAACGCCGATGCGGCCATGTATGCGGTAAAGGCCGAGGAGCGCAACAGCTACCGGCTGTACAGCCCGGTGATGCAGGCTTCCACACGCACCCGCCTCAGCCTGGCCGGCGAGCTGCGCCAGGCGATCAGCCGCGGCGAATTCCACCTGCTCTACCAGCCCAGCCTGGATCTGCGCACGCGCCGGCTGGTGGCGGTGGAAGCCCTGCTGCGCTGGCGGCATCCCGAGCGCGGCGAGGTCTCCCCGGCCGAGTTCATTCCGCTGGCCGAAAGCCTGGGCATGGTGCGTGCAGTGGGCGAATGGGTGCTGGATACCGTCTGCGGGCAGGTGCGCGCCTGGCTCGACGCCGGGCTGCCGGAACTGCGCGTGGCGGTCAACATTTCCGCCAGCCATCTGCGCCATCCCGGCTTCGTCGACCACCTGCGCGACACCCTGGCCCGGCACCGCTGCCCGCCGCGCGCGCTGATGATCGAACTGACCGAAAGCGCCATCCTGCACGTCGGCGAGCGCGCGCGCAGAACGCTGAACGCGCTGCATGCGATGGGTGTCGCGGTGGCGGTGGACGACTTCGGTACCGGCTACTCGTCGCTGGCCTACCTGAAACTGCCGGCCATCCACACCATCAAGGTCGACCAGAGCTTCGTCAGCGGACTGCCGGACGACGGCAACGACGCCGCCATCACCCGCGCCATCCTGGCCCTGGCGGCCAGCCTGGGGCTGCGTGCCATCGCCGAAGGCATCGAAACCGAGTCACAGCGCCAGTTCCTGCTGGAGGCCGGCTGCCAGGAAGGCCAGGGCTACCTGTTCGCGCATCCGCTGCCGGCTTCCGCCATCCCCGGCCTGCTGGGGCAGGCGCTGTGACCACCGTACCCCGCGGGCGGGCGCCGCGGACCGGTTGCACGGAGTTTTGAGCCGCGCCGTGCCGCCCTCGCCCCGCCCGGTGCTGCTCTCGTGGAGCGGCGGCAAGGACTGCCTGATGGCGCTGCAACGCCTGCGCGCCGACCCGGCCTGGCGCGTCGTCGGCCTGCTGACCACGGTCACCGCCGCGTTCGAGCGCGTGGCCATGCACGGCATCCGGCGCAGCGTGCTGCACGCGCAGGCCGCGGCGCTGGGTGTGCCGCTGCTGGAATCACCGCTCGACTGGCCGTCCGACAACGACCGCTACACGCGTGCATTCGCCGCCAGCCTGGAGCAGGCGCGCGCGGCCACGCCGGGGCTGATGCACGTCGCCTTCGGCGACCTGTTCCTGGCCGACGTGCGCGGCTGGCGCGAGGCGCTGCTGGCACCGCTGGACTGGCGGGGCGTGTTCCCGCTGTGGGGCGAGGACACCCACGCGCTGGCCCGGCATTTCATCGCCGCCGGTCACCGCGCCGTGCTCACCTGCGTGGACACCGCGCAACTGGACGCCTCGTTCAGCGGGCGCGCATTCGACGACGCGCTGCTCGATGCCCTGCCGCCCGGCGTGGACCCCTGCGGCGAGCGCGGTGAATTCCACACGTTGTGCCACGGCGGGCCGCTGTTCAATCACCCTCTGCCGATCCGGCGCGGCGTGTCGCGGCTGCGCGAGGGCCGTTTCCAGTACACCGATTTCACCCTGCGCGCGCCGATGCCGGCGACGCACAGCGCGGCAACTGGACGCGACCAGCCCACCTGAACCCGCGGCGTGCCGGCCCGCGTGCTCTCAGGCGCGGTGATAGGGATGCCCGGCCAGCATGCTGGCGGCGCGATAGAGCTGTTCGGCCACCAGCACCCGCACCAGCATGTGCGGCAGCGTCAGCGGACCCAGCGACCAGCGCGCCTGCGCGCGCGCCAGCACCGACTCGTGCAGGCCCTCGGCGCCGCCGACTAGCAGCCACAGGTCGCGCCCGTCCATGCGCCAGGCGGCCAGCTGGCGGGCCAGATGCTCGCTGCTCCAGGCCGCGCCGCGGCCATCCAGTGCGACCGCGCGCGCATCGCGCGGCATGGCGGCCAGCAGCGCTTCGCCCGCCAGCGCACGGGCCTGCGCGGGGGTCTGCGCACGTCCGCGCGGCGGGCGCACCTCGCGCAGTTCCAGCGGCAGCCATGGCGCCAGGCGCTTGCGGTATTCGGCGAAGCCGGCGCCGACCCACGCGGGCATGCGCTCGCCGACGCTCAGCAGGATCGCGCGCATTCCGCGCCCGGCGCCGCGGCAGGAACTCAGCCGGCGGCTTCCGCCGCCTCCACGCTCCACAGGCGTTCCAGTCCGTAGAACTCGCGGATACGCGGCAGCATCACGTGCACGATCACGTCGCCCAGGTCGACCAGCACCCATTCCGCCTCGCTCTGCCCCTCCACGCCCAGCGGAAACATGCCGGCCTGCTTGACAAACTTCACCACCTCGTCGGCCAGCGCCTTGACGTGGCGCGTGGAGGTTCCGGAAGCGATCACCAGGGTATCGGCAATGGAGGTCTTGCCGCGCACATCGATCAGGCGCACGTCCCTGGCCTTGAGTTCCTCCAGCGCGGCCAGCACGCGCTCGCGCAGGATTTCGGATGCGGACACGGAAGTTGCGGCGGCGCGGGTCAAATCGGTGCGGCCTCGGGCGGTTGGCTTCGACGGCAGTGTGGGCATGCCATGGACAGCGCGCAAGTGCTGGCTGTCCGCGTGCCCACGCTGCCGCGGCCTCTCAGGCACGCGGTATGCGATAGGGCGCCAGCAACGCCGGGTCGGACAGCAATGCATCCGGCAGCAGCCAGCGCGGCTCACGCCCCGCCGCCAGCAGGGCGCGCACGTGCGAGGCGCTGATCTCCAGCGCACTGACGCGCAGGGCCAGCACGCGTCCGGCGGGCGCCTCGCGCAACGCCGCGGGCGAGGACGCGAGACGCCGGCGCCACTGCGCCTGCAGCGCCTGCGGCCAGGCCGGCATGCCGGCCGGTCGTGTCAGCATGGCCAGGTGGGCCCGTTCGAACAATTCCCGCCAACGGTGCCAGGTAGGCAGCCCGGCGCAGGCGTCCTGTCCCAGCAGCAGGACCAGCGGCCGCTGGGCGCCGATCTCTTCGCGCAGCGAGGCCAGCGTGTCCACGGTGTAGGACGCTCCTTCGCGCTCCAGTTCGCGCAGATCCAGACCTAGGCGTGACTGCCCGGCCAGCGCCGCACGCAGCATCGCCACTCGCTGTGCGGCACCGGCTACCGGCTGCGGGCGGTGCGGCGGCTGGCGCGCCGGCAGCAGGCGCACCTCGGCATCCAGTGCCTCGGCTGCTTCCCAGGCCACGCGCAGATGGCCCAGGTGCACGGGATCGAAGGTGCCGCCCAGAATGGCCAGCGGGCGCTGCGCAGGTCCGCCCGCATCCGCCGTCGCGGCCGTATTCACGGCGCCAGCGCCGCGGCGCTGCGCGGTTGCGCCAGCGCCGTCAGCAGGCGCTCGAACTCGCGCCAGGGTTCGCCGGGCTCGCGGCCTTTGGCCATGCGGTCGATGCGGCCGGCCCAGACCAGGGCGCGCTGCCAGAAGCGCGGCTGCGGCGCCCGCGCCAGCGCCCGGCGGAACTGCGCGGCGCGCGCCTGCCACAGGCGCTCGGCGCGCGCGGCGGTCTCGAAATCGCGCGCGGCGGCCAGGCGTGCGGCGATCGCCAGTTGCAGATTCAGCAGGCCCAGCAGCGGCAGCACCTCCTCGCCCTCGGCGCGCAGCCCGGACAGGATGCGCAGGGCGCGCGCCGTCTCGCCGCCCAGCACCGCATCCATGAGCTGGAAGGCATCGTAGCGCGCGCTGTCGCCCACGCACTGCTCCAGTGCTTCGCGGTCCAGACGGGTGCCTACCGGCAACAGCAGCGCCAGCTTGTCCACTTCCTGGGCCCCGGCCAGCAGGTTGCCCTCGACCCGCGCGGCCAGCCAGTCCAGCGCCTCGGGCTCCGCCGACAGTCCGCGTGCGGCCAGCCGCCGCCCCAGCCAGTGCGGCAGCTCCTGCGGGCGCGGCGCCGGCAGGTGCACGGCCATGCCGCGGCGCTCGATCGCCTGCGACCAGGCGGCCTCGTGTTTGCGGCTCCACTCCTGGCAGGTGATCAGCAGCAGCGTGTCCGGCGGCGGCGCGTCACACCAGGCCAGCAGCGCCTCCGCGCCCTCCTTGCCGGGGCGGCCGCCGGGCAGGCGCAGATCCAGCAGCCGCTGCGTGGCGAACAGCGACAGGCCGGCGCCGGCACGCGCCAGCTCGTTCCAGTCGAAACCGGCCTCGACATCGAAACGCGTGCGCTCGCTGTAACCCAGCGCGCGGGCGCGGGCACGTGCCGCATCGCCGGCTTCCAGCACCAGCAGTTCGTCGCCGGCCAGCAGCAGCACCGGCGGCAGTTGCAGCGCCGCGAGCGCACGCGCCCAGTCGGCAGCGCCGTGCATCTCAGCGATGTCCGCCGGCCGCGGCGCCCGCAGCCTGGCCGGCCACGCCATAGCCCTGCTTCTGCAGGCGCATCAGGATGGCCTGGGTCATGTCGTCCACCAGGCTGCGCTGGATCTGCTCCTGCTGCCCGGCGCTGCCGATCACCTGGGTCTGGTCGAAGGTGAAGCTGCGCGACATGTGGATCGCCTGCAGCGGCACCAGCAGCCTGCCGTCCGCGCCCACCACCTCGAACTGCACGTCGTAATGCACGCTGTACTCGCTGACCCGCGCGAAACCGGTCAATGTCAGCGCCTGTGTTCTGAACGCATTGACCGGCACGCGCAGCGTGGCGATGCCCGGCCCGGTGGCGGGCTCGAGGGTCACGCCCGAGAGGCGCAGCGCGGTGGCCAGCCGGCGCTGCAGCGCGCCGCCGCCGGAGATCTCCAGATGCAGGTGCTGCAGCGCCGGCGTCAACTGCGCGCTGCGGCGCAGGTGAAAGCCGCAACCGGCCAGCAGCAGCGCGGCCAGAATCAGCAGCAGCGGGCGGGGACGCAGCAAGGCGCTCATGCGCGGGAATCCGGCGGGCGGAGCGGCATCATACCTGTCCCTCCGGGGACTTCGCGGCCCGGCCGCGCGCATCGCCGCCGCGCAGTACGCCGTCTCAGCCGCAACCCAGCAGCCGCGTGGCGATGCCGGCGAAAACCGCGGGCAAACGCTCGAGATCGGACAGATCGATGCACTCGTCGACCTTGTGGATGCTGGCGTTGACCGGCCCCAGCTCGACCACCTCGGCGCCCAGCGGAGAAATGAAACGCGCGTCGGAAGTGCCGCCGCCGGTGCTGGGCTCGGGCTTCACGCCCAGTTGTTCGGCCAGCACCGCCGCGGCCGCACGGCGCAGCGGCCCGTCGCCGGTCACGAAAGGTTCGCCGGAGAGGCGCCACTCGATGCTGAAGTCCAGCCCGTGCCGGCGCAGCACCGATTCCAGCCGTGCCTTCAGTTCGGCCGGCGTGCTGGCGCTGCCGTAGCGGAAGTTGAACACCGCATCCAGCGCACCGGGAATGACGTTGTCGGCGCCGGTGCCGGCGTGCACGTTGGAGATCTGGAACGAGGTGGGCGGAAACGCGGCGTTGCCGGCATCCCAGCGCATCGTGGCCAGTTCGGCCAGCGCCGGGGCGGCGCGATGGATGGGGTTGCGCGCCCGTTCCGGATAGGCCACGTGGCCCTGTACGCCGCGTACGGCGAGGCGTCCGGTGAGCGACCCGCGGCGACCCACCCGCAGCAGGTCGCCCAGCCGCTCGCGCGAGGACGGTTCGCCCACCACGCACCAGTCGATGCGCTGCCCGCTCTCGCGGAAATGCTGGGCGACGCGGCGCACACCGTGCTCGGCCACGCCTTCCTCGTCGCTGGTCAGCAGCAGCGCCAGCGTGCCGGTATGGTCGGGGTGATGCACGGCCACCTGTTCCAGTGCCAGGCACATCGCCGCCACGCTGCCTTTCATGTCGGCGGCGCCGCGGCCGTACAGCCGGCCCTCGCGCACGCTGGGCTCGAATGGCGGGCTGCTCCAGGCCGTCTCCGGTCCCGGCGGCACCACGTCGGTATGGCCCAGGAACACCAGCACCGGCGCGCCGTCACCATGCGTGGCCCAGAGATTCTCGACCTCGGCGAACGGCAGCGCGGTGCAGCGGAACCCGGCGCGCGCAAGCCGCGCCGCAAGCAGCGCCTGGCAGCCCTCGTCGCGCGGTGTCACGGAACGGCGGCGGATCAGTTCGCAGGCAAGTTCGAACACCTCGGACACGGCGCTTCCCCGGGCTGGGCGACGGCAGGCCGGCACGATACTGCGTCAGCGGCCGCGGCGCGCAGCTTACCGGTGCTTTACGGATACGCCGCCGGCACGCCGCCGCCGCCGGCGTACAGGCAGACTGCGCCGCGTACATCCGCCCCACGGAGAAGCCACATGGCCGTACCCTTCCGGAATCGCCGCCGCTGCCTGCCGGGCCTGCTGGCCCTGCTGCTGCCGCTGGTCGCGGCCGCCGCCACCCCCGCCACCACGCTGCTGCGCATCCCCGGCGGCACACGTGGCCTGGGTTTCGATGATCTCGGCTACATCGCCGCGCTGGACCGCGTGGTGGTGCCGGCGGCGCAGACCGGCCGCCTGGTGCTGGTGGATCCGCGCCACGACACCCTGCGCGTGCTGCCCCCCATCACGCCGGTCGGCAGTGCCCGGCCCGGCCACGATGCCGGCACCACCTCGGCCGATTACGGCCAGGGCCTGCTGCTGGCCAGCGACCATCCGCAGCAAGCGCTGCTGGCGGTGGACCCGGCCACTGGAGCGGTGCTGGCACGCGCGGCGCTGGCGGCGCAGCCCGACTACGTGCGCTACGTGGCGCCGCTGCACCAGGTATGGGTGACCGAGCCGCACGCCAAGCAGATCGAGCGCTTCGCACTGCGCGGCGGCGCGCACCCCGTGCTGCGGCGGCTGCGCGCGGTGGCAGTCGCGCACGGACCGGAGTCGCTGGTCATCGACGACGCCGCCGGCATGGCCTACACCAACCAGTGGCGGGGCCACACGCTGGCGTTGCCGCTGCGCGACCCGCAGGCCATGAAGGTCTGGCCCAACGGCTGTACCGGCAGCCGCGGGCTGGCGCTGGACGCCGCCCGGCACACCCTGTTCGTGGGCTGCGCGGAGGGCAAGGTGGTGGCGCTGGACACGCGCGACGGCCACGTCGTCGCGCGCGCGCCGGTGGGTGCGGGCGTAGACATCATCGCCTGGAACCCGCGGCTCGGACACCTGTACGCGCCGGGCGCGCGCAGCGCCACGCTCACCGTGCTGGGTTACGACGGGCATGCCCTGACGCGACTGGCCACCGTCCCCACCGCGGCGCACGCGCACTGCGTGACCACCGACGGACGGCACCAGGCCTATGTCTGCGATCCGGGCGCCGGCGCGCTGCTGGTCTACCGCGACGCGCGCTGAGCCACGCCGCTCCCGCCGCGCCCGGGATCTCGTGTACGCGGGTTCAGCCCAGACGCTGCTGCAGGCCGGCCCGGAGCTGTCTGACCGCCGCCTCGCCGCCGCTGAGCTGCACCTGCGCCTTGCCGTCCGCGGCGACCACCGTGATGGTCACCGGTACCTGCACTTCGCGGGTGCGGTTGCGCGAGAAAATACGCGCGAAGAAACCCTGCGGTTTCCCCTTGACGCGCACCGGCACCGTCACCTGGTAGCGGTGCGCGGCGGCGTCCTCGCTCTGCAGCGTGGCGAGGTCGCCGCGCTTCAGCGCCAGGCCCACGCGGTGGTAGGCGCTGGCGACGGTGTCGTCGAGCAGCAGCGCGGCGCTGCCCTGCGGACCGCCCGCCGGAGCCGCCGCCGTGCCGGGAGGCTCGGCGGCGGGCGCTCCCGCACCCGGCTGGCCGGGCACGTCGGGGATGGTCAGGGCCGCCGCGTTGACCGGGCGCTGCAGATCCGGTGGCACTTCCAGCGGCCGTTCCTGCACGGCGTTCTGCCATGCGGCGCGCGTGTTCGAATGCCACCAGCTGCAGCCGGTGCCCGTGGCAGCCAGCGCCAGCAGCGTGATCAGCGGGAGTCTTTTCATTGCGGGATCCGTGAATCAGGCAACGCCGGCGGCCGGAGCCAGCGCTGCGAGTGAGGTTTCGAGGCGCGTGCGCGCCTCGCCGGCCGTCAGTTCGGTGAGCGGCAGGCGCACGCCGGCGCCAGCGAGGCCCAAGGCCGCCAGCCCGGCCTTGACCGCGATGGGATTGGGCGCGCACTCCAGCGCACGCAGCAGCGAATCCAGTTGCGCCGCCTCGCGTTCGGCTGCGCCGGCATCCCCGCCCAGCGCAGCATCGCACAGGCGGCGCATCCGCCGCGGCACCAGGTTGTTGACCACCGAGATCACGCCCTGCATGCCCGCGCGCATCGCGCGGTGCGCGCTGGCGTCATCGCCCGACAGCACCGCGAAGCCCGGCTGCACCAGCCGCGCCGCGGCCGCGATGCGCGCCTCGTCGGCACGGGCCTCCTTGAGGCCGACGATGGCCGGGTGTTGCGCCAGCCGTGCCGCGGTTTCCGGCAGCAGATCGCAACCGGTGCGCGAAGGTACGTTGTAGAGCACGATGGGCAGCCCGCCGCGGTCGGCCAGTACGGTGAAGTGGCGCAGCAGGCCGTCCTGTGTGGGCCGCACGTAGTACGGCGTGACCACCAGCGCGGCATCGGCGCCCAGTGCGCATGCGCGCTGCACGTTGCGCAGCGTCTCCGCGGTGGCGGCGGCGCCAGCGCCGGCCAGCACCGGCACGCGTCCGGCCACGCGGGACACGGCGAACGCGAGCAGCCGTTCCCATTCGCCGGATTCCAGCATGTGCGCTTCGCCGGTCGAGCCGGCCACCACCAGGCCCTGGGTACCGCCGGCGAGCTGGTGGTCGATGAGACGGGCGAAGGCTTCCAGATCGAGCGCGCCGTCCGCCGCGAACGGCGTGGCCAGCGCGCAGATGCTGCCGGTCAGCTGCACGGCGTGATCCGCGGGGTGGGAACACATGGATGTTACTTGCGGCTCGCGCGCGCGGGCAAGTAAGCTGCACCGCGCATGCGCAGCCGCAATGAAGCACGGGATCCGCACTTGAACACCACCGCGCCGCGTGGCGGCAACGAGCACATCCTGCTGGTCCAGACGCTCACGCCCGCCGCGCAGTCGCCGCTGCTGCAACTGGCGCGCCGTGTGGCCGACTCCGGCTGCTCGCTCAGCGACGCCCGCGTCAGTACGCTGGGCGCGGATATCTCGGTGGCGCTGATGGCACAAGGCTCGTGGGACGCCGTGGCCAAGCTGGAGACGGCGCTGGCGCGCCTGGGCCGCGATCCCGATCTGCACCTGGTGACCTATCGCAGCGCGCCGCGCAAGCCGCAGCAGCACCTGCTGCCCTATCTGATCGAAGTGGTGGCGGCGGACCGCCAGGGCGTGCTGGCCGAGGTGCTGGAGTTTTTCGCCGAGCGCCAGATCAGCATCGAGCAGCTCAGCTCGCAGCGTTACCAGGCCATGCAGACCGGCGCCGAGATGTTCTCGGCGCAGATCACGCTGGGCATCCCGTCCGATCTGCACATCGCCGCGCTGCGCGACGAGTTTCTCGAACTGTGCGACGGCCTCAATCTGGACGCGGTCATGGAGCCGGTGAAGTACTGAGCATTTGGCGGAGGAATGGCGATGGGCGGTGTGCGCGCGCTCGATACGGGTGACCGGGTCGCCGACCTGCCGCTGGCGCTCTCCAGCGGCCGCGGCGCGCGCCTGGCCGATTACGCCGGACGCTGGCTGGTGCTGTACTTCTATCCCCGGGACGCCACCCCCGGCTGCACCGCCGAGGGTCTCGGGTTCAACGCCCTGCTGCAACGCTTCCGCGCGAAGCGGGCCGAGGTGCTGGGCGTCTCGCGCGACTCGCTGCAGTCGCACCGCAACTTCTGCGCGAAGCAGGGCTTCGGCTTCGATCTGGTCAGCGACGCCGACGCCGCGCTGTGCCGGGCATTCGGCGTGATTCGGCCCAGGAACATGTACGGCAGGCAGGTGCTGGGCATCGAGCGCAGCACCTTTCTGATCGCGCCCGACGGGCGCATCGCGCAGAGCTGGCGCGGCGTCAAGGTGCCCGGCCATGCGCAGGCGGTGCTGGACGCCATCCCCGCTCCGTGATCCCCACCCTTCCCCGCGCGCGCCCGGCGGCTCTCGCCGCAGCGGACGCGCGCACGCATGCGTTTCTTCCCGGCGCAGAGGAATCCGGCCCATGAGTCGCGGCAAGCGCATCTACGCGCTCGACACCAACGTGCTGCTGCACGACCCCACCTCGCTGTTCCGCTTCGAGGAACACGACGTGTTCATCCCGATGAAAGTGCTGGAGGAACTGGACGAGAAAAAAAGCGGCAGCTCCGAGCTGGCGCGCAACGCGCGCCAGGCCAGCCGCTTCTTCAACGAGCTGATCCAGGGTACCGGCCGCGGCGGCATCGCCGCGGGGCTGCCGCTGCGCAATCCGGGCGGCGTTTCGCTGGGCCGCTCCGACGCGCGCGGCAGGCTGTGGTTCCAGAGCAGGCTGGGCAACGGCAACGGATCGCCGGACAACCAGATCCTCGGCGCCGTGCTGGCGCTGCGCGAGAGCCATCCCGACACCCCGGTGGTGCTGGTCAGCAAGGACATCAACCTGCGCATCAAGGCCGGCATCCAGGGCTTGCCGGCCGAGGACTACGAGAACGACCGCGCGCTGGACGATTTCGCGCTGCTCTACACCGGGCACGCCGAACTGCCCGAGGATTTCTGGCAGCGGCATGCGGAGCTGCGTTCCTGGGCCGAACGCGGACGCACCTACTACGAACTGACCCTGCGTTCCGACGAACCCTGGCATCCGCAGCAGTGCCTGTACCTGCCCGGCGACAACAGCGTCGAATTGCGTGTGCTGGCAATCAGCGAGGGCACCGCGCGGCTGGTGCTGCAGGACGACCACGGCCACGCCAACCACGCGGTGTGGGGCATCACCGCGCGCAACCGCGAACAGAACTTCGCGCTCAACGTGCTGATGGATCCCGAGGTCGACTTCGTCACCCTGCTGGGCACCGCCGGCACCGGCAAGACCCTGCTGGCGCTGGCCGCCGGCCTGGCGCAGGTGATGGACCAGCAGCGCTACCGCGAGATCATCATGACCCGCGCCACCGTGTCGGTGGGCGACGAGATCGGCTTCCTGCCCGGCACCGAGGAAGAGAAGATGACGCCGTGGATGGGCGCGCTCACCGACAACCTGGAGGTGCTGACCAATCCCGAGGAGGGCGGCAGCTGGGGCCGCGCCGCCACCAACGACCTGATCACCTCGCGGGTCAAGGTGCGCTCGCTGAGTTTCATGCGCGGACGCACCTTCCTCAACCGTTACGTCATTCTCGACGAAGCACAAAATCTAACCCCCAAGCAGATGAAAACATTGATTACGCGGGCCGGACCCGGCACCAAGATCGTGGCGCTGGGCAACGTCGAGCAGATCGACACGCCCTACCTCACCGAGACCAACTCCGGCCTCACCTACGCCGTGGACCGCTTCAAAAGCTGGCCGCATTCGGCGCATATCACCCTGCGTCGCGGCGAGCGTTCGCGGCTGGCGGACTTCGCATCGGAGGCGCTGTGAGAGAGCCGGGACCGGGGACCCGGGGTCCGGAACCCGGGGAGAATCCGCACGTCGTGTGGGATGCATGTTCATGCTGCCGCCGGCTCGCGTGATGAAGCCACACCCAACGCACATGCATCGCAAATCGCCTCGCGCGATATACCGGGTCCCGGGTCCCGGGTCCCGGGTCCCGCTTGCTGAGTCCCGAGTCCCGGCGGTCCCGGTCGTCCTCACCATCGCCGGCTCCGACTCCGGCGGCGGCGCGGGAATCCAGGCCGATCTCAAGACCTTCCTGGCGCGCGGCGTGCACGGCACCAGCGCGATCACCGCGGTGACCGCGCAGAACACGCGCGGCGTGCACTCCATCCACCGGCTGCCGGCGCGCGAGGTGCAGGCGCAGATCGAGTCCGTGTTCGCGGACTTCCCGGTGGCGGCGGTGAAGACCGGCATGCTGGGCGGCGCGCCGGTGATCCGCGCCGTGGCGCGCGCGCTGCGCGCGCATCCACAGGTGCCGCTGGTGCTCGATCCGGTGATGGTCGCCACCCGCGGCACGCGCCTGCTGGATGCCGGCGCCGTGCGCGTGCTGGTCGGCGAACTGCTGCCGCTGGCCACGGTGCTGACCCCCAACCTGCCCGAGGCCGCCGCGCTGACCGGCATCGACGCCGGGCCTGCGCGCAATCTGCCGCGCATCGTCGATCGCCTGCTGGCGCTGGGTCCGCGCGCCGTGCTGCTGAAAGGCGGCCACGGCGCAGGCCGCACCGTGCGCGATCTGTACCGCGATGCCGAGGGCCCGCTGGCGTTCATGCACGCACGCCGGCCGGGCATCGCCCACGGCACCGGCTGCACCCTGGCCGCGGCGCTCGCCGCCGAGTTGGCCAAGGGCCGCACGCCGCGCCGCGCCGCCGCGCTGGCGGTCGCCTACGTGCAACGCGCACTGGCGCGCGGCTGGCGGCTGCGCCGCGGCGGCCTGATCCTGCTGCGGCATTGAGCGCGGTGCACGGCCCATGTCCGCGCGCTGTTTCTTCGCGCTGCTGCCGGATGCCGCCACCCGCGATGCGCTGACCGCGCTGCGCCCTGCGCGCCCACCCGGCACCCCGCCGGCACCCGACGACGGGCTGCATCTGACGTTGCGCTTCCATCCCGCGCTGCCGCAGCGGACGCTCGAAGACGCGGCCCGCATCCTGCCCACGCTGGCCGCATCGCTGCCGCCGCTCGCGCCGGTGGCGCTGACGGGATGGGCGACCGGCCCGCACACCTGGGTGCAGGTGGTCGAGTACGCGCCGCACGCCGGGCTGCTGCGCCTGCATGCGGCACTGGCCCGCTGGATGCCCGATCCGGCGGCCGGCGCGATCCCGTGGCAGCCGCACGTCACCCTGGCGCGCGGCCGCGGTGCGGTACGGGCCCGGCCCGCGACCGCGACGCCGTTGCCGGTGTTCACCGCCGCCGCGCTGGCGCTCGTCGTCAGCCGCGCGCAGAACGGCCGCTACCGTCACTTCACGCGGGTCGAGGTGCCCATCCCGAAGTGGGTGCGCGGCGCCGGTTTACGGTCGCATTGCGGCGGCACGTGACTCACGGCACTGTAAGGCGGCCGCAAGCGGACCTAGCGTCCGCCGCTTGCCTCGGCCCAGCCCTGCGCGCAGCCCATGACCCCCAGGAGCCACCATCCATGAAGCATCCCGTCCTCAAGCCCGCCGCGCTGGCCATCGGCCTCGCCCTGTCCGCGCTGGCCGCCGCCGCCGATTCCAGCGTGTTCAACGTCAAGGAACTGGACACGCAGGTCAGCGCGTGCAGCAACTTCAACGCGTTCGTCAACGCGAAGTGGGTGGCCACGCATCCGATCCCGGCCGACAAGACGCGCTGGGGCGCCTTCGACGAACTGGCCGAGAAATCGCTGGACATCCAGCACGAGATCGTGCGGCAGGCTGCCGCCAACGCAGCGAAGGCCAAGCCGGGCTCGATCGAGCAGAAGATCGGCTACTTCTACGAGAGCGGCATGGACCAGGCGGCCATCGACGCCGCCGGCATCCAGCCGCTGCAGCCGACGCTGCACGCCATCGACCAGGTGATGACGCAGCCGCAACTGGTGGACTATCTCGACGCCAGCTTCGCCAAGGGCCAGGGTGAGCTGTTCGCGTTCGGTTCCGGCGCCGACTTCAAGAATGCCAGGATGCAGATCGGCTACGCCTTCCAGGGTGGCCTGGGCCTGCCCACGCCCGACTACTACACCAAGCCCGAGTTCGCCGAGAAACGCGCGCAGTACCTGGCCTACATCGGCAAGATGCTGCAACTGGGCGGCGAGCCGGCCGAACGCGCCGCGCACGACGCGCAAGCCGTGATGGCCTTCGAGACGCGGCTGGCAAAAGCCTCGCTGAGCCCGGTGGAGCTGCGCGACCCGGCCAATCAGTACCACTTCGTCAGCGTCGCCCAGGCCGACCGGGTCACGCCCGACTTTTCCTGGCGGAAGTTCTTCGCCGTGCAGGGTGTCGAGGTGCAGGGCTTCTCGCTGTCGCAGCCGAAGTTCTTCGCCGAGGTCGGCCGCATGATCGGCGAGGAGCCCGTCGCCACCTGGCGCGCCTATCTGCGCTTCCACGCGATTTCCAGCGCCGCGCCGTATCTCTCGAAGCCGTTCGTGGATGCGCGCTTCGATTTCTACAACAAGACCCTCGGCGGCCAGCCGCGGATCGAGCCGCGCTGGAAGCGCGTGCTGGCCGCGGTCAACGGCGGGATGGGCATGGCACTGGGCGAGCTGTACGTGGCCAGGACCTTCACACCCGAGGCCAAGGCGCGCGCGCTGGCCATGGTCAACAATCTGCGCGAGGCGCTGCGCCAGCACATCGAGGCGGTAGGCTGGATGGGCCCGGCCACCAAGGCCAAGGCCATGGAGAAGTGGCAGACGCTGCTGCCCAAGATCGGCTATCCCGACAAGTGGCGCGACTGGCGCGGCCTGACGGTGACGCCGGACGACTACTTCGCCAACGTCGAGCGCGCAGACGCCTTCAACTACCGCTATGACCTCGCCAAGATCGGCAAGCCCACCGACCGCTACGAATGGGCGATGACGCCGCAGACGGTCAACGCCTACTACGACCCCACCAACAACACCATCAACTTCCCGGCCGCGATCCTGCAGCCGCCGTTCTTCTACGCCGACGGCGACGACGCCATCAACTACGGCGGCATCGGCGCGGTGATCGGCCACGAGATGACCCACGGCTACGACGACGAAGGCAGCCAGTTCGACGCCTACGGCAACAACGCCAACTGGTGGAGCAAGGCCGACCGCGCCGCCTTCGAGGCGCGCACCGGAAAGCTGGTCAGGCAGTTCGACGGCTACTCGCCGCTGCCGGGCAAACACGTCAACGGCAAGCTGACGCTGGGCGAGAACATCGCCGATCTGGGCGGGCTCAACATCGCCTACACCGCCCTGCAGAACGCCCTGAAGAAAGACCCGGCGCTGGCGCGCGAGAAGATCGACGGCTACACCGAGGACCAGCGCTACTTCCTGAGCTGGGCGCGCATCTGGCGCGGTTCGGTGCGCCCCGCGCGGCAGGAGGTCCTGCTCAACGTCGACCCGCACTCGCCGGCGCGGTTCCGCGCGATCGGTGCGCCTTCCAACATGCCGGCGTTCTGGCGGGCTTTCGGCTGCAAAGCCGGCCAGCCGATGGTGCGCAGCGGCGCCCGGCAGGTGGTGATCTGGTGACGCGGACCGCCCGCGCGGCGGACGGAAGGGGCGCCGCGGCGCCCCCTTTCCGTTTCAGCGCAGCAGGCGCACGCGCGGCTTCAGCGGCAGCCGTCCGCGCCAGTACAGGATCAGCAGCAGGCCGCCCAGCATGCCGCCCAGATGCGCGAAGTGCGCCACCCCGGCCTCGGTGCCGGTGACCCCCAGCACCAGTTCGACGGCGCCGTAGCCGATCACGAACAGCCAGGCCGGCACCGGCACCGGCGGGATCAGCAGCATCAGGCGCACGTTGGGAAAGAACATGCCGAAGGCCAGCAGCACGCCGAAAATCCCGCCGGAGGCGCCGATGGTGGGATAGAAGCCACCGCTGAGGAAAGCGATCACCAGCAGCTGCGCCAGGGCCGCCAGCACCGTGCACACCGTGAAATACAGCAGGTAGCGGCCCGCTCCGAACAGCCGCTCGATGGGCGGCCCGAACAGGAACAGGCCCCACATGTTCAGGCCCAGGTGCAGCCAGCCGCCGTGCAGGAACGCGTAAGTGAGCAGTTGCCAGGGTTCGAAACCCACCTCCAGCACGCGGCCGCTGGCGGTCTGCGCCAGCCGGTGGCCGAAGGGCCACAGTGCGAAGTGCGCGATCAGCGTGTCGTTGTAGCCGCCGTAATGCTGCAGCAGGAACACCACCACGCAGGCGGCGATCAGTGCGCCGGTAACCGGCGGCAGATCGAATTTCATGGGCGCTCCCGCGCAAACCAGCGCGCGAGGGTAGCGCCAGCAGGGTGCCGGCGTCAGCCATGCGGGCGGCGTGCGGCCGGCGTCAGCCGCCCGTGAACCCCTGCGCCCGCATCCGCGCCGGCAGCGGGATTCACTTCTGGATCAGGGTGTTTGCGATCGTCCTGGCGATGCCCACCAGGGAAGCGCCGTTGCCCGGCTTCGCCTCGTAGCCGCGGTGGTCGGTCTCGTCCTTCTTCCTGATCAGAAAAAGGCTCTCCGATGTACCGACCGTGCCGTATTTCAGGCCCACATTGTCGTTGCCGGCAGACATCCGCTGCATCGTGTGGAGAAGCCGGCGCTGAACTCGGGCCTCTGGTTGGACCGCAACTGCCGGATGTCCTCGCCGACGCCGGCGCGGCTGCTCTTCGGCTCGATCACCGCCACCGCGATGCCGTTGACATACAGCACCAGGTCCGGCCGGCGTTCGTGGCCGCCGCGCAGCGTCACCTCCTCGGCGATGCCGAAGCGTTACCGATATCGTTCACGTGCCGCTTCCTCCGGCATCCCCGAACAATCCGCGCGGCCCGGCAAGTGCCGCAAGCGGCACGGCCTCGACCCGGTCGGACAGTGGATAGCGCTTCTCGCCGGGGTAGATCACCGCCACCCGCTCGAGTTGCAGATCGCCCAGCGCGATATGCAGGGATGGCGTCATGCGCGGCGCATCCGCGCGTTTGCACTCCACGCCCAGCAGTCGGTCGCCGCGGCGCAGGACCAGATCCATTTCAGCGCCCTGATGCGTGGCCCAGAACAGGGCCTCATCATGCGGCTCGACCGACAGGACCTGCTCCATCACGAACCCCTCCCACGAGGCGCCCAGCCGCGGATGACTCAGCAGCGCCTTGTCCGATGCGATGCCCAGCAACGAGTGCAACAGGCCGCTGTCGCGCACATAGATCTTCGGCGACTTCACCTGCCGCTTGCGCAGATTGGCATGCCACGGCTGCAGGATGCGGATCATCAGCGCATCCGATAGCAGGTCCAGGTAGCGGCGGCAGGTGGATTCGCTCACGCCGAGCGCCCGCGCGTGCTCGGCCGCGTTCCAGACCCGCCCGTGGTAATGCGCCAACATGGCCCAGAACCGCAGCAGCGCCGCCGCCGGCACGCGTACGCCCCACTGCGGAAAATCGCGCTCGAGCAGGGTCTGCATAAACTGCTTGCGCCACGCCAGGCTGTCGGCCTCGCTGTCGGCCAGATACGACAGCGGAAAGCCGCCGCGTCGCCACAACATCTGGCCGGCCCGCGCGCCGACCTCCCGCAGGGAAAAACCGCCGATGCCGATACGTTCCGTGCGCCCGGCCAGGCTTTCCGAACTCTGCCGCAACAGATCGCCCGAGGCGCTGCCGAGGATCAGAAAGCGTGCGGGTTTCGCGCGGCGATCGGCCAGCACGCGCAACACCGGAAACAACTCCGGCCGCCGCTGCACCTCGTCGATCACCACCAGACCCTCGAGCGGACGCAGCGCGGTCATGGGCTCGTCCAGCCGCGCGAGGCTGGCGGGATCCTCCAGATCGAAGTAGTTGAGTGATGCCTCGCTCAACAGCTCGCGCGCCAGCGTGGTCTTGCCGCACTGGCGCGGCCCGGTCAGCACCACCACCGGGCGGCGGGCCAGCGCCGTTTCGATGGCGGCGAGCACAACTGGGCGGGTGACGATCATGGTTGCAGCGTACCATGAAAATCCATCATGCGATGGCGGATTTTCATGATCTAAATTTGGGCGCGGCCACGGCGCAGGCCGGCGACAGGCCGCTCAGACCAGGCGGGTGGGCCGGTCAGCAGTGTCCGCATGATGCCGGCCTTGAGCACGCGGGACTCGGTCAGGCGCGCTTCCAGCGCGTCGATTCCGGCGCCTATGTCGGAGAGGACGCCAATCTATTGCCTGCTGCTCAGCGATCGGTGGCGCCGCCGTTGAATGGAGCGACCGGAGGGCGTGTGTCACGCCATCGGCAGCTTCAGTCCCTGCTCGCGCGCGCAGGCAAGGGCCTCGGGGTAGCCGGCATCGGCGTGGCGCATGACGCCGCTGGCGGGATCGTTCCACAGCACGCGGCGGATGCGCGCGTCGGCGGCCGCGCTGCCGTCGCACACGATCACCACGCCGGCATGCTGCGCGTAACCCATGCCCACTCCGCCGCCGTGATGAAAGCTCACCCAGCTGGCGCCGCTGACCGCGTTCAACAGGCAGTTGAGGATGGGCCAGTCGGACACCGCGTCGGAGCCGTCGCGCATGGCCTCGGTCTCGCGGTTGGGGCTGGCCACGCTGCCGGAGTCCAGATGGTCGCGGCCGATCACGACCGGTGCCTTCAGTTCGCCGGTGCGCACCATCTCGTTGAACGCCAGACCCAGGCGATGGCGGTCGCCCAGGCCCACCCAGCAGATGCGTGCCGGCAGGCCCTGGAAGGCGATGCGCTGCCCGGCCATGTCCAGCCAGTGGTGCAGGTGCGCGTCGTCGGGCAGCAGCTCGCGCACCTTGGCGTCGGTCTTGCGGATGTCGTCCGGGTCGCCCGACAGCGCCACCCAGCGGAACGGCCCCTTGCCGCGGCAGAACAGATGGCGCATGTAGGCCGGCACGAAGCCGGGGAAATCGAACGCGCGCGTGCAGCCCTCGTCCAGCGCCATCTGGCGGATGTTGTTGCCGTAGTCGAAGGTGGGCACGCCGGCGTCCATGAAGGCCAGCATGGCCTCGACGTGCACGCGCATGGAGCGCTTGGCGGCGTCGCGCACGCCTTCGGGATCGGCGGCGCGGCGTTCGGCCCATTGCGCCAGCGTCCAGCCGATCGGCAGATAGCCGTTGAGCGGATCGTGCGCGCTGGTCTGGTCGGTGACCGCATCGGGCCTGACCCCGCGGCGCACCAGCTCGGGCAGCAGCTCGGCGGCGTTGCCCAGCAGCGCGATGGACTTGGCCGCACCGGCTTGCGTGTATTGCTCGATGCGCGCCAGCGCGTCATCCAGATCGCGCGCCTGCTCGTCCACGTAGCGCGTGCGCAGGCGAAAGTCGATGCGCGGCTGCTGGCACTCGATGGTGAGGCTGCAGGCACCGGCCATGCTCGCCGCAAGCGGCTGCGCGCCGCCCATGCCGCCGAGGCCCGCGGTGAGGATCCAGCGCCCCTCGAGGCTGCCGCCGTAGTGCCGGTTGCCCAGCTCGACGAAGGTCTCGTAGGTGCCCTGCACGATGCCCTGGCTGGCGATGTAGATCCACGAGCCCGCGGTCATCTGCCCGAACATCATCAGGCCCTTGCGGTCCAGCTCGTGGAAGTGCTCCCAGGTGGCCCAGTGCGGCACCAGGTTGGAGTTGGCGATCAGCACACGCGGCGCGTCCGCATGCGTGCGGAACACGCCCACCGGCTTGCCGGACTGGATCAGCAGGGTCTCGTCGTCGTTCAATTCGCGCAGCGATTCGAGAATGGCGTCAAAGCATTCCCAGTTGCGCGCGGCGCGGCCGATGCCGCCGTACACCACCAGTTCGGCCGGGTTCTCCGCCACCTCGGCATCGAGGTTGTTCTGGATCATGCGGTAGGCGGCCTCGGTGACCCAGCTCTTGCAGGTCTTTTCGGATCCGCGCGGAGCACGGATGCGGCGGCTGGGATCGCGGCGCGTGAAGGTGCTCATCGCATGCTCCGACTGATGAAAAGACGCGACATTATGCGCCGTCGCGGCGTCTCGCAGCCTTGCGCTACGCTCGCACGGCCGCCTGGTCGGGAACCGCATACCGCATGGCCTTTGTGCTCAAGCTCGACCGCGATCCCGGCGCCGAACTGGCGCGCGTCATGCGCCTTGAGGTGGACTGCGCGCTGCGCCTGCTCGCGGTGACACCACGCGATGCCGGCGCGTTTCGCACCGCCATCCACGACGCGCGCCGCGCCTTGCGCCGCTGCCGCGCGGCGTTGCGGCTGCTGCCACCCGATCTCGCCATCGACACGCTGGTGCAACCGTTGCGCGCCGCCGGACGCGCGCTGTCACCGCTGCGCGACGCTCAGGCACTGCTGGAAACCATCGCGCAATTGCAACAGCAGCAACCCGCGCTGCTGGGCAGCGCCCATCCCGCACTGCTGCAGCGGCTGGCGCGTCAGGTACGCGCCGGCGAACGCAGGCATGTCGACGGCGTGCGCAACGCCACCGTTGCCCTACGGACACTGGCCACGACGCTGGCCGAATGGCGGCCCGAAGTCACCCATGCGCAGCTTTGGCGCGGCCTGCGTCGCGGCGCCCTGCGCGCCGCGCGTGCTGCCCATGCCGCCCGCGGGCACGCCGACGAAACAGCCCTGCACCGCTGGCGCCGGCGCATGCGCGATCACGCGCTGCAACTGGAGTTGTTCGGCGGCGCATGGCCGCTGGTGCTGGCCGGCGAAGTGGCCGAACGCAAGCGCCTCGCGCGCATGCTCGGCCACTGGCGCGACCTCGGCAGCCTGCAAGCGCACGTGCGCCGCCTGCGCGGCACACATCTCGGCCGCCTCAGCCGCGATAGCTTGTTGCAGCGTCTGCACCGCGTCCGCGCGGCGTTGCTGCGCGATGCCCATGCGCTGGGCGCACACGTGCACGCCGAACCGCCACGTATCCTCGCCGCGCGCATCGCGCGTTATCACGCGGCGGCGAATACGGGAAACGCAAGACATGAGACGTGAGCGGGGCGCCGAGACATTGAATGCACGCCGGTCAACCGGAGTGGGCGCCTCGCGTTGATAGCCTGGGCGCCACCATGGCCCTGCCCATCCCTCCTGCGCAGGATGCGCACCCTGTGGACCATGGTGGTGCTTGTTGCACGCACGCCTGCGGGGATACGCCGCCGACCGCCGTCGCACCTGTTCCTCGGCTGGCGTTCCGCCGCGCCGCGGACCATGCGCCTTCACGCGCCACCTTGCCATCGACGGCAGCGGCGGTGCCCGCGACATCACTGTCCGAAAATGGCGAGTCGCACGCCGACGTCGGTGCTAGCGTGCATGCCATGATCGGCAATTCCACCACGACCGAACTGCCCGACTTGCGGACCTGCGAGCAGGCGCGGCTAAGCCGCGACGCGCGCTTCGACGGGCTGTTCTTCACCGCGGTCACCAGCACCGGCATCTACTGCCGGCCGGTGTGCCCGGCACCGGCGCCGCGTCGCGAGCACGTCGTCTATTACCCGGATGCGGCCGCCGCCGAGGCGGACGGTTTCCGTCCCTGCCTGCGCTGCCGGCCGGAACTGGCGCCGCACGCCGATGTCCTGCGCCGCGGCGATACCACGGTGGCGCGCGCGCTGCGAATGATCGACGCCGGACTGCTCGACACCCGGCCGGCCGCGGAACTGGCGCGGCGGCTGGCGCTCGGCGACCGCCAGTTGCGCCGGTTGTTCGCGGCGCGGCTGGGGGCGACGCCGATGCAGGTGCAGTCCACGCGCCGGCTGCTGTTCGCCAAGCAGCTGCTGGCCGACGGCACGCTGCCGGTCACGCAGGTCGCGCTGGCCTCCGGCTTCCGCAGCCTGCGCCGTTTCAACGACGCGTTCCGCACCGCGTACCGGATGCCGCCCAGCGCGCTGCGCAGGCGCGCACAGGCACCGGCCCGCGGAGCACTAGTGCTGCGTCTGGGATACCGCCCGCCGTACGATCTCGCCGGAGTGCTGACCTTTCTGCGCGCGCGCGCTGCCGGGGCTGGAGCGCATCGACGGCCGTTCCTACGCGCGCGCGTTCGGCAATGCGCAGCAGCCGGCGTGGCTGCGCGTCAGCGCCTGGGACGCGGGCGAGCACGCGCTGCGTCTGGAACTGCACGGCGCGGCGCCCGGCGACCTGCTCGCGCTGGTCGCGCGCGTGCGGCGCATGTTCGATCTGGACGCAGACCCGCGGGCCATCGCCGCGGTCCTCGGCCGCGACGCGCGGCTGCGTGCGTGCATCCGCAGGCATCCCGGCCTGCGCTTGCCGGGCGCCTGGAACGGTTTCGAACTGGCGGTGCGTGCGGTACTGGGCCAGCAGGTCAGCATCGCTGCCGCGCGCACGCTGGCCATGCGCCTGCTGGAACGCCATGGCGAGCCCATCGCCCCCGCCGGCGCGGACGGGCTGACGCGGCTGTTCCCATCGCCGGCGACGCTGGCCGGGGCCGGTCTCGACGGGCTGGGCCTGACCCGGGCACGGATCGCGGCGCTGCGCGCGCTGGCGCAGGCGGTGTACGCCGGCCGCGTCGATTTCGAGCCCGGCCGCGCACTCGACGCGCAGATCGGCACGTGGACCCGGCTGCCCGGCATCGGCGCGTGGACCGCGCACTACATCGCGCTGCGCGCGCTGGGGCACCCCGATGCGTTTCCGGCCGGGGACCTGGTGCTGCGGCGTGCCACCGGCGGCGGCATCCTCGCCGCCCGCGAACTCGAAGCGCGCGCCGAAGCCTGGCGGCCCTGGCGCGCCTACGCTGCCATCCATCTATGGCGCGCCCATGCGCCGGGAGACTCCGCATGAACGACAGCGGGATACTGTACTTCGACGTCATGGCATCGCCGGTCGGCGCACTGCGCCTGATCGCCGATGCCGCAGGACTGCGCCGCATCTGCTTCGAAAGCGACCGCCATCCGCAGGCCATCGATGCGGCCGGACGTCGCGACGCGGCGCGGCTGGCGCCGGTGCGCCGGCAACTCGACGAGTACTTCGCCGGCACGCGGCGCGCGTTCGACCTGCCGCTGCATGCCGTGGGCACACCCTTCCAGCTGCGGGTGTGGCGCGCACTGTGTGGCATCGGCTACGGCGAGACGATCAGCTACGCCGAACTGGCCGCGCGCATCGGCAACCCCGCCGCGCGCCGTGCCGTGGGCGCCGCCAACGGCCGCAATCCGCTGCCGATCGTGGTGCCCTGCCACCGCGTAATCGGCCGCGACGGCAGCCTGGTCGGCTTCGGCGGCGGGCTGGAGGTCAAGCGCCGGCTGCTGGATCTGGAATCCGGCGCACTGCCCTTCGCCCTGCACTGACGGCAACCCCACCGGCCCGCCGCGCGGCATCGCCCCGTGGCATCACCCCGCGAAGCCGGGGACGCACCCGGTGTCTGCGCGGCCCCGCCAACCCTCGCCCCCATCGGACATGACCTTCGAAACCGCACTCGACAACATCTTCTGGCACACGCTGACCGGACCGCATGCGGGCTTCGCGACCGGCGCCGGCGGCGCGCGCCGTTACGCCGAAGGCTTCCCGCCGATCCTCGGCTTCGCCGAGGCTGAAGCGCCCGATTTCGCGGCGCTGGCGCCGTACTGCGCGCCCGGCGAACGGTTCTACTGCGACCGCTGGTCGGGTGCCGCGCCGGAGGGCTGGTGCATCGAAGCCGAATCCACCATGTTCAAGATGGTGTGGGACGCGCCGGTGCCCGCGGCCGACGCCGCCCCCGACGCGCGGCCGCTCGGTGCCGGACACACCGCGCAGATGCTGGACCTGGCCGCGCTGACGCAGCCCGGACCCTTCGGGCCGCGCAATCTCGAACTGGGCGAGTATTTCGGCCTGTTCGTGGGCACGCGCCTGATCGCCATGGCCGGCGAGCGCTGCCATGCCGGCACGCTGCGCGAGATCAGCGGCGTGTGCACCCACCCGGATTTCCAGGGACGCGGGCTGGCGTGGCGGCTGATGGCCAAGCTGGTCCGCCGCCAGCGACGGCGCGGCGAAACGCCCTTCCTGCACGTGATGAGCGACAACGACCGCGCGCGCCGCCTGTACCGGCGCACGGGCTTCCGCGACTACCGGGAGACCATCGTGCGCGTCGTGTCCCGGCGCTGAATCTAGACCTTCGGCACCCGCAGCAGCAACGCGCCGCCGGCCGCGAACAGCACGATGACCGACAGGATGGACGCGCGCGGATCGCCGCTGAGATAGCTGGTGAGGCCGATCAGCAGCGGTCCCAGGATGGCGGCGAACTCGCCCAGCATGTTGTAGAAGCCGAAGAACTCGCCGGCGCGCTCGCGCGGTACCAGCCGCGCGAAGTAGGCGCGCGAGAGCAACTGCACGCCGCCCTGAACCATCCCCACCGCGGCGGCCAGCGCGAAAAACTGCCAGGCGTGGCGCATGCCCGCGGCGAACGCACTGGCCAGCACGTACACGGCGAGACCGGCCAGGATGCCGCGCCGGGGCCCGATGCGTTCGCCCACCCGGCCGAACAGCAGCGCCGCCGGTACGCCGATGAACTGCACCATCAGCACCGCCAGGATCAGCGGCCCGCTGCCCAGCCCGATCGACTTGCCGTAGTCCACGGCCATCTGGATCACCGTGTTGACGCCGTCGATGTAC
>JAJYTR010000060.1 GCA_021792975.1 Pseudomonadota bacterium | reverse complement strand
TGCTCGATCAGCGTCTTCAGCGTATTCACCTCGTTGGCCTTGTGCGGTGGCGCCGCCAGCACGGGGCCGGCGGCGAGGCCCAGGCACACGGCCAGGGCCAGGTACAGGGGGGTACGTTGCATCGGGGTCGCCCTCGGGTGGTCGCGTTGTGGGCCGCCGCGATGCGCTCGCGACGGTGGCCGGAACGCTAGGCACGGCTTGACCCCGCGGCAATTCGACCAAGGTCGAAGAGGGACCGGCGGCATCTGCTGCGATCGCAGCATGTCGCGTGTCGCTGTCTGCCGCGGCTGGATTCCGATGCGCGCCGGCGGGTCCGCTGCGGCTGCGTCCGCCGGTGGTGCGTTGCCGCACCGTGGTTGCGGGTGCGGCGGAAAAAATCAGCGTACCAGCTGGTCGAGGCGGAAGATCGGCAGCAGGATCGCCAGCACGATCGTGAACACCATCAGGCCCATGGCGACGATGGTCATGGGTTCGAACAGCGCCAGCGCGGTGGTGATCAGCCCCTGCGCCTCGCGTTCCTGCTGCTGCGCGGCGCGCTCGAGCATGGCCTCGAGCTGGCCGCCGCCTTCGCCGCTGGCGATCAGATACACGGCCATGGGCGGAAAACAGCCGCTGCGTTCCAGGGCGGCGGCGATGCCCGAGCCTTCCCGCACGCGCACGGCTGCCGCGACCAGCGCGGCGCGCAGCGGCAGGCTGCGCACCACCTGACGCGCGATCTCCAGCCCCTCGAGGATGGGCACGCCGCTGGCGGTGAGGATGCTCAGCGTGCGCGCGAAACGCGCCGTCTCGATGCCGCGCGTCAGCCGCCCGAAGAAGGGCAGGCGCAGCACGAAGCGCTGCCACGCCGCGCGCGGGCCCGGCCGGCGCAGCAGCGCACGCGTGCCCAGCGCCAGCGCTACGACGCCCGCCAGCAGCAGCGGCCACCATCCGCGCAGAAAGCCGCTGACGGCGATCAGCATCCGCGTCAGCAACGGCAGCTGCGCGTGCATGGTGGTGAATACCTGCACGATCTTGGGTACCACGTAGCCCAGCAGTCCGGCCAGGATGGCCAGCGCCATCACCACCAGCACGCTGGGGTAGATCAGCGCCTGCTGCACGCGTGCCTGCAGCGCCTGGCGCGATTCGGTGTAGTCGGCCAGGCGCGCCAGCACCGTGTCCAGATGCCCGGACTGCTCGCCCGCGGCCACGGTGGCACGGAACACGTCGTCGAACACCGCGGGGAAGTCGGCCATACCCGCGGCCATGCCGCGGCCCTCGACCACGCGCGCGCGCACGCCGGCCAGCACGCGCTGGACGCGCGGCGCGCGCGCCTGGCGCAGCGCGGTACCCAGCGCGTCGGCCAACGGGGCGCCGGTCAACAGCAGCGTGGCGAGCTGGCGCGTGACCAGGGCCAGTTCGTCCGCGGGCAGACGCGTGCGCCGACGGCCGCGGCCACCCGTGCCGCCCTCGGCGACGGCCTCGACCTGCAGCGGACTGAGCCCCTGCTCGCGCAGTGTCTGCCGCGCCTGCCGCGCGCTGTCGGCCTCCAACATGCCGCGGCAGCGCCGGCCGGCGGCGTCGAGCGCCTGGTATTCGAATGCCGGCATGCTCAGGCGCCGGCGCGGGTGACGCGCAGCAGTTCTTCCAGCGCGGTATCGCCGGCCAGCACGCGGCGGCGGCCGTCCTCGCGGATGCCGGGCGTACGGGCGCGCGCGCGGGTTTCCATTTCGGCCTCGGCGGCGCCGTCATGGATCATGCGCGCCATCGCCCCGTCCACCGGGCTGACCTCGTAGATGCCGCTGCGGCCGATGTAGCCGCTGCCGTGACAGTGCGCACAGCCCACCGGGTGATACAGCACGGGCGCGGGTTGGGGGGGCACGCCGAGCTGCGCGCATTCGCCGGGCGTGGCCGGCGCCGCGCGCCGGCAGTGCGGGCACAGCAGGCGTACCAGCCGCTGCGCGGCCACGCCGATCAGACTGGTGGCGAGCAGGTACGGCTCCACGCCCATGTCGCGCAGGCGCGTCACCGCACCGATGGCGGTGTTGGTGTGCAGCGTCGACAGCACCAGGTGTCCGGTGAGGCTGGCCTGCACGGCGATTTCGGCGGTTTCCAGGTCGCGGATCTCGCCCACCATCACCACGTCCGGATCCTGGCGCAGGATGGCGCGCAGGCCGCGCGCGAAGCTGAGGTCCACCTTGGTGTTGACCTGGGTCTGGCCGATGCCGTCGAGGAAATATTCGATGGGATCCTCGACGGTGAGGATGTTGCGCTTGCGGTCGTTCAACTCGGTCAGCAGCGCGTACAGCGTGGTGGTCTTGCCCGAGCCGGTGGGGCCGGTGAGCAGCAGGATGCCGTGCGGTTGGCGGATCAGCGCGCGCAGGTGCTCGCGGGTGGCGTCGGCCATGCCCAGCGCGGCCAGGTCCAGGCGTCCGCTCTGGCGGTCCAGCAGGCGCAGCACCACGCGCTCGCCGTAGCCCGAGGGCAGGGTGGACACGCGCACGTCCACCGGCCGGCCGGCGATGCGCAGGCTGATGCGGCCGTCCTGCGGCAGGCGCTTCTCGGCGATGTCCAGGCGCGCCATCACCTTGATGCGCGAGACCAGGGTCGCGGCCAGCGCGCGTGGAGGCTCGAGGATCTCGCGCAGCATGCCGTCCACGCGCAGGCGCACCGACAGGCGCGTCTCGAACGGTTCGAGGTGGATGTCGGAGGCACCCTCGCGCACCGCCTGCGCCAGGATGGCGTTGATCAGGCGGATGATGGGCGCGTCGTCCTGGCTCTCGAGCAGGTCTTCCGGTTCGGGCAGGGCCTGCGCCACGGCGGCCAGGTCCAGCCCCTCGCCGAGATCCTCCATGGTGGCCTGTGCGCCGTGGCCGCCTTCGCCGTAGGCGGCCGCCAGCGCACGTGCGAACTCGGCATCGGACAGCGGCTCCAGCGCCAGCGGCCCGTCCAGGCTGCGCGCCAGTTCGGCCAGCACCTGCGGCGACGGCGTGCCGCGATGGCGCACGCGCAGGATCCCGCCCTCGCGCGTCACCAGCACGCCGTGGCGCTTGGACCAGGCGTAGCCGGGCAACGCCGCCGCGCCGCTGCCGTTGCCGTTGCCGCGATCGGCCGGCGCATGCATGACACGCGCTCAGCCGCCGCCGGACCCGGCCGGCGCCGAACTGGCGGCGGTTGCCGGTACCGCGGTACTGCCCGCCGCCGCGGGGGCCGGCGGACTGGCCGTACCGGCGGGCGCCGGCGCGGATCCCGCCGCGGCAGGGGCAGTCGAGGCCGCGGGTGCCGGTGCGAACCGGCCCAGGTGCGCCGGCAGCGGCTGCTGCCGCAACTGCCGGTTGCCCGTAGCCTCCTGGTCGCGCAGGATCTGGTACTTCAGCCGGGTGTAGGCGTCGGCAGTGCTCTGCGAGCCCACGATCACCGGGTGCAGGAAGATCATCAGGTTCTGCTTCTGTCGCTGCCGCGAGGTGGAGCGGAACAGGTGGCCCAGCAGCGGGATGCTGCCCAGCAGCGGCACCCTCTGCACCGAATCGGTGTAGGTGTCCTGGATCAGCCCGCCCAGCACCACGATCGAATCGTTGTCGGTGATCACCACCGTCTTGACCTCGCGCTTGTTGGTGATCAGGTCCACCGCACCGCTCACCGAGGGCGCGATGCTGGAAACCGTCAGGTCCAGTTTCAGGCGCACGCTGCCGCCCTCGTTGATCTGCGGGGTCACCTTGAGGGTGAGGCCGACGTCCTTGCGCTCGATGGTCTGGAACGGGCTGCTGACCACGCCGCCGCCGCCCTGGTTGAGCGTGGTGCTGTAACTGCCGGTGACGAAGGGCACCTGCTGGCCGACCACGATCTCGGCCTGCTTGTTGTCCAGCGTCAGCAGGCTGGGCGTGGAGAGGATGTTGGTCAGCGAGTTGGACTGCAGCGCATTCAGCAGCAGCCCGTAGCGGTTCTGCCCCGCACGGTTGCTGCCGAAACCCAGCAGGATGCCGGGCGAGGAGGCCAGCGCCTGCGCCACCACGCGGCTGCCGCCGGCGATCATGGTCAGTGGCAGTGCGCCGTTGGTGAAATCGGTCAGCGCGGCCGGGCCCTGGTGCGTGCCGCGGTTGGGCAGCACCGCGATCTGCGCGCCCAGTTGCCGCGACAGGTCGCCCGAGACCTCGGCGATGATGGCGTCGATCAGCACTTCCTTGGGCCGCACGTCGAGCTGGCGCACCAGTTCGCGCAGGTCGCGCACCTTGTCCGGCGGGCCGGTGAGGATCAGCGCGTTGTTGGTGCCGTCGGCCTGGATGTTGACCTGCCCCTGCGGCGCCTGCTTGGCCTTCTCCTCGCTGTGCGCCTGCGTCTGCACCACCTGTCGCAGCAGCTTGGCCAGATCCTCGGCCTTGGCGTAGTGCAGGAACACCACCTGCGAGTTGCCGGCCGCGGGCAGCGGCGCGTCGAGCTGCTCGATCAGCGCGCGCATGCGCGCCTGCGCGGCCGGGTCGCCGGCGATCAAGATGCTGTTGCTGCGCGGGTCGGCCACCACGCGCGCCGGCGTGGCGCTTTCGGCTCCGCCCGCCAGCGCGTTCAGCGTGCGCGCCACCTCTTCGGCCGAGGCGTGCCGGAGCTGCACGATGCTGATGCCGCCGTTGGCCGGGCGGTCGAGCTGCTGCACCAGCCTGACGATGCGTTCGACGTTGTCGGCGCGGTCGGTGACGATCAGGTCGTTGCCGGGCGGATAGGCCGACAGCACCGCCTGCGGTGGCAGCAGCGGGCGCAGCAGCGGCAGCAGCTGCAGCACCGGCACGGTGTCGACGCGGATGACGCGGGTGATCAGCGCTTCGCCCTTGCCGTGCAGCTGCAGGGTCTGGCGCGCGTTGATCGAGGGCACGATCTTGACCACCGGCCCCGCCGGCACCGCGGCGTAGCCGTACACCTCCAGCACCGAGAGAAACACCTGGTACAGCGCGTCGCGGTCCATCGGCGTGGAGGACACCACGGTGACGTTGCCGCGCACACGCGGGTCGACCACGAAATTGATGCCGGTGGCCTTGGAGACGGTGTCGATCAGGGTGCGGATATCCACGTCGCGCAGGTTGAGCGTGACCTCGCCCGCAGCGGGTGCGGCGGCCGCGGCCGCGGGCGGCTGCGCGTGCAGCGCGCAGACCGGCATCGCCAGGGCCAGCAGCAGGGCGGCGCAACGGCGCAGCGTCGGGCGGCGGATGGGCATCATGCGGAGGCCGGGAGACGGAACGCGCGGCAGCGTAGCAGGCGGCGTGCGGGCGCAGCGCGGGGCGGCCGTCATGGTGCCGCGCCCGGACCGGCGTACAGCGTCAGCGCGCGTCCGCCGCGCTCGACCTCGATGCGTCCGCCGCCGGCAGCCAGGATCCGGCGCAGCCGTGCGGAGACCTGCGCTGCACCGCCCACCGGCCGGCCGTCGATCCCCACCAGCACGTCGCCCGGCCGCAGGCCCAGGCGCGCGAACGCGGCGGTGTCGCGGCCCGGCCGCAGCATATAGCCGGCGATCGCCCCGTTGCGCAGCACCGGCACCCCCAGCACCGCCTCGCCCACCGCCAGCGTGCCGTCGCCGCTGGGCCAGACCATCGGCTTGGGGCCGTACAGCGGCGGCGGCTCGATGGCCGTCGCGGGCACTGCGCCGCCGGGCTGCGGCGGCAGCGGATGCTGCAGATCGGGCCCGTCTTCGGCCGCTGCCGGCATGCCGCCGCCGGTCGGACGCGGCAGCGCCAGGCTCTGCAGACCCGCAGCGGTGTCCAGCAGCACGCGGTCGGCCTGCACGCTGCGCAGCGTTGCCCCGTAGGGCAGTGCCGATCCGGCGGCGTAGACACGCGCAGGCGCCTGTTCGGCGGCGATCATCGCGTAACCGCCGCCGCCGGGCGTGGCCCATACGCCCTCGAGCTTCAGCGGCAGCGTGGTGGGCGGCGCCTCGCCGCGCGCCGGCGCGCCGAACAGCGGCGCGGCCAGCAGCCGCTGCCAGGCCTGTGCGGCGGACATCGCCACCGGCGTGGCGCCCGGCTGCTGCCGCGCCTGCGCCGCGGCGGAATGCGCGGCGCGCAGCACCGCCGTGATGCGCCACAGGTTCCAGCCGGCCAGCGCCAGTAGCAGCGCGGCCAGCAGCCACAGCAGGCGCGGCGTCCAGCGCTGCAGAGTCATACGCGTTCCCTCACCCCGCGGTCGCGGCGCCGCGACCACCCCAGTCGCCCAAGCATAAAGAGTGCCGCACCCGCCGCGCCATACAGATGCGCGATGGGCAGCACCGGCCCATCCAGGCCCCAGTCCTGCGCGGGCAACGGCCCTGCCAGCAGGCTCCAGGTGATCAGCGCGGCCATGCCCGCCAGCAGCAGCGCGGCGTAGCGCGGCCGCCGCCGCAGCAGCGCCAGGCAGCCCGTGGTGAATAGTCCGTACAGCACCGCCGAGATGCCCACGTACCACTGCACCTGCGGGCTGAACAGCAGCAGCCCCAGGCCCACGGCCAGCCCGTCCCACAGCAGCAGCGCCAGCCATACGCGCGGACGCAGCAGCGCGCCGAACAGCAGCCAGATCAGACCCAGGCCCAGCAGGTCGTGCAGCAGGTGCCCCCAGCCCAGGTGCACCAGGTTGCCGGTGAGCAGACGCCAGAGCTGGCCGTGCAGGATCTGTGCGCGCTGGTACTGCAGCAGTGTGCGCGCCGGCAGCACCTGCAGCAGCGTGCACAGCAGGCCCAGCGCCAGCGGGATGGCCCAGCGGCGCAGTCGCACGGCCGCGTTCACGGCGTGCGCTCCAGCAGGCACAGCAGCTCGCAGTGCCGGGTATGGGGAAACATGTCCAGCACGCGTGCCGCGCGCACACGGAAGTCCGGCAGCGCCGCCAGATCGCGCGCCAGCGCATCCGGATTGCAGCTCGAATACACCAGTCGCTGCGCCGCGGAGGCCTGCAGCGCGGTGCACAGATCCGCGCCCAGCCCGCGGCGCGGCGGATTGACGATCACCAACGGCGGCAGCCGCCCCAGTGCGCGTACGCCCTGCACGGCGTCGGCGCTCTCGAACCGCACCCGCTGCAGGGCGTTGTCGCGCGCCGCGCGCCGCGCCAGCGCCACCGCCGCCGCGCTGATTTCCACGCCCAGCACCTCGCGCCGGCCGTCGGCGCAGTGCAGGGCGAAGCCGCCGATGCCGCAGAACAGGTCCAGCACCGCGGGCGGATCGAGCTGCCGCACCCATTCACGCACCTGGCGGTACAGCACGGCGGCGGTGGCGGCGTGGGTCTGAAAGAACGCCTGCGGTCCCAGCCACAGGCGCAATCCGTTCAGGCGCAGGGGCAAGGCGTCTTCCGCACCGAGCAGGATTTCCTCTGGACCTTCCGTCACCGCCTGGTGCACCGGCTGCAGGTTGGCGCTGAGCACGCGCGCCTGCGGCAGCTCGGCGACCAGGTGGGGCAGCGCGCAGCGCAGGGCCGGCAGCGCCGTGCGCGAGCGCAGCACGAAGCGGACCATCAAGGCACCGGAATCCTCGGCCAGGGTCACCAGCAGGTACTTCAGCTCGCCGCGCCGACGCGGGACCGAATAGGGCTCGATGCCGGCACGCCGGATCAGCCGCCGCAGCGGCGCGAACGCCGCCTGCAGCGCAGGCGGATACAGCGGGCAGTCTTCGAGGTCGACGCCCGCGCCGGCCGCATCGAGGATGCCCAGCCGCGGTGCCTGCGTGCTGCCGGACACCACCATCTTGGCGCGGTTGCGGAAGCCCGTCTCGCGGCTGGCCAGGGGCGGCAGCCAGCGGATGGCGGGATCGGGCAGCAGCGCCTGCGCCTGCGCTGCGCGCGCTGCCAATTGCGTGGCGTAGGGCATCGCCAGCCAGCCGCAGGAGCGGCAGCGCGCCGCCTGGAAATGCGCGCAGTGCATGGCGCGCCGGCGGCCGGCTCAGGCGGCCGCGGATGCCGCCGCCAGCCGCTGCTGCAGGCGGGCGTTGAGACGCTCCAGATTCACCAGCGAGAGCAGATGCGCGTAGATCCAGCCCAGCGCGCCGTTCTTCAGCAGCGCCTGCGCCTGCTCGGCCGGCAGCGCCTTCAGCTTCTCCTCGCTGACCATCCACAGGCCGCCCAGCACCGCGCCGGGCGGGCCGCCGGCTTCGCTGCGCGCGAGCTGCTTGGATTCGAGCAGGTCCAGCCGGTTGATCTCGGCCATGAACGCCTGCGTGCTGCGCACGTGGGTCTGGTATTCCTCGAGGAAGCCGAGAATGCGCTTGAGCGCCTCGCTCTCGCTGCCGTCGTCGTTGAACAGCGCTTCGCCCTCGTCGCGGTTGAAGCCGGGGCAGGCTTCGTCGAGGATCACCTGGAAACGGTCGTTGGCCTCATCGCTGGCCAGCGCGAAGGGGTAGCGGCGGATGAAGGCCGGGATGTAGCCCTCGGTCCAGCGGCCGTCGCCGTCCACCGACAGATTCTCGTCGGGGCGCAGGCCCACCAGCGCGGCCGGCAGGGCCTTTTCGGCGCTCTCCCCCGCGAACACCACCGGGTAGTCGCGCGCGGCCAGGGCGAACTCGAAGCCCACCAGCGGCACGGCGTTGAGCATGGCCACGTGCGCGTAGCTGTCGCTGCCGCGCAGACGCAGCGGGCGATGGGTCTCGCGGTTCAGCGCCACCGGGCGCTCGTAGATCAGCAGGGTTTTCATGCGCGTTCGCGGAGTGGGAAAGGCCGCGATTGTAGACCGGCCGATGCGCGCTGCCGGCATGCGGGCCGCCCGGCGGACCGCGCGCCGGCAGCGGTTACACTGCCGGGCATATGCGTTGCGGCGAGATCCGACCATGACCCTGGTTCCCGTACTGCTCTCCGGCGGTTCCGGCACGCGCCTGTGGCCGCTGTCGCGCGAGGCTTATCCCAAGCAGTTCCTGCCGCTGGCCGGTGCGCGCACGCTGCTGCAGGAGACCTGGCTGCGCCTGCAGGGGCTGGATGTCGCCGCCCCGCTGGCGGTGGCCAACGAGGCCCATCGCTTCATCGTGGCCGAACAGCTGCGCGAAGTGGACGGCACGCCCGCCGCGCTGCTGCTGGAACCGCAGGGCCGCAACACCGCGCCCGCCATCGCGGTGGCCGCGCTCGAAGCGCTGCGCCTGCACGGCGGCGAGGCGGTGCTGCTGGTGCTGCCCACCGACCACGTGGTGCGCGATGCCGCCGCGTTCCGTGCCGCGGTCGAGACGGCCCTGCCCGCCGCGCGCGCCGGCAGGCTGGTGACCTTCGGCATCGTCCCGCACGCGCCGGAGACCGGCTACGGCTACATCCAGGCGGCGCCGGGCGAAGGCGTGCGCGCGGTGGTGCGTTTCGTCGAGAAGCCCGACGCCGCGCGCGCCGCGCAGTACCTCGCGGCTGGCGGCTACTACTGGAACAGCGGCATGTTCTTGTTCGGCGCGCAGCGCTATCTGCAGGAACTCGAGCGCCTGCAGCCGGCCATCCTGGCATCCTGCCGCGCGGCGCTGGACGGCGCGCGCCGCGACACCGATTTCCTGCGCCTGGACGCCGCGGCCTTCGCAGGCTGTCCGGCCGATTCCATCGACTACGCAGTGATGGAAAAGACCACCGACGCCGCCGTGCTGGCGGTGGACATCGGCTGGAGCGATCTGGGTTCGTGGTCGGCGCTGTGGCAGGTGGGCGAGAAGGACGCGCGGGGCAACGCCCACTGCGGCGATGTGCTGGCGCTGGACTGCCGCGATACCTACGCCTGGAGCGAGCGCCGGCTGGTGGCGCTGGTGGGGCTCGAGGACACGGTGGTGGTGGATACCGACGATGCCCTGCTGGTGGCGCGCAAGGACCGCGTGCAGCAGGTCAAGGACATCGCGCAGCAGCTCAAGCGGCAGCAGCGCAGCGAGGCCATCTGGCACCGCAAGGTGTACCGGCCCTGGGGCAGCTACGATTCGATCGATGCCGCCGAGCGCTTCCAGGTGAAGCGCATCACGGTCAAACCCGGCGGCACGCTGTCGCTGCAGATGCACCATCATCGCGCCGAGCACTGGGTCGTGGTGCGCGGCACCGCGCGGGTGACGCGCGGGGAGGAGGTCTTCCTGCTGGGCGAGAACGAGAGCGCCTTCATTCCGCTGGGCACGCGGCACCGGCTGGAGAATCCGGGCAAGGTGCCGCTGGAGCTGATCGAGGTGCAGTCGGGCAGCTATCTCGGCGAGGACGACATCGTCCGCTTCGAAGACCAGTACGGGCGCACCGGCTGATGGATCTGCTCGACCGTCTCGAATCCGCGGCCATGCACATTTTGCGCGAGGCGGTGGCGAGCCTGCGGCGGCCGGTGCTGTTGTACTCGATTGGCAAGGATTCCTCGGTGCTGCTGCACCTGGCGCGCAAGGCGT
>JAJYTR010000059.1 GCA_021792975.1 Pseudomonadota bacterium | reverse complement strand
CCAACTGTTCGCGCACCAGATCGATGCCGGTGACGAACTCGGTCACCGGGTGCTCGACCTGGATGCGCGTGTTCATCTCGATGAAAAAGAACTGCCCGTCCTGGTAGAGGAACTCGAACGTGCCGGCACCGCGGTAGCCGATGCGCAGACAGGCCTCCACGCAGACCCGGCCGATGGCCTGGCGCTGCTGCTCGCTCAGGCCGGGCGCCGGAGATTCCTCGACCACCTTCTGGTGGCGCCGCTGCATCGAGCAGTCGCGTTCGCCCAGGTGGATGGCGTTGCCCTGGCCGTCGGCCAGCACCTGGATCTCGATGTGGCGCGGGTTCTCGAGGAACTTCTCCATGTACACCTCGGGATTGCCGAAGGCCGCCTGCGCCTCGCTGCGCGTCATTTGCACCGCGGCTTCCAGTTCGGCCTCGGCGCGCACCACGCGCATGCCGCGCCCGCCGCCGCCGCCGGCGGCCTTGATGATCACCGGGTAGCCGATCTCGCGGCCGCAGCGGCGGCAGGCGTCCATGTCCTCGGGCGGCAGCGGCCCGCCGGAACCGGGCACGCAGGGCACACCGGCTTCCTGCATGGCACGGATGGCCTCGACCTTGTCGCCCATCAGGCGGATGGTCTCGGCGCGCGGGCCGACGAACACGAAGCCGGACTGCTCCACCTGCTCGGCGAAGTCGGCGTTCTCGCTGAGAAAGCCGTAGCCGGGGTGGATGGCGTCGGCGTCGGTGACCTCGGCGGCGGCGATGATCGCCGGACCGTTGAGGTAACTCTCGCGCGGCGGCGCCGGGCCGATGCAGAGGGCCTCGTCGGACATGGCCACGTGCTTGAGGTTGCGGTCGGCCACCGAGTGCACCGCCACGGTCCGGATGCCGAGCTGGTGGCAGGCGCGCAGGATGCGCAGCGCGATCTCGCCGCGGTTGGCGATGACGACTTTCTCCAGCATGGCGGTTCAGCCGATCACGAACATGGGTTCGTCGAATTCCACCGGCTGGCCGTTCTCGACCAGGATGGCGACGATGGTGCCGGCCTTGTCGGCCTCGATCTGGTTGAACATCTTCATCGCCTCGATCACGCCCAGCGTGTCGCCGGCCTTGACCGTCTGCCCCACCCTGACGAAGGGCGCCGCGTCGGGATTGGACGCCGCGTAGAAAGTGCCCACCATCGGCGAGCGCACCACGTGACCCGGCGGCAGCGCGCCGGTTTCGGCGGCGGCGGGCGGCGCCGCAGCGGCGGCAGGGGCAGCCGGCGCGGGCTCGGCGCGTGCAGGCGCCTGCACATGCGCGGCCGGCGCGGCGCTGACGGTGATGGCGCCCTTGGGCACGCGCGAGAGGCGTACGACTTCTTCGCCCTCTTTGATCTCCAGTTCGGCCAGGTTCGACTCTTCGAGCAGGTCGATCAGCTTCTTGATCTTGCGCAGGTCCATGAGCAGCCTCGATGAACGTGTTGGTGACCAACCCTCCATGGTGCGTGGCGCCGGCCCGGCCCTCCCTGGCTGGGCGCTCGCCGGCGCGTGATGCGCTTCAACGCACCACGCGACAGCCCCCGGCTCGCCCTTCCTTGATCTCCAGTTCGGCCAGGTTCGACTCTTCGAGCAGGTCGATCAGCTTCTTGATCTTGCGCAGGTCCATGAGCGGCCTCGTGGATGGGTGGAGCGGGACGCGCGGGACTCAGGCCGGCGCGCGCGCCAGATGCGCCAGCAGGCCCAACAGGCCCAGGCGGTAGCTCTCGGCGCCGAAGCCGGTCACCGTGCCCACGGCGATGTCGCTGAAATGGGAGTGGTGGCGGAAGGATTCACGCGCCTGCGGATTGCTCAGGTGCACTTCGACGAAGGGGATGGCCACCGCCAGCAGCGCGTCGCGCAAGGCGACACTGGTGTGGGTATAGCCGGCCGGGTTGAATACGATGCCGGCTACGCCCTCGCGCGCGGCGGCGTGGATGCGCTCGATCAGGGCGTGCTCGGCGGCGGACTGGAAGCTGTGCAGGGCATGGCCGGCGCGACGGGCCTCGGCCGCCAGCAGGGCGTCGATCTCGGCCAGGGTAGCGTGCCCGTACAGCGCGGGCTCGCGGCGGCCGAGCAGATCGAGGTTGGGGCCGTGCAGGACCAGCAACTGGGCCACGCGGGTCGTCCAAGGGCACGAACAGGGGGCGACAAGTGTGGACCCTTGTCTGGAACTTGTCTAGTTCGCCGCCATTCGGCGACGTTTGGCGCTATTGCAAGGATGCGGGCAGCCATGCGTTCAGCGTCGCCTCGGTAAACGCGCCGTAGTGGCGCTTCAAAAGGCGCCCGTCCGGTGCCACCAGCACGCTGTAGGGCAGCAGTTGCGCGCGATTGCCGAAGGCCGCACCCGGGTGGTCGGCGGCGGGCAGCAGTACCGGGTAGTCCAGCGGCAGGCGGGCCAGGAAGGCGCGCACGTGGGTGGGGGTGTCCTCGGCGATGCCCACCACCTGCAGACCGTGCCCACCCAGGCGCCGCTGCGCCGCGCGCAGCACCGGTAGCTCCTTGCGGCAGGGCGGGCACCAGGGTGCCCAGAAGTTGACCAGCAGCCAGCGGCCGCGCCAGGCGTCCAGCGTGGCCGTCCGGCCGTCCAGCGTGCGCAGCGCCGGATCGGGCCGCGGCGCACCGGCCGTGAACCCGCCGCCGGACGATGCCGCAGCCGCTGCGGGCGCCGCCTGCAGGTGGCGCTGCAGCGCGTAGCCGCCCAGCGCCGCCAATAGCGCCAGCGCGATGATCGCCAGCGGTAGCCGGCGCATCACAGCCCGGCGCGGCGCAGGCGCGCCAGGAATGCGGATGCGCCCTCGGCACCCACCAGCCGCTCGGCGATGCGCTCACGGCCGTCGGGCGCGAAGAACAGCGTAACCGGCGGGCCCAGCAGACCGTAGCGCTTCAGCAACGCGCGGCTGTCGGCATCGTCGCGGGTGACATCCACGCGGATCAGCGCCAGCGGTGCCAGCGCCTGGCGCACGCGCGCGTCGGCGAAGGTGACGTGCTCCATCTCCTTGCACGAGACGCACCACTCGGCGTAGTAATCGACCACGGCGCCCTGGTGCGCCGCGCGCGCCTGCGCCAGTGCCGCGTCGAGTTGCTGCGGCGTGGTCGCGCGCGCCCAGTGCAGGCGCTGCGCCGCTGGCGGCGCGCCGCCGCCGGCAAACACCGCCAGCGGGTTGAGCAGACTGCCGCTGCCGCCCAGCGCACCGGCCAGCTCGGCGGCACCCAGCAGCAGCAGGATCAGCGCCAGGCTCTGGCGCAGCTTGTGCCATCCGCCGACATCCCGCGGCAGCGCCTGCAGCGCACCCAGATACGCCGCGCAGCCCAGCAGCAGCAGACCACCGAGGGCCAGGATCCAGCCCGGCGCCAGGACGCGGTCCAGCATCCAGATGGCCAGGCCCAGAAACAGCACGCCGAACACCGCCTTGACCGTGTCCATCCACGCCCCCGCGCGCGGCAGCAGCACGCCGGCGGCGGTGCCGAATGCCAGCAGCGGCAGGCCCATGCCCAGGCCGAACACGAACAGCGCCAGCGCACCGAACAACGCACTGCCCTGCTGGCCGATGTAGATCACCCCGGCCGCCAGCACCGGCGTGACGCAGGAAGTGACGATCAGCGCCGAGAGCACGCCCATCACCCCCGCACCCGGCAGCGAGCCCGCCCGCTGCCGGCCGCTGACGTCCGCCAGTCGCGTCTGCAGCGCCGCCGGCAACCGCAATTCGTACAGCCCGAACATGGACAGCGCCAGCAGCACGAACAGCAGCGCCGTGGCGCCGATCACCCAGGCGTTCTGCAGCGCCGCCTGCAGGTTGGTGCCGGCCAGTCCGGCCACCACGCCCACCAGTGCGTACACCAGCGCCGCGCCCAGCACGTACGCCAGCGACAGCGCGAACGCGCGGCCCGGGCGCGTCTGCGCGCCGCCGCCGGCGATCAGACCGGAGAGGATGGGCAGCATCGGCAGCACGCAGGGCGTGAACGCCACCCCGAGGCCGCCCAGGAAGAACAGCAGCAGCGCCCACAGCCGGTCGCTGCCCAGCAGGCCGGCCAGTCGCCCGGCCTCGTCCACTGCAGATGCCGGTGCGGGTGCCGCGGCGCGCGGTGCGGCCACCGGCTGCGCCGCCGAGGCAGCGCTGAAAGCCTGCGCGGCCGGCGCCGCCGGGGCGGCGGCGAACACGTCATCCACGCCGGGCGCGGCCGCCGTACCGCCGCCGATCCCCGCGCCGCCCGCGCGCACCGGGCCGCCGCCCACCGGCAGGCGCAGCGTTTCGGTATGCGGCGGGAAGCAGATCTGCGGCGGCTCGGCGTGGCAGCCCTGGTAGGTCACCTGCAGGCGCAGCGTGCGTAGTCCGGCGGCGGGCGCGCTGAACGGCAGCGTCGCCTGCATGTGCTTGTAGAACACGACCAGGCGGCCCAGATAGGGGTCGTTCTCCACCGTGCCCGGCGGGAACGCCGGCTTGCCGAGCGTCACGCCGGCATCCAGCGCCTTGAAGTGCGTGCGGTCGCGGTACAGGTAGTAGCCCGGCGCGATGGTCCAGTCCAGTTGCACGCTGTCCGGCCCGGCCTGCGCGGCCAGCCGGTAGGCCTGGTTGAATGCCAGCAGTCCGCCGGCGGCGTGGGCCGGCGGCACCAGCGCACCCAGGCCCAGCGCCAGACCGGCGGACAGCAACAGCAGCAATCGGTTCATCGGCGGGGCTCGCTCGGGCAGGGGTCAGTCGGACGGCGGCGCCACCTGCGCAGCCAGCCAGTCCAGGTAAGGCGCATGCCCGGCCTCGATCGGCAGGGCAAGGATCTCGGGCACTTCATAGGGATGCAAGGCGGCCAGGCGCGCGCGCAGCGGCTCGAAGCCGGCACGCGTGGTCTTGATCAGCAGTTGCACCTCGTCGGCCTGCTCGATCGCACCTTGCCAGCGGTACACCGAACGCGCGCCGGGCAGGCGCGTCACGCAGGCGGCCAGGCGTTCGGCCACCAGGGTCTCGGCAATGCGCGCGGCGCTGGCCGCGTCGGGGCAGGTACACAGCACCAGCAGGGGCTGCATGGGCTTCGAAGTGTCGGCGGACCGTTGATGATCGCATAGAACGGCATAGAACGGGGTCAGAGCCCCTTACACGGAGCGGCGGGGTGGGCTGACGGGCCGAGCGGGCACGAGCCGCTGATGTCCATGATGTCGTCGAGGCAGGCTGGGTTCCCGGAGGAAAGCGTCATGCCGCGATCGCCGCGTCCCGATCTTGCCGGAGTGCCGCAGCACGTGGTGCAGCGGGGCCATGATCGTGCTCCGTGCTTCTTCGACGAGGAGGACTATCGCTGCTACCTGACCCGATTGCACCAGGCGACCGTGCGCTATGCCTGCCAGGTGCATGCCTATGTGCTGATGACCAACCACGTGCACCTGCTGGTCACGCCGACGTCGGTGGGTGGGGTTTCGAGGATGATGCAGTGGCTCGGGCGTCAGTACGTGGGTTATGTCAACGCCCGCTATCGACGTACGGGCACCTTGTGGGAAGGGCGCTTCAAGTCCTGCCTGGTGGATACCGAGCGCTATCTGCTCACGTGTTACTGCTACATCGAATTGAATCCGGTGCGCGCAGCAATGGTGGCGGGCCCGGAGGCCTACCGCTGGTCCAGCCATCGCGCTAACGCGTCGGGCGGCGCGGACCCGGTCATCACGCCGCACGCCGAGTATCTGCGGCTGGGGGCGGATGCTGCGATCCGTCAGAAGGCGTATCGCATGTTGTTCTGGCAGGCTCCCGACGAGCATCGTCTTGCCGAAATCCGCGCGTATGTCCAGCAACAGCGGGCGCTGGGTTCGCGGCGCTTCCAGGCCGAGGTCGAAGCCGTGCTCGGCCGCTGCGCGCGGGTCCGTCCGGCGCACCGGCCAGCCGCGGCCAAGGATTAAGGGGCTCTGACCCCGTTATAGATGTATCGTTATAGATGTATCGACCACGCAACAACCGCGCGCGTGCGCGTGCGTGTCGCCGCCCGCGGTCCTAGCGTGATGTCCGCGCCGCGGCGGCCGTCGATCCGCAGCACAGGCAACTGCACTGGTTCGTGGGCCGCTGGAGAGCGCGCATGCAGATGTGGTTCGGCTACTAACCTCGGGGCTGTGGCAGCGCAGAACGATGGTCGAAGCCTCAACCTTGCGCAAAGGCGCAAAGGAGACAAAATGAAAATCCTGAAGATGGCAGCGGTGTTTGCGGTGGTTGCGTTCGGCACATTCGTTGGTTCGGCCGCATGGGCGCAGCAGCCGGTTCAAGCAACACTTTATGAGCGGCTGGGCGGATTGAAGGGCATTACGGTGGTCGTGGATGACTTCATCAATCGGCTCGTCGCGAACAAGACGTTGAACAAGAATCCCGCAATCAAGGCCGGACGGAAAAGCTCCCCTGCCCCCTATCTCAAATTCCAGGTCTCGCAGCTGGTTTGCGAGCTCAGCGGCGGCCCCTGCAAGTACACCGGAAAAGCAATGAAGGAGTCCCACGCGCACCTGAATATCAGCGAGAAAGAATGGAAGGTAATGGCAGCGGAGTTCAAGAAATCCCTTGACAAGTTCAAGGTTCCAGCCGCCGAGCAAACGGCATTGTTCGAGATGGTTGGAAAAACCAAGTCGGACATTGTTGTGAGGACCTGATTCGCGCTGAAGTTCGGCTGGTTGCTTCTACCCCGGCAGAAGAGCCTGTCCTGAGCGGTTTGCAAAACCGCTCCGGCACATGGATGTGCCGCCGTGACAAGCACGCGAGTGCTTGTCGCGACCAAGGTGGCGCGGCTTTGCCGCGCCCGTTTGCTTGCATGCAGCCGCTTTGAATCGGGCGGCAGGATGCCCGGTTTTGCAAACTGATCTCCTGAGCCTGCCGAAGGATGGCCCGCAGGGCCGGATGAGGGTTCACAACGGGAGCATGGCGTCGCCAAATTCATGGTGACGATTACGCCGCGCCGGACCGGGATCCAGACGGGTGCCCCGCAGCGCCACTGGATCCCCTCATTGACGACATCCCCGATGCCATCCCTCTCTCTTTGGATGTCATCCCGCGGCCACCGCAGGCGGAACCCGGGATCCAGTGGCGTTGCGGCAGATCCCGCGGGCTTCCCCTCCCCCCATCGGAATCCGACGACAGCGCGTTCGCGCGAAAATGGCGGCGCGGCGGACACGGCCCGCAAACTTCACTGCGACCGCACGCAGCGCCGAGCCGGGGTCCCGAGACTCCGCACCGAAACCGCGCCGGGGCCGGCTCTTCAGTGCGCCTCGCCCCAGTTGGCGCCGTGTCCGGCCTCGACCTGCAGCGGCACGTCCAGCCGCACGGCGTCCTGCATGCGCGCGACCAGTCCCGCGCGCACCGCCTCCAGCGCGTCCAGACGCACCTCCAGCACCAGTTCGTCGTGCACCTGCATGATCAGGTGCGCGTCGTCTCCGCGCGTCTGCAGCCAGGCGTCCACCGCGATCATGGCGCGCTTGATGATGTCGGCCGCGGTGCCCTGCATGGGCGCGTTGACCGCGGCGCGCTCGGCGCCGGCGCGGCGCGCGGCGTCGCGCGCGCGGATTTCGGGCAGATACAGCCGGCGGCCGAACAGCGTCTCCACGTAACCCTGCCGCTGCGCCTGTTCGCGGATGCGCTCCATGTAGGCGCGCACGCCGGGATAGCGCTCGAAGTAGCGGTTCATGTAAGCCTGCGCCTCGCCGCGGCCGATGCCCAGCTGGCGCGCCAGACCGAACGCGCTCATGCCGTAGATCAGCCCGAAGTTGATCGCCTTGGCGGCACGCCGCCGCTCGGCGTCCACCGCCTCGGGGGCGAGCCCGAACACTTCCGCGGCGGTGGCGCGGTGGATGTCCTCGCCGCGACGGAAGGCCTCGCGCAGGCCGGCATCGCCGGAGAGGTGCGCCATGATGCGCAGCTCGATCTGCGAATAGTCGGCCGAGACGATCACCCAGCCCGGCGGCGCGATGAACGCGGTGCGGATGGCGCGGCCTTCCTCGCTGCGCACCGGGATGTTCTGCAGGTTGGGATCGGAGGAACTGAGCCGTCCGGTGGCCGCCACCGCCTGGTGGTAGCTGGTGTGTACGCGGCCGCTGGCCGGCTTGATCATGGCCGGCAGTTTCTCGGTGTAGGTCGAGCGCAGCTTGGCCAGCAGGCGGTAGTCGAGGATCAGCCCCGGCAGCGGATGCACCCCGCGCAAGGCCTCCAGTGCCTCCTCGTTGGTGGAGGGCTGCCCGCCCGGGGTCTTCGCCTGCACCGGCAGGCCCAGCTTGTCGAACAGGATGGCCTGCAGTTGCCTGGGCGAATCGAGATTGAACGGCTGCCCGGCCTCGGTTTCGGCGCGCTGCATGAGTTGATGCATGCGTGCGGCCAGCGCCTGGCTCTGCCGGCGCAACTGGTCGGCGTCGATCAGCACGCCGCGTCGCTCCATGCGCGCCAGCACCGGCACCAGCGGCAGCTCGATGCGCTCGTACACCTCGCGCAGGCCGGGTTCGGCCTCGAGACGCGGCCACAGCGCCTGGTGCAGGCGCAGGGTGATGTCGGCGTCCTCGGCGGCGTAGCGGGCGGCGGTGTCGACGTCCACCTGCGCGAACGGAATCTGCTTCGCGCCCTTGCCGGCGACTTCCTCGAACTTGATCGTGGTGTAGCCGAGGTAGCGCTGCGCCAGCGAGTCCATGTCGTGGCGCGTGGCGGTGGCGTTCCACACGTAGGACTCGAGCATGCTGTCGTGGGCGATGCCGGCGAGCCGGATGCCGTGGTTGGCCAGCACCTCGAGATCGTACTTGGCGTTCTGCAGCAGCTTGGGCCGCGCGGGATCCTGCAGCAGCGGTTTCAGCGCGGCCAGCACCTCGTCGCGATCGAGCTGTGCCGACGCGCCCGGATAGTCGTGGCGCAGCGGCACGTAGGCCGCCTCTCCCGCCTGCACGGCAAAGGACACGCCGACAATCTCGGCGTCGATCGCGTCCAGCGACGTGGTTTCGGTATCGAAGGCGATCAGCGGCGCCGCGCGCAGACGCCCGAGCCACCACTCGAAGCGCGCCGTCTCGCGCACCGGTTCGTAACGGCCCGCGGCGGCCAGCGCGGGATCGGGCGCGTCCTCGTGCGTGACCGGCGGGGCGGCTCGCGGCGGCGGCGCGCGCTTTCGCGCCGCCGCCGGCGCGGCGTCGCCGTTGTCGCCGCGCTCCAGTGCCGCCAGCGCGCTGCTGAAACCGTAGCGCGTGTACAGCGCGCGCAGCGCCGCGGGATCGCGTTCACGCGGCCGCAGCCGTTCCGGCGCGGCGTCCAGCTCGAGCGCGGTGCGGATGGTGGCCAGATCGCGCGAGCGCGGCAGCCAGGCCAGCGCCGCGCGCAGGTTCTCGCCCAGCTTGCCGGGCACTTCCGCCGCGTGCGCCATCACGCCATCCAGGTCGCCGTACTCGGCCAGCCACTTCGCGGCGGTCTTGGGACCGCACTTGTCGACGCCGCGGATGTTGTCGACCTTGTCGCCCATCAGTGCCAGGTAGTCGACGATGCGCTCGGGCGGCACGCCGAACTTCCCGCGCACGCCGGCCGCGTCCAGACGCGTGCGGTCCATGCCGTTGACCAGCACCACGCGCGGCCCGACCAGTTGCGCGAAATCCTTGTCGCTGGTGGAGATCTCCACCTCCATGCCGGCCGCCGCCGCGCGCGCGGCCAGCGTGCCGATGACATCGTCCGCCTCCACGCCGGCGACGCGCAGCGTGGGGATGCCCAGCGCCTGCACGACGGCCAGCATCGGCTCGATCTGCGCGCGCAGCTCGTCGGGCATGGGCGGACGGTTGGCCTTGTACTGCGGATCGATGGCCTCGCGGAACGTCGGCCCCGAGGCATCCAGCACGAAGGCCAGGTAATCGGGCCGGGCCGCCAGCGTGGCGCGCAGCATGTTGACCACGCCGAACAGCGCGCCGGTGGGCTCGCCGGCGGCGTTGCTCAGCGGCGGCAACGCGTGGAAGGCGCGGTACAGGTACGAGGATCCGTCGATCAGCACGAGCTTGGGCATGCCCGCATTGTGGCATCGTGATCCCGCGCACGGTGTTTGCACCCAGGCTGCCGGCCGCACATGACGGGTATAGGCTTGATCACCTCGCTCGCCGGAGTACCGTCATGAATCGCACTGCTCTGCGTCTCACCCTGCTGGCCACCCTGCTGGTCAGCATCGGCGCCTACGCGCAATCGGCGCCGCCACCGCCGGCCAGCATTCCGCCGCCCCCTGATTTCGACCGGCCGCTGCGGCCGCGGGCGCAGCCGGCACAACCGCCACTGCCCGCGCCGGCGGCAAGCTCTCTGCGGCAGAGCCTCGCGCCCACGCTTCCCCCGCACAATCCCATGGGCCAGCCGCCGCCCACCGTGAACGTACGCAAGGTCAAGGGCAATGTGGTCGAGGAGTACCGCGCCGGCGGCAAGCTGATCATGGTGCGCATCATTCCCGCGCACGGGCCCATCCAGACCTTCTACGCCAACACCGAGGGCCGGTTGCAGCCCAACCCGGGCCAGGGTCCGGTG
>JAJYTR010000012.1 GCA_021792975.1 Pseudomonadota bacterium | reverse complement strand
TTCCACATGCCACATTGTGTCTAGATCATATATGTACTGTCAAGTGTCGCGCGTTCCACACTGCCACATGACCGTTATCAGGCCACTTACCGGCCGACCGCGAGTGTTGCCTCTTCCGCCGCGACGACCTCGCCATTGGAACGGATCTCGGAGGAATACGAAGCGGACCTTCCGTCCGGCGCGACAGTGACGGTAAACGCGACAACGGTACTGCTCGTAGACCATGCGCACGACGCGCTCGACCACCTCAGTGGGAAAGATCTCATCTACCTGAGAGATTTGTTGCATCATTGAGATCCTGGAAAGCGGAGGACCTGATGCCTAGACCAATCATAAATGTCGCTGATGTTTCGCTCGACCCAACCTCGCCAGATTGGGCTGTTGCGACCGGGCACCCTGCCGAAGACTTCTCGGCGAAGACGGGAGCGATCAGTGCGCGCATCGGCGCGCGGAAGCTTGGATATAACATCACCGCCGTACCGTCGGGCAAGCGCGCGGCGCCATTTCACAGTCACCCGGCGAAGGAAGAGATGTTCTTCGTGTTGCAGGGTAGCGGCGAGGTACGAATCGGGGAGGCAAGATATCCCGTTCGCACCGGCGATGTCATTGCCTGCCCCGCTGGTGGCAAGGAAACGGCGCACCAGATCATCAACACCGGGATCGAAGAGCTGCGTTATCTCGCCGTGAGCACCGAACATTGTTTGGAGATGGCGCAGTATCCAGATTCGGGCAAGTTTGCAGTGGGAGCGGTGGTTGGGACCGCGCCAGACGGAACGCAGCAGCGAGTCATTTTCATAGGTAATGAAGACCAACAGTTTAACTTCTGAGACGGGAATGAGCTCCAGCCTCGCTCGTGAGCATTTGAACAGAGCCGCTAACCGGGACAGAGCCAGATAAGGAGCAGCAGCACGCGATACACCGGGGCGCTCGCCCTCGACAGCGTTATGCGGCGATGCCGACGTAATCGACGCGGCTGGTCTACGCAAGCACCTGATGGCGTAGCGCATACCGTTTACCCTTGAGGTTCCTGGCTCGGGGATGCTGTTCAATGTCCCGGGCGCCGGATCATGCTTCAGCAGCAGCCGTCGGCATGCGCGCGATGCCCGGCGCGGGCGGCGCTACCGGCGGTGAGGCTCTGCGCGCTGGCGTCGTGGTGCGCGGCGATCACGCCGGCCACGGCCTGGCTGACGCGCTTGCCGGTGGGGATGTGCAGGAACTCGTTGGGGCCGTGCGCGTTGGAGTGCGGGCCCAGCACGCCGGTGATCAGGAACTGCGCGTCGGGAAACTTCTCGCCCAGCATGCCCATGAACGGGATGCTGCCGCCCTCGCCCATGTAGGCCGGCGGCGCGCCGAAGGCGGCGCGCGCGGCGACATCCACCGCCTGCGCCAGCCAGGGCTGCAGCGCCGGGGCGTTCCAGCCGCCGGCGGCCTGGTCCAGATCGAAGCGCACGCGGCAGCCGTAGGGCGGGTCGCGCTCGAGCAGCTGCTTGAGGTGCGCGCCGGCGCGCACGGCGTCCAGCGTGGGCGGCAGGCGCAGGCTGAGCTTGAGCGCGGTGCCGGGGCGCAGCACGTTGCCGGCGCTGGCGATGGGCGGCAGGCCCTCGGCGCCGGTCACCGCGAGCTGCGGGCGCCAGGTGCGGTTGAGCACGAGTTCGGCGAGATCCCCGGTCACCGGCCGCATGCCGGGCTGCAGCGGAAACTTGTCGTACACCGCCGTGCCCAGCGCCTGCGCCGCGGCATGCGCCTGCTCGATGCGCTCGGCAGGGATCCCGGCGTTGAACGCGGCTTCGCCGATGACGCCGGTGGCGGCATCCTCCAGACGGTCGAGCAGCCGGCGTGCGATGCGGAAGCTGTCCGGCACGATGCCTGAGGCATCGCCCGAGTGCACGCCTTCCTGCAGCACGTCCACGCGCAACGTGCCGCCGCCGAGGCCGCGCAGGCTGGTGGTCAGCCACAACTGCTCGTAGTTGCCGCAGCCCGAATCCAGGCATACCACCAGCGAGGGCCGGCCGATGCGCGCGGCCAGGTGGTCGACGTAATGCGGCAGGTCGTAGCTGCCGGATTCCTCGCAGGCCTCGATCAGGATCACGCAACGCGCGTGCGGCAGCCCCTGTCCGCGCAGCGCCAGCAGCGCGGACAGGGCGCCGAACAGCGCGTAGCCGTCGTCGGCACCGCCGCGGCCGTACAGCCGGTCGCCGCGCAGCACCGGCTGCCACGGGTCCAGCCCCTCGCTCCAGCCGTTCATCTCCGGCTGCTTGTCCAGGTGCCCGTACAGCAGCACGCAATCGTCCGCGCGCGCGGCGGCGCCGGCGCTGGCCGGCACCTCGATGCAGATCAGCGGCGTGCGCCCGGGCAGGCGCACCACCTCCAGCGCGGCGCCGGGCAGCGCGGCGAGCTTGGCGCGTGCCCAGCGTTCCATCAGCGCCACCGCCGCATCCATGTGGCCATGCGCCGCCCAGTCCGCATCGAACATCGGCGACTTGTTGGGGATGCGGATGTACTCGGAGAGCCGGGGGACGATCTCGTCGTCCCACAGGCCGCCGATCTCGCGGGCCATACGTACGCTGTCCATGGGCGCCTGCCGTGAAAGTACGGCGCGATTCTAGCGCCCGCCGCGGCATGCCCCGGCCGGCACGCGCCATCGCGTAGGCGGCACCTGACAGGCCGCACGCAGCATCGCGCACATGCGCCGCTCCTGCGAGCCGGCGGCGCGCACGGCCGCCGCGGCCTAGGGTGTCGCGGCGGCGTCACCGTGCGCCGCACACCACAACCACCGATCAGGAGCCTGCATCATGCGTACCCCGCTACTCGCCCTTGCGGCGCTGCTGTCCCTCACCCTGGCCGGCGCGGCGCAGGCCGGCAAGCCGGTCAACATCAACCGCGCCGATGCCGCCACGCTGGCCGATTCGCTGGACGGCATCGGCCTCGCCAAGGCCCGGGCCATCGTCGCCTGGCGCACCCAGCACGGCGCCTTCAGGCGCGTCGAGGATCTGGGCCAGATCAAGGGCATCGGCCAGCGCACCCTCGAGCGCAACCGCGGCTTCATCCGGCTGGGCGACGGCCCCGCGGCCGCGACGCCCGCCCGGCCCGCCGCCGGCAAGCACTGATTCCACCGGCGGCGCCTGCGGGCGCCGCCTACCGCTTGCTTCGGCTCCGGCGAACGCCTAGCCTGCGCCCACTTGCCTGGCGCGGCGCTTCCGGGGGTCGCTTGGCCGCAGCATCCACCACCCGCCTGCCGGAACTGGTCGAGCAGCTCCTGTGCACCACGAATGCGGAGGATCTGGCACGCATCGGTGCGCAGTTGCAGGCGCTGGCCGTGCAGTTGCCCGCCGATGCGGCCCGCCCGCTGCGCGGCTGGGCCGAGCGACTGGTGGCCGAGCGCCGCACCCAGCTGGAACAACGCGACCGGCTCAATACCAGCCTGGCGCAACTGGAGCGTGCCGAGCGGCTGCAGCGCGCGCTGTACGCCATCGCGGAGGCCACCGGCGGCGGCAGCGGACTCACCGCGGTCATGCGCGCGCTGCACGACATCCTGCGCACGCTGATGTACGCCGAAAACTGCTACTTCGTGCTGTACGACGCGCGCGCCGACACCGTCCGCTTCGCCTACTACGCCGACGTGGCCGACCCCGATCCGCCGCACCCCGACCACCACTATCCGCTGGAGGAGATGCGCCATACCGCGACCTGGCATCTGATCCGCGGCGGTCAGGCGCTGCGTGGGCCGCTGTCGGAGATCGCGCACCAGGTGGGCGGCACGCTGCAGCCGGCCGGCCCGGTCTGCGTGGACTGGCTGGGCGTGCCGATGCGCCGCGGCGCGCAGGTCATCGGCGGCATCGCGGTGCAGAGCTATCGCGAGGACGCGCGCTACGGCGCTGATGACCAGGCGCTGCTGGACTATGTGGCGCAGCACATCCAGTCGGCGCTGGAGCGCCACGCCGCGCACGCCGAGCTGGAGCAGCGCGTGCAGGAGCGCACCGAAGCGCTGCGCGAGGCCAACCGCGTGCTGCAGCAGCAGGTACTGGAACGGCAGCGCGGCGAGCGTCTGCAGGCGGCGCTGTTCCGCATCGCCGAGCTGGCCAGCACCAGCGACAGCCTGGACGCCTTCTATGCCGCCGTGCACCGGGTCGTCGGCGGCCTGCTGTATGCGCGCAATTTCTACATCGCGCTGCTCTCCGAGGACGGTCGCGAACTGACCTTCCCCTACTCGGTGGACGAGCGCGACGCACAGCGCCGCCCGCGCCGTCTCGGGCACGGCCTCACCGAATACGTCATCGCCCGCGGCACGGCGCTGCTGGTCAACGGCGACGAACTGGCCGCCATGCGCAGCAGCGGCGAGGTGCAGCCAGGCGGCACCGATGCCGAATGCTGGCTGGGCGTGCCGCTGGTGCTGGGCGAACGCACCGTGGGCGCCCTGGTGGTGCAAAGCTACACGCCCGAACATCGCTACACCGCGCGCGACCAGGATTTGCTGACCTTCGTCAGCTACCACATCGCCAATGCGCTGGACAGCCGGCGCAACGCCGACAGCCTCAAGGCCGCGCACGCCGATCTCGAGCGCCGCGTGGTCGAACGCACGCGCGCGCTGGCGCTGGCCAACCGCGACCTGCGTGAACAGGTGGCCGAACGCGAACGCGCCGAGCGCCGGCTGAAGTTCGAGACGCTGCACGACGCACTCACCGGCCTGCCCAACCGCAACCTGCTGGTACAGCGGCTCGAGCACGCGCTGGAACGGCTGAAGCTGGATCCGCAGCGGCGTTTCGCGGTGCTGTTCCTCGATCTGGACCGCTTCAAGGTCATCAACGACTCGATCGGGCACCTGGTCGGCGACGACCTGCTGTTCCAGGCCGGCAGCCGCATCCGTGGCAACCTGAAATCGCAGGACGTGGTGGCGCGGCTGGGCGGCGACGAGTTCGCGGTGCTGATCGAGAACGTGCAGAGCATCGAGGAGGTCACGCGCGTGGCCGACCGTGTCATCGCGGCCATGCAGTCGCCCTTCCAGCTTGGCCAGAAGGAGGTGTTCACCTCGGTGTCCATCGGCATCGCCATCGCAGAGCCCCATTACGTCAGGCCCGAGGAGCTGCTGCGCGACGCCGACTCGGCCATGTACCGCGCCAAGGCCGAAGGCCGCCAGCGCTGGTCGATCTTCGACGAGCAACTGCGCCGACAGGCGGTGCAGCTGCTCGATCTCGAGGCCGACCTGCGGCGCGCGCTGGCGCGCGGTGAGTTCGTCCCCTACTACCAGCCCATCACGCGCCTGGACGACGGCACCACCGTGGGCTACGAGGCGCTGGTGCGCTGGCAGCACCCGCAGCGCGGGGTGCTCGATCCCGGCCAGTTCCTGGCAGTGGCCGAGGACAACGGATCGGCCGAGAGCATGGACTGGATGATGTTCGAACGCGTTGCCGGCGAGGCGCGCCAGCTGCTGGGCGGCGAGGGTTTCGTCAGCATCAACCTCTCGGCGCGGCACTTCCGCAACACCGGCCTCACCGCGCGCCTGCTGGGGCTGCTGGCGCGCCACGAGCTGGCGCCGGAACGGCTGCGCATCGAGGTGACCGAACGCGTGCTGCTGGACAACCCCACCGAGTTCAGGCGCACGCTGGGCGAACTGCGCGAGCAGGGCATCGTGGTGTCGCTGGACGACTTCGGCACCGGGTATTCCTCGCTGAGCTACCTGCATCAGTACCCGGTGCAGACGCTGAAGATCGACCGCTCGTTCGTCACCGCCCTGGGCGACGGCGAGAACGGCAACGGCTACGCGGTGATCCGCACCATCCAGGCACTGGCCAGCGCGCTGGGCATGAACGTGATCGCGGAAGGGGTCGAGGACGAGCAGCAGCGCAGGCTGCTGTTGAAGCTGGGTTGCTCCTATGCGCAGGGCTATCTGTACGGCCGGCCGCAGCCGCTGGCGGCGTGGACGTGCTCGCCGCCGGCTAATGTGGTGTGGATGAAGCCGGCGCGCTAGGCGCCGTCGCCAGCAGGCGTTCGGCGTCCACCGCATCCAGCGTGTAGCGTGCCGCGCAGAATTCGCAGGTCACCTCGATCTCGCCGCCGCGTGCGTCCAGCGCCGCCTGCACCTCCGCTCGTCCGAGCGCACGCAGCATGCCTTCGACGCGCACGCGTGAGCACGAGCAGCCGAAGCCCAGCGCGCGCGACGCGAACAGCCGCGGCGTCTCCTCGTGGTACAGCCGGTGCAGCAGGCGCTGCGGCGCCAGCTCCAGCAGTTCGCGCATCTGCAGCGTCGCGGTGAGATGGCCGACGCGCGGCCAGGCGTCGTCATCCGCGACGGTGCTGCCGGGCAACTGCTGCAGCAGCAGGCCGGCGGCGGTATCGCGGCCGGCGGCCAGCACAATGCGCGTGGGCAACTGTTCGGACTGTTCGAAATAGCCCTCCAGCGTGCCGGCCAGCGTGCCGTGGCGCACGTCCACCAGCCCCTGGTAGCGCCGGCCCGTCTCGACGCTGCCCAGGGTGATCGCCAGCAGCGCGCCGGGTTGTGCGGCCGGATCCAAGGATGCGCCCGCCTCCGGCGCCGCACCTTCAGCCATGCGTGCCAGCCCGCGCAGGCGGCCGGCATCGGTGCATTCTGTGAACGGCAGCCGCAGCGGGCCGTCGCTTTTGAACTCCAGCGACAGCGCTCCCTGCAGCTTGACGTGCGCCGTCAGCAGCGCGCTGGCCGCCAGCGCCTCGCCCAGCAGCGCGCGCACCGGCGGCGGATAGTCCTGGCGCGCGGCCACCTCGCGCCAGGCCGGCCCCAGGCGTACCAGCGCGCCGCGCACGCCGGCACGCTCGAGCAGGAAGGGATGCAACCGGTCGTCGCTGTACATGGCGGTACCGTGGTCCAGATCCTCCACATGCGTCCGTGATGCGTGCGATCAAGTCCGGCGCTGTGCGCGCGGGCCCGGGCGATGCGTATACTCGCGCGCCCACGGATCCTGCATCCATGACCGCGTCCGCAAGAAAGCCACGCCGTCGCGCGCTGCGTCTGCTCGTCCGCATCCTCGTCGGCTGGGTGCTGGTGTCCGAGCTGCTGGTGCTGCCGCTGCGCTGGCTGCCGCCGGCCACCAGCGCGGTCATGATCGAGCGCTGGATCGGCGCGCGCATGCGCGGCGATACGCGGTTCCGCATCCGCTACCACTGGGTGCCGTGGCGCGCCGTCTCGCCCTGGGCACCACTGGCCATGGTGGCCGGCGAGGATCAGACCTTTCCGACCAACTGGGGTTTCGACTTCGGCGAGATCGGGGACGCCATCGAGGCCGCCGACCACGGCGCGCGGCTGCGCGGCGCCAGCACCATCACCCAGCAGACCGCCAAGAACCTGTTTCTGTGGGACGGACGCAGCTTCGTGCGCAAGGGCATCGAGGCCTGGTTCACCGTGCTGCTCACCGTCAACCTGCCCAAGCGGCGCATCCTGACGATCTACATGAACATCGCCGAGCTGGGCAACGGCATCTTCGGCGTGGACGCCGCCAGCCGCGCGTACTTCCACGTGCCGCCCGCGGAACTGACCCCGCGCGAAGCCGCGCTGCTGGCTGCCACCCTGCCCAATCCGCACATCTTCCACGCCGACCGGCCGTCGCCCTACGTGTTGCGCCGGGCCGCCTGGATCGGGCAGCAGATGCGCCAGCTGGGCGGCCCGGCCTATCTGCCGAAGTGATCAGCCCAGCAGCAGCCGTGCTGCCAGCGCCAGCAGCGTGATCAGCAGCACCGGCGTGGTCAGCAGCAGGCCGACCCGGAAATACATCCCCCATCCGATGTGCACGCCCTTGCGGTCCAGCACGTGCAGCCACAACAGGGTCGCCAGCGAACCGATGGGCGTGAACTTGGGGCCGAGGTCGCAGCCGATGACGTTGGCGTAGATCATTGCCTCGCGCGCGGTGGCGGGCACACCCTGCGCGCCGTGGATGGCCAGCGCACCCACCAGCACGCTGGGCATGTTGTTCATCACCGAAGAGAGGATCGCGGTGATGAACCCCGTGCCCACCGCCGCCGCCGTCACCCCGTGCTGGCCGATCCGCGCCAGCAGGTGCGAGAGGTAGTCGGTCAGTCCGGCGTTGCGCAGGCCGTAGACCACCAGGTACATCCCCAGCGAGAACAGCACGATCTGCCAGGGTGCGTTCCCGAGCACGCGGCGGACGGGGATGCGTGCGCCGCGTCCCAGCCGCCACCAGCGCCCGGCCAGCACGAGCATCAGCAGCGCGGCGCTGCCGGTCACCAGCGATACCGGCACGTGATACTGCGCGGTGACGAAATAGGCCGCCAACAGCAGTACGAACACGGGGAATGCCGCGCGGAACACCAGCGGGTCGCGGATGACGCCGCGCGGATCCTCCAGCTTCGCGACGTCGTAGCGCCGCGGAATATCGCACCGGTAGAAGGCGTACAGCACCGCCAGCGTCGCCGCCAGCGCCGCCAGATCCACCGGCACCATCACCGCGGCGTAGCGGTCGAAGGGTACGCCGAAGTAGCCAGCGGTGAGGATGTTGACCAGGTTGGAGATCACCAGCGGCAGCGAGGTGGTGTCCGCCACGAAACCGCAGGCCATCACGAAAGCCAGCGCCGCGGCGGGCGCGAAACCCAGGGCCAGCAGCATGGCCAGCACGATGGGAGTGAGGATGAGCGCGGCGCCGTCGTTGGCGAAGAACGCCGAGATCGCCGCGCCCAGCAGCACGATCAGCACGAACATGCGCCGGCCGCTGCCTGCGCCCCAGCGCGCCACGTGCAGGGCCGCCCAGTGGAAGAACCCGGCCTCGTCGAGGATCAGCGAGATCACGATCAGGCCGACGAAGGTGAAAGTCGCGTCCCAGACGATGTGCCACACCACCGGAATGTCGGCCCAGCCGATGACGCCGGCGGCCAGGGCCAGCAGCGCACCGCCCAGCGCGCTCCAGCCGATGCCGAGCCCACGCGGCTGCCAGATCACGAACACCAGGGTCAGCACGAAAATGGCAATGGCCAGCAGCATCGATGGTCACCCGGTTGCGAAGAGGGGAAGATGGCGCGCGACCGCGCGCCGCAGGACCGCACGCGGCTACTCCGCAGGGACGGACGTCGCGATGTCCTGCAGGCTCGTGCGCGCGGCCAGGGCGTCGAGTTTCTCGTCCGGCAGCGCCACCAGCAGTTCGATCCGCTGGCGCAGGGCCATGAAGACGGCGCGGAACGCCGCGCGGCGCGTGACCTCGTCGCCCTGCACCGCGGCCGGATCGGGCACGCCCCAGTGCGCGGTGGCCGGATGCCCGGGCCACAACGGGCAGGCTTCGCCGGCGGCGGCATCGCAGACGGTGAGGATGAAATCCATCCGCGGCGCCCGCGGCGTGGCGAACTCGTCCCATGACTTGCTGCGCAGCCGGCCGAGGTCGTAGCCGATCTCCTGTGCCAGTTCGAGCGCCAGCGGCTGCACCCGCCCGGCCGGATGGCTGCCGGCGCTGTGCGCACGGAACCGCCCCCGCCCCAGCGTATTCAGCAGTGCCTCGGCCAGGATGCTGCGCGCCGAGTTGCCGGTGCACAGGAACAGCACGTCGTAGCGACGGCCGCTCACGCGTCACCCGCGGCGCTGCAGCAGGGCGCCGCGCCGGTCCGCGACGTTGCGGCGTGCGGCGTGCCTGCCGCCGCACCCGCGGGTTCCGGCTGCGGACCGCAGCACGCGCGGCCGTCCTCGGCGTGCTGCGGCGCATGGTAGGTGGCGGCCTCGCCCGTGGTGTGGAAGCTCTCCCAGCGGAGGCCTTGCGGGTCTTCGCTCCAGAACTTGTCCGAACGCGCGTAGCAGCAGATGGTGTCCTGCTCGGCCAGGCTCACCGCAGCGGCCGCCTGTAGACGCGCGCCGATCTCGGCCAGTTCGTCCGCGTCTTCGGCCTGCAGGCCCAGATGATCCAGCCCCGGCGCACGCTCGCGCTGCGAAATGGCGAAATTCAGCCGCGGGTCTTCCAGCATCCACTTGGCATAGCCGGGCTTGAGCACGCTGGGCGCACAGCCGAACAATGTCCGGTAATAGCGGATGCTCGCTTCCAGATCAGCGACGTTGACGTGCACGTGAAAGCGTTTCATGGCGCGGAGTCCTCGGGGTGGAGGGATCGGGTTTGCAGTTCGGCATCGGTGCGCAGGAAACCGCGCCGGCGCAGCAGTTTTCGGTGAGATAGCCCAGCAGCGCATCCATGCGCGCGTAATCGGCGCGGCAGCGGATGACGCGGCCTTCGCGGGCATTGCGCACCAGTCCGGCGCTGCGCAGCACGTTCAGGTGCGCGCTCAGCGTGGAGTCTGGTACCGCCAGCCGCTCGGCCAGCGCGCCCACGGGCAGACCGCCGGATCCGGTCTGCACCAGCGTGCGGTACAGCGCCAGCCGCGTGGGGTGCGCCAGTGCCTTGAGTGCGGTCAGGGCATCTGTCATTTCCATATTTTTAGTTTGTTGGAAATTATACCGCCGCGTCAAGCCCCCCCGCCGATGGCCCGGCGCTAGACTGCAGACCGGTCCGCTGCGGGAGTCCTCGACATGCAACAGGTCAGGCATCTGCTCGAAGCCAAGGGTCGCACCGTCCACGCCATCGCGCCCGAAGCCAGCGTGCTGCAGGCCCTGCGCAAGATGGCGCAGGAGCGGGTAGGCGCGCTGGTGGTGATGCAGGGCAATGAACTACTGGGTGTGGTCTCGGAACGCGACTATGCGCGCAAGGTGGCGCTGATGGGCCGCGCCTCGGCGGACACGCCAGTGCGCGAGATCATGAGCGCGCCGGCCCTCACCGTCGGCCCCGACGACAGCGTCGAGGCCTGCATGCGGTTGTGCACCGACAGCCGCGTGCGGCATCTGCCGGTGGTCGAACACGGTCGCGTGACGGGCGTGATCTCCATCGGCGACCTGGTCAAGGCGGTGATCGACGAGCAGGCCCAGCAGATCGAGCACCTGCAGCGCTACATCGCCGGCTGAACCGGCGTCGATGCGGCAGGGCACCGGCGCGCGCCGAGCCGGGCCGGGATGCAGGCGACAGGGGGCCGTGCCCATGACCTACGACGAGGTGATCATCGGCGCCGGCTCGGCCGGCTGCGTGCTGGCCTACCGGCTCAGCAGCGATTCGCGGCGCCGCGTGCTGCTCGTAGAAGCCGGCGGCAGCGATGCTCATCCCTACATCCGCATGCCCGCAGGACTGGCGCGGCTGATGCAGCTGCCGCGCTTCGACTGGGGCTACCACACCGAGCCCGAGCCGCATCTGCTGGGGCGCCGCCTGTGGTGGCCACGCGGCAAGGTACTGGGCGGCTCCAGCTCGATCAACGCCATGTGCTACGTGCGCGGCCGGCCGGGCGACTACGCGCACTGGGCGCAGGTCAGCGGCGATCCCGGCTGGGACTGGCCCGCGGTGCTGCCCTATTTCAAGCGCGCCGAGGACAACAGCCGCGGCGCGGACGCATGGCATGCGGTGGGCGGCCCGCTGGGCGTCAGCGACCTGCGCCACGTCAATCCGCTCAGCCGCCTGCTGATCGACGCCGCCGCCGCCGCGGGACATCCGCGCAACCCCGATTTCAACGCGGAGAGCCAGGAAGGCTTCGGCCTGTATCAGGTGACCCAGCATGACGGCGCGCGCTGTTCGGCCGCGCGCGCCTACCTGGAGCCGGCGCGCGGGCGGTCCAACCTGCGGGTGCTCACCGGCGCCCTGGCCGAGCGCGTACGACTGTCCGGCCGGCGCGCGTGCGGCGTGCGCCTGCATCACCGCGGCCGATCGTTCGACATCGAGGCCGGGCGCGTCATCCTGTGCGCGGGCACACTGGGCTCGCCGCACCTGCTGATGCGCTCGGGCATCGGCCCGGCGCCGATGCTGCGCGCGCACGGCATCCGCGTCGCCGCCCACCGCCCCGGCGTCGGACGCAACCTGCAGGACCATCCGGACATCTGCACGCTGGTGGCGACCACCAGCCACGCCAGCTACGACCATGTCAACGAACTGGCCGCCGGCCTGCGCTGGCTGTTGCTGCGTGACGGCATCGGCAGCTCCAACATCGCCGAGGCCGGCGGCTTCGCACGCAGCCGGCTCGCGGCCGACGGCGAATGCGACCTGCAGTTCCACTTCGTGCCGGCGCTGCTGGACGACCACGGCCGCAACCGCCTGCCCGGTCGCGGCTACACCCTGCACGCCTGCGCGCTGCATCCGCGCAGCCGCGGCCGGCTGGAGCTGGCCGGTGCCGATCCGCGCACGCCGCCGCGCATCCATGCCGACTACCTCGGCGATGCGGAAGGACACGACCTGCGCCTGCTGCGCGAGGGGGTGCGCATGGCGCGGGAGATCTTCGCGCAGGCGCCGTTCGCCGCCGTACGCGGCATGGAGATCTTCCCCGGCGCCGCGGTGCAGGACGATGCCGCGCTGGACGCCTTCGTCCGCCGCAAGCTGGAGACCATCTACCACCCGGTCGGCACTTGCCGCATGGGGCGGGACGACCAGGCCGTGGTGGATGCACGGCTGCGCGTGCACGGCTTCGGGAATCTGTACGTGGTGGACGCATCGGTGATGCCCGGCCTGCCCTCGGGAAACACCAATGCACCGACCATCATGATCGCCGAACGCGCAGCCGATCTCCTGCGCGGCAGGGGCGACGCTCAGGCCGCGGCGGCGTCCTGACCGAGCAGCGCCGGCAACGGACAGTGCAGCGCGGCGCAGACCACGCGCAGCAGTTCGGCTTCAGCCACGCGCAGCTGGCCGTCCTCGCGCACCACACGGGTCATCGCCTGCACCAGGAGCTGCTTGCCGGCGGGCGCCAGGCGGTCCAGCCGCGCCAGCGCCTGATCCAGTTGCGCCTGCCAGTCGACCGGTGCGGCGTAGCGCACCGCGGCATCGGGCAGCACCACTGCGAGTCCCAGCTGGAAGGCGCGCGCGGCACCGGCCTCGTCGTCGTGGCCGAAAGCCGCCAGCACCGCCAGCACGAGGCGCGCCGCATCGCTGCAGTCCATCAGCTTCAGGCTGCCGGCGACGAAACCGCGGGCGGGGTCCAGCGCATCCAGCGCCTGCACGCGCACCAGTGTCGCCAGGCAATATTCGTCCACGCCCACCGCGCCGTCCGCATGCGCCATTTCCGCGAGAGCCTGCACCAGCGCCACGATTTCAGGGCGCGGCCGGCGCCGCAACGCGGGAAAGGCCATCGCCGCCAGCGGCAGCCGCAGCAGCGGATGCAGGTCGTCCAGCCGGGGCGCCAGTGCCAGGGCGGCGTCGGTCACGGTGGCCGGCAGATGCTGCGCGATGCGCTGCGCCTGCTGCGCGCGCGCGGCGGGATCCATCGCCAGCGCCAGTCCCAGCAGCAGCGGCAGCGCCTGCTGCGTACTGTGCGCGGCGCCGATCAGCGTCGGCGGCAGGGCGGCGCTCAGGTGCGCGGCGAGGGTGAAATCGGCAAGGCCGGCCTGCCCCACCTGCGCGGCGACGGCGGCGGGCGCCAGTGCCGTGCGCGCCTGCGCATCGGGCAGCGCGGCCGCCGCGGCCGGCAGGACCGCGGCACCGGCCAGCAGCAGTTCACGCGGCAGCAGGCCGGTGGCGCTGGCACGCGGATCGTCGGCGGCATCCGTACGTGCCGGCGTCCGCCATTGCGCGGCGATGCGCTCGAACTCCCGCGCATCGAAGCCGGGCTCCAGCGCGCGAATGCGCTCTTCCAGCGGAGGATGCGTGGCGAACAGCGCGCTCCAGGCATGGCCCTCGCCGAACAGCATGTGCGAGACCTCCTCGCCGTGCACGCGGGTGAACTGCGAGCCGTACTGCAGCGCGCCGATCTTCTTCAGCGCGCCGGCGATGCCGCCGGTCTGCCGGGTGAACTGCACGGCCGAGACATCCGCCAGCGACTCGCGCGCACGCGACACCGAGGCCTTGATCAGGCGCGCGAAAAACACGCCGATGCCGCCGATCACCAGCAGCCCCAGGCCCAGTGCCCACAGCGCGTTGCCGTTGTCGCGGCGGCCGCGGCCGCCGCCGAGGGAACCGCCGCTCCAGAAGGCCGCATTCAGCAGCTGGCGGCCGATCACGCTGAGCGCCACGATGCCGAACAGCACGCCCATCAGACGGATGTTCAGACGCATGTCGCCGTTGAGCACATGGCTGAACTCGTGCGCGATCACACCCTGCAGCTCGTCGCGGTCGAGCGTTTCCAGGCATCCCTGGGTGACGCACACGGCGGCATCCGCCGGGCTGTAGCCCGCGGCGAACGCGTTGATGCCCGGCTCCTGCTCCAGCACGTAGATCTCCGGCACCGGCACGCCGGAGGCGATGGCGACCTCCTCCACCACGTTGCGCAGGCGCCGCCACGCCGGATTGGTGGTGTCCGGCGGCACCGGCATGGCGTGCAGGCCGCGCGCCACCGCACCGCCGCCGCCGCGCAGCGAAGCGCTGCGGTACAGCGAAGCCAGCGCGATCACGCCGATCACCAGCAGGCTCACCAGCAATAGCGATTGCGCCGGCACCTCGATGCCGCCGCCATCGGGCCGGTTCCGCGCCAGACCGAACACGATCAGGATCAGTGCATCGACCGCCGCCACGATCGCCGCCACCGCCAGCACGAACAGCACCACCATCCGCCGCGAGTGGCGCCGTGCGGCGTCCTGGCGCGTGAAGAAATCCACGGCGCGCTCAGCCGAAGGAGACCTTGGGCGCCTCGCGCTTGGCCGGATCATCCATCGCCAGCGGTTCGGCGGCGGCGAAACCGAAGCTGCCGGCGACGAAGCTGGAAGGGAACATCTGGCAGCGGTTGTTGTAGCCCATCACCGCGTCGTTGTAAGCCTGACGCGCGAAAGCCACGCGGTTCTCGGTGGAGGTCAGCTCCTCGGAGAGCTGCATCATGTTCTGGTTGGCCTTGAGGTCGGGATAGGCCTCGGCCACCGCGAACAAGCGTCCCAGCGCCTGCGTCAACTGCGTCTCGGCACCACCGAGCTGCTGCATGGCCGCGGCATTGCCCGGCTGCGCCTTGGCCGCGGACAGCCCGCTCACCGCAGCGGCGCGCGCCTGCGTTACCGCTTCCAGCGTGCCGCGTTCATGGGCGATATAGCCCTTGGCCACTTCGACCAGATTGGGAATGAGATCGTGCCGACGCGTCAACTGCACGTCGATCTGCGCGAAAGCGTTCTTGTAGCCGTTGCGGGCGGTGACCAGGCCGTTGTAGAGGCCGACGAAGTACAGGACAATCGCGATGGCGACGATCAGCACGATGATCGTGATCATTGACGGTTTCCCTCGTGACGGCGCGCGGCGCCGCGCGACGCAACGAGCATAGCAGTTCATGTCCCACCCCATCGCGCGCCGGGCGGCGCTGCTCCTGTCCTGTATCGGCCTGCTCGCGCTGATTCCTCCGGTGCATGCCGCAGCCGGCCGCGATGCGGTCGCGCCGGACGGTCTGCTGCCCCGGTGGCGGATCGGGGCGGCCATCCGCGCGTACTCGGGCTGGCTCGACCGGGCCATGGCACGTGGCGACGCCGCCGGCATCGCCACCGCCGTGGTGGTGGACGGCAAGGTGCGCTGGCAGCGCACGCTGGGCTACGCCGATACCGCGACGGGAGCGCGCGTGACCCCGCACACGGTGTTCCGCATCGCCTCGCTGTCCAAGGCCTTCGCCAGCGCATTGACCGGGTTGCTGGTGCAGGAAGGTGCGTTCGGCTGGAACACGCGCATCGAGAAGGCGCTGCCGTTCTTCATGCTGAAGAACGCCCGCTACGCACGCGAGGCCACCATCGCCGATATCCTCAGCCAGCGCCTGGGCCTGCCGCACAACGCCTACGACAACCTGATCGAGGATCACGCGCGCTATCCGGAACTGGTGCGCCGGCTGGACGAGGTGGATCCGATCTGCCCGCCCGGCGATTGCTACAGCTACCAGAACGTGGCGTTCAGCCTGATCGGCGATGTGGTCTACGCCGAAACCGGCGATTTCTACTACCACCAGGTCGAGAAGCGCATCTTCTGGCCGCTGGGCATGAACACCGCCACCTACGGCCGCGAAGCGCTGGAGGCCAGCAAAAGCTGGGCGCGTCCGCACTGGCGCGACCATGGCCGCTGGGTACCGTTCCAGCCCCGGGAGACCTACTACCGCCTGGCGCCCGCCGCGGGCGTCAATGCCAGTCTCGACGATATGGAGAAGTGGCTGATCGCGCAGATGGGCGGCGACCCTAGGGTGCTCTCGCCGGCGCTGCTGCGCGTGCTGCACACGCCGCTGGTGGAAACCCCCAGCGAGCGCTGGGCCACGCCCTGGCGACGCGCGCGACTGCGCAACGCCCAGTACGCGCTGGCCTGGCGCGTATACGACTACGCCGGACACCGACTGATCTTCCACGCCGGCGCGGTGCAGGGCTACCGCGCCATGATCGGCTTCTTCCCCGATCTGCACGTGGGCATGGTCATCCTGTGGAACTGCGACGACACCGTGCCGGCACAACTGATGCCGATGTTCTTCGACAAGCTGCTAGGCCTGCCCTTCGTGGACTGGGCAGGCCTGGAACGGCCGTGGCGCCGGCGCGTGCGACACTAGCGTCATGATCCTGGCCGAACGCCTCGCGCTGCTGCTGCTCGATGCCGACGGCCGCTTGCAGGCATACGGCCCGCTGCCGCTGCGCAGCGTGCTGGCAGCGTCGCTGCTGGCCGACCTGGTGCTGGCGGGGCGGCTGCACTTCGCCGGCGACGCATGGCGCGCCGAACCCGACCTGCCGCTGGCGCATCCCCTGCTGGCCGGTCTGCAGCACGCGCTCGGCCGCGGGCCGCACACGGCTCGCGACGTGCTGCGCGTGGCGTGCCGGCAGCCTGCGCTGGCGCAACGCCTGCTGGACGGTCTGGCCCGCCGCGACATCGTGCATCGCATCGCGCGGCTGCGGCCGCTGCCGGTGCTGGGCTGGCGCTACCCGCCGCGCTCGCAGCAGTCGTTGGCGCGGGTGCGCGCGGACCTCGAACAAGCCGCAGCGCAGTCGGACAGCACGGAGGGACTCGCGCTGTTGCTGCTGGCCGATGCCGCCGCCCTGCTGGCCCGGCTGGACGCGGCCCGGCACGGGCGCGCATACGCCGCGCTGGCCGCATTGGATGCGCCGATGCCCGCCGATACCGGCAGCGGAGATGGCGGCACGCTGATCGCATTGGCGGCGCTGCGGCGCACCCTGCTGGACAGCTGAGCGCGGGCACCGGCGGCGGGTATCCGCGCACCGGTCGTGCGGCGGATGCGCGGGATCCCGCGCTTACGTTCAGCCGCCGCTGAGCCTGAACTCGACACGGCGTTGCAGCACCACCGCGGTGGGCACGCCGTTGATCAGCGCAGGCTTGAACTTCCAGCGCGAAACCGCATCAACGGCCGCGCGGTCGAACACGCGGCGCGGCTCCGCGTTGGTGACGTGCACGTTGCCGACCGACCCATCCGGGTTGACGGTGAACTCGACATCCACCCAACCCTGCTCACCCGCGCGTGCGGCATCCAGCGGGTACCTGGGCGGCACCTGCCGCACGATCCGCGCCCCGCGGTTCCGGTTCTGCGCCGCCGCCGCCGCAGCTTGCGCCTGCTGCTGCTTGAGCGCGGCGGCGCGCGCGGCGGCCGCCTGCTGCTGGGCCGCCTGTTCGGCCTGCTTCTGCTGTTCGGCCGTTGGTGCCTGCTGCTCCTGCGCCTGCCGGGCGCTCGCGGCCGCAGCGGTCTGCCGCGCGGTGGCCGCGGCCGCAGCCTGCGCCTTGGCCAACTGCTGTGCCTGCTGCTGGGCCTGCTGCTGGGCCGCCAGCTTGCGCGCGGCGTCCAGCTTGGAGCGCAGGATGGTCAGGGTGTAATTGGTGGGGTCGGCCTTGGCCAGCAGATCGATCTCGCGCTGCGCTTCCGGGTAGTTCTTCTGGTTGATCGTCTGATCCACGGTCTGCGCGCCGTAGGGGAAGGTCTCGCGCAGGGCATCCTGCGCGGCGCGGTTGTGGGGGTCGCGTTTCAGCACCTCGAGGTAGTACTCGAAGGCGTTATCGCCGGCAGGCGCGACCAGGCGGTCCTGCTTGAGCGCTTTTTGCGCCTCGTTCATCAACTGGTCCACGCTCATCGCGGCCAACCGGCTGCCGGATCCGGGCGCCGCCTGCGCCACGCTGGCGGCCGCGGACGGCCGCGCCGCCGCGGGATGCACGGCCGTCGGCGCGGCCGGCTGCTTCGAACCGGAGCAGGCGGCCAGTGCGGCCGCCAGGACAAGGATGGGAAGACTGCGACGGAGCGACGCGCGCGCGCTGGGCTGCATCATGGGTCTGCCTCGACTGGAATGGATGCGCCCCGACTGCCTCCCCCGAGCGATTGGGTCGCCGCAAGCGCAGCCGCCACGTTATCCAGATCGGACGCGCCCGGCAATGCGAAAATGCCGCGGACACAAAATGAAACGCCCCGCGGGTGCGGGGCGCAATCGGCATCCGGATACCTCTCCGCGCTGGGCGCCGCGGAGAGGGATGCCGCAAACGGCAACAGGCCTCAGAGGGCCAAGGGTGCGACCTTCATCGGTACCGCTTTTCTGGCGGCTTTTCTCGCCGCGGGCTTGCGGGCGGCCGGCTTCCTGGCGGCCTTCTTCGCCGCCTTCTTGGCGGTCTTCCTGGCAGGTGCCTTCCGGGCGGCCTTCTTCACCGCCTTCTTGGCGGTCTTCTTCACCGCCTTCTTGGCGGTCTTGCGTGCAGTGGCGACTTTGGCCCTGGCGACCTTCTTTTTGGCCGCGGGCTTCTTGGCGGTGGACTTCTTGGCCGCAGGTTTCTTGGCGGCCGGTTTCTTCGCAGCAGTCTTCTTGGTAACCATGGTTCGTCTCAGCTCCTCGTCAGTTGGCAGTGGTTGCCCAGTAAACGCATGCAGGAACGCTTCGCAGAGAAGATCACTTATCGTGGCGTGCCTGAGATTGCTGACCTGGCGGCGGGTACGTTCATCGGTGAGCACCTTCAAAACATGCAGAGGAACCGAGACGGTGATTTTGCGTACTGCCTCGGCTTTCGCGCCATGCTCGATATAGGGCTCGATGTATTTCGCCATCGCCATGCTTTATTTGCTGATCTCCCGGCGCAGAAACTATTGCGTCATTTTTCCAGTGTCAATGGATTTTGCGTGCGCGCAGATACGCGCCGGAAGATCGCGCGCCTCCCGCGGCACCCGGACCGTGATCGGAAAACGGGAGAAAAATCGTCTTGTTTGGACGTCCATACGTCCAGACGCCCGCATCACGCACGCGCTGCGAGGCGCGTGTACTCTCGCCTGCGCATGCGGCTCACACAGCGCACCGGAACATGCCGGCGCGGACGCAGCGGCAGCGCGACGTCAGCGGATCGGCGGATGAACGGGTGCCAACGTGCCGTCGGCGCGCGACGTCCGCGCCACCCGGGTTCAGCCCAGGACGCTCTTCAAGGCCCTGGCGTAGCGCGAGAGATCGTCCGCGGTCTTGGTCTCGGTGGCGCAGACCAGCAGCGCGTCGCCCAGTTCGGGATAGTCCTCGCCCAGCGCCACGCCGGCGAGGATGCGCTCGCCAGCCAACTGCTCGATCAGCGTCGAGGCCGGGCGGGGCAGCGTCAGCGCGAACTCGTGGAACATCGGCCGTGCGAACGGCTCCCGCACGCCGGCCACATCCGCCAGCAGTGCGCGCAGCGCGCGCGCATTGCGCATGCAGTGTGCGGCGACGCGGCGCAGCCCCTCGGGACCCAGTAACGCCATGTGGATGGTGGCCGCGGTGACCAGCAGGCCCTGGTTGGTGCAGATGTTGGAGGTGGCCTTGGCGCGGCGGATATGCTGCTCGCGCGCCTGCAGGGTCAGGGTGTAGCCGTCGCGGCCATCGATGTCGGTGGTGCGGCCGACGATGCGTCCGGGCATCTGCCGTACGCAGGCCTGCTTGCAGCAGAGAATGCCGAAATACGGTCCCCCCGAGCTCAGCGGCACACCCAGCGGCTGGCCTTCGCCGCAGACGATATCGGCGCCTTGTGCACCCCACCGCCCCGGCGCCTTCAGCACCGCCAGCGCCAGCGGATTGACCACGCCGATGACCAGCCCTCCCTGCGCGTGCGCCCAGTCGGCCAGCGCATCCACGTCCTCCAGCACGCCGAAGTAGTTGACCTGCGGCAGCACCAGCGCCGTGAAGCCGCCCTGTGCCTGTGCCGCCAGAGACTGCGTCTGCATGGCACCGGCGTCCGCGCCCGCGTGCGCGAAGTCCACCTCGACCACCTCGATGCCCTGCTGCGCCACGATGGTGCGCAGGGTCTTGCGGTAGGCCGGGTGCACGCTGCGCGGCACCAACACGCGGCCACTGCCCTTGCGCGCGCTGCGCTCGGCCATCAGCACTGCCTCGGCCAGCGCGGTGGCGCCGTCATAGAGCGACGCATTGCTGACGTCCATGCCGGTCAGCCGCGTCATCATGGTCTGGTATTCGTAGATCAGTTGCAGCGTGCCCTGGCTGGCCTCGGCCTGGTAGGGCGTGTACGCCGAGTAGAACTCCCCGCGCGTAACGATCTGCCATACCGCTGCCGGAATGTGGTGCTCGTAGGCGCCGGCGCCGGCGAAGTTCAGCACGCCGGCATCCAGCGCGGCGCGCTGGTGCAGCAGCCGTGCCACGTGCATCTCCGGCATCCCCTCGGGCACCCGTTCCAGCATGCGGGCTTTCAATTCCGGCGGGATCTCGTCGAACAGATCCTCGATCCGGTCCACGCCGATCGCGGCCAGCATGGCGCGGACGTCGGCCTCGGAGTGCGGGATGAACGGCATGGCGGTTTCCGGAAATGCGAAACGCCCGGCCGAAGCCGGGCGCGGTCGGGTCGGACGCGCTCAGTGCGCGTCTTCTTCCTCGAGCAGCTCGGCGTAGGCGTCGGGGTCGAGCAGGCTGTCCAGCTCGTCGGGGCTGCTGGGCCTGATCGCCAGGATCCAGCCCTCGCCGTAGGCGTCCTCGTTGATGGTCTCGGGCTTGTCGCCCAATACCTCGTTGACCTCGACCACCGTGCCGGAGACCGGCGCATAGATGTCCGAGGCGGCTTTGACCGATTCGACCACGGCACAGGCGTTGCCTGCCTGCACGGCATCGCCGACGGCCGGCAGCTCGACGTAGACCAGATCGCCCAGCTGGCCCTGCGCGTGGTCGGAGATTCCCACGCGCACCACGCCGCCGTCTTCCAGCCGCGCCCACTCGTGGGACTTGAGGAACTTGAGGTCGCCGGGGATCTCGCTCATGGGATGGGTCCGGTGGTGGTCGGAGGTGGACTGCGCGGGACGTGATTCTAGCAAGCGTCCGCCGCGCGGCGTGTCAAACGCCGCGCTCAGATGCCCGCGCAGGGCCGGCCGCTGCGCACGAATGGCGGCCTGACCACGCGCACCGGCACCGGCCTGCCGCGGATTTCGACGCCGACCGCGCCGGGGTCGCCGGCCGGCACGCGCGCGAATGCTATGCCTTTGCCCAGCGTGGGCGCGAAGGTGCCGGAAAGGATTTCGCCCTCGCCCCGCGCGGTGGACACCTTCTGCCCGTGGCGCAGCACGCCCTTGTCGTCCAGCACCAGGCCGATCATCTGCCGCGGCACGCCCGCGCGCTGCTGCGCTTCCAGCGCGGCACGGCCGATGAAGTCACGGTCTCCGTCGAGGCTGACGGTCCAGGCCAGCCCCGCCTCGTAGGGCGTGGTGGTCTCGTCCATGTCCTGGCCGTACAGGTTCATGCCGGCTTCCAGGCGCAGGGTGTCGCGCGCGCCCAGCCCGCACGGACGCACGCCGGCGTCCAGCAGACGCTGCCACAACGCGGCGGCCTCGCTGCCGGGCAGCGTGATCTCGAAGCCGTCCTCGCCGGTATAGCCGGTGCGCGCGACGAACAGGGCGCCCTCGCGCAAGGCGCTGAAAGGCTTCAGCGTCAGCGCACGTTCGGCCAGCACGTGTGGCCACAGGCCCGCCGTCCTGGCGCGGGCGTTCGGCCCCTGCACCGCGATCATGGCCAGCTCGGGGTGGTACTCGACACGGACCGCGAATGCCTGCGCCTGCCGGCGAATCCATTCCAGGTCCTTGTCGCGCGTGGCGGCGTTGACCACCAGACGGAACCGGTCTTCGGCGAGGAAGTACACGATCAGGTCGTCGATCACCCCGCCCTGCGCGTTGAGCATGCAGGTGTAGAGCGCCTTGCCGGATACCTTGAGCTTGTCCACGCTGTTGGCCAGCAGGTGGCGCAGAAAGGCGCGCACCTGCGCACCGTGCAGGTCCACCACGGTCATGTGCGAGACGTCGAACATGCCCGCGTCTTGCCGTACCGCGTGGTGTTCCTCGATCTGCGAACCGTAGCTGATCGGCATGTCCCAGCCGCCGAAGTCCACCATGCGCGCGCCCAGCGCGCGGTGGACGGGGTTGAGCACGGTGGTCCGGGTCATGGGCGGGTCGCCTGGGGGGAAAACGCGATTATCGGCGCTGCGCCGCGCATCCGACAAACCGCCGCACGGCGCGGCGGTTCACCGCCGTGGATGCACCCGGCGGAAAGTGAGGTTGATGCGCGGCCCCACCGCGGCGCGCGTGCGCGGCAGCGCGTGGCGGTAAAGACGCTGGCAGCCGCCGCCCATCAGCAGCAGGCTGCCGTGCGCCAGCGTCAGCGCGAGCCCGCGATCGCCCTCGCGCGCGCGCAGCAGGAAGCGTCGCGGCGAGCCGAGGCTGAGGCTGGCGATCAGCGGCGCATCGCCCAGTTCGGGCTCGTCGTCGCTGTGCCAGCCCATGGCGTCGCGGCCGTCGCGGTAGAGGTTGGCCAGCACGCTGTTGAAGCGCACCACGCAGGCGCGCTGCAGATGCGCGCGCAGCGCGGTCAGCGCAGGCGGCCACGGCTGCGGTTCGAAGCGCATGCCCGAGTAGGCATAGACGGCGCCGGCATCGCCGATCCAGCACGACAGCCGCGGCGCCGGCAGCGTGCGCCCGAACAGCCGCACGTGGTGCCGTTCCCAGGCGATCTCCGCGCGCAGCGCGGCAAACAGCGTGTCGGCCTCGGCGGCGGCGAGAAACGCCGGCGCATAGCGCAGCAGCGCGCCGGGCAGATGCAGCGCCGCGCCCGGCAGTTCCGCGAACTCAGCCGGCATCGCCCAGCGGGAACGCCGGCGTGGCGTCCAGCGCCGCGGCGAACACTTCGGCCAGCTCCAGCAGGCGCAGGTCGGAACCGGTGGGGCCGACCAGTTGCAGGCCGCCCGGCAGGCCGTCCGGCAGCGTGCCCATCGGGATGCTCACCGCCGGACAGCCGGCCAGGCTGGCGAAGCTGGTCAGGTCGGCGGCGTTGGCCGGCTCCGGCGCATCCAGCGGATAGGCGCCGCCGGGGGTCGTGGGCAGCAGCAGCACGTCGACCTGCGCGAACAGCCGCCGCGACTTCAGCCGCGCGGCATCGAGCATGCGGTCGGCGGCCACGTAGTCGGCGGCGCTCTTGCCGCGCGCGTACTCGAGCATGGCGCGAAAGCGCGGCGAGACCGGGTGCGCGGTATCCAGCAGATCGCCCGCGAAGGTGTGCAGCATCTCGGCCTCCATCAGCAGCAGGCCGGCGCGGCGCGCGCGCGCGAAATCCCAGTCGGCGAAATCCACCGCGCGCGGCTGGCCCAGTGTCCCGTCCAATGTCGCCAGCGCGCGCGCGAACAGCGCCTGCATCGGTGCGGATACGCCCAGGGCGGCGAGATCGGGCAGCAGGCCCACGCGCAGCCGACCCGGTTCCAGATCCGGCAGCGCCAACGCCACACGGCGCTTGCGCGAGAAGGCATCCTCGGCGTCGTACCCGGCCAGCACCTGCAGCAGCACCACCGCATCGCGCACCTCGCGCGCCAGGATGCCCACGCAGTCCAGCCGGCGTGCGGCGGGCGTCAACCCGACGCAGGAGATCTCGCCATGGGTCGGCTTCAGTCCGACCAGGCCGCAATAGCTGGCCGGGATGCGCACCGAGCCCAGCCCATCGGCACCCAGCGCCGCCAGCGCCATGCCGCTGGCCACCGCCACCGCGGCGCCGCCGGAGGAACCGCCGGGCGTGTACGCCGGGCGCAGCGGATGGCGCAGCGGCGGGTAATGCGGGCTCTGTCCGTGTGCACCGAGCTGCCCCTCGTCCAGCGTGGTCTTGCCCATCAGCACGGCACCGGCCGCACGCAGCCGCGCAACCGCGGCGGCATCGCGTACGGCAGGCGTGGCGTGAGCGCGCGGCAGGCCTACGCGCGTCGGCCAGCCGGCGATATCGAAACTGTCCTTCAATGCGATGGGAATGCCGTCGAGGCGGCCCAGGATGCGCTCGCGGCGCCGATGCGCGCTGGCCTGCGCCTGCTCGCGCACCAGCGCGGGGCGCAGGTCCACGAAAGCGCCCAGTACCGGATTGAGCCGGTGTGCACGCGCCAGGCAGGCATCGGCCAGATCGACCGCCCCCAGCGTGCCGGCGGCCAACGCCGCCAGCGCCTGGCAGACGCCGTAACCCGTGCCCTGCTCGACTGCCGGACCCATTCCGCGACTCCCATCGGAGAGGCCCGATTGTGCGGGCAGCCCTGTCCGCCGGCAAAGCGCGGGTGCAGCATGGCGCGCGCATTGCCGCCGCCGCCGCAAACCGCGACAATCAAACGAACGTTTCAATGACGGCCGCGGCGATGGGCGAACGCGAGGTGATGGAGTACGACGTGGTGACCGTCGGCGCCGGTCCGGCCGGGCTGGCCTTCGCCATCCGCATCAAACAGCTCAAGCCGGAGACGCGTGTGTGCGTGATCGAGAAGGCTGCGGCGGTGGGCGCGCAGATCCTCTCCGGTGCGGTGATCGAGCCCGGGCCGCTCGATGACCTGCTGCCCGGTTGGCGCGACGCCCCGCCGCCGGTGTGCGTGCCGGTGCGGCACGATGCGCTGTGGTGGCTGCGCGGCCCGCGCAAGGCGTGGACGCTGCCGGCGGCGCCGCAGATGCGCAACCACGGCAATTTCATCGTCAGCCTGGGAGCGCTGTGCGCGTGGCTGGCGCCGCAGGCCGAAGCGCTGGGCGTGGAGATCTACCCCGGCTTCGCCGCCGCCGAACCCCTGTTCGACGACGCCGGCGCGGTCGCCGGCGTGCGCATCGGCGACATGGGTGTCGCACGCAACGGCAGCCACAAGCCGGGCTACACGCAGGGCATCGACATCCGCGCACCGCTGACCGTACTGGGCGAGGGCTGTCGCGGACACCTCAGCAAGCAACTGATCGCGCGCTATGGTCTGGACCGCGGCGTCGATGCGCAGACCTACGGCATCGGACTGAAGGAGCTCTGGCAGCTGCCTGCCGGCCGCGCGCAGCCGGGTACGGTGATCCACAGCATCGGCTGGCCGCTGGACCACGCCACCTACGGCGGCAGCTTCCTGTACCACCTCGACGGCGACCGCCTCGCCATCGGCTTCGTGGTGGGACTGGACTACCGCGACCCGTTGTTCTCGCCCTGGGAGGCGTTCCAGCAGTTCAAGCATCACGCGCGGGTCGAGCCGCTGCTCGCGGGCGGGCAGATCCTCTCCGCCGGCGCGCGCGCGCTGGTCGAGGGCGGCTACCAGTCGCTGCCGCGGGTGGAGATGCCGGGCGCGCTGCTGATCGGCGACGCCGCCGGGCTGATCAACGTGCCCAAGATCAAGGGCACGCACCAGGCGCTGCGCTCGGGCATGCTGGCCGCCGAGCACGTGGCCGAAGCGGGCTTCGGCAGCGGCGGCTGGGACGCGCGGCTGCGCGCCTCGACGGTGGCTGCCGAGCTGCGTGCGGTGCGCAACATCCGCCCCGGCTTCCACAAGGGCCTGCTGCCCGGCCTGGCCAACGCCGGCTGGGAGACGCTGACCCGCGGGCACTCGCCGTGGACGCTGCGCAACCACGCCGACCACGCGCAACTGCAGCGGGTGGACGCGCACGAGTCGCCGCAGCGCGACTACGTGGAGCGCACGCTGCCGCCGCGCGACCGCCTGGCCGGCGTGTACTTCGCCGCCACCGCGCACGACGAGGATCAGCCGGTGCATCTGCACGTGGCCGACACTTCCATCTGCGTCGGCCGCTGCACGGCCGAATATGCCAATCCCTGCACGCGGTTCTGCCCGGCCGGCGTGTACGAAATGATCGAGGATGCGGCCGGCAGGCGCCTGCAGATCAATGCCGCCAACTGCGTGCACTGCAAGACCTGCGACATCAAGGATCCCTACCGGATCATCGACTGGGTGACGCCCGAGGGCGGCAGCGGCCCCAGCTACCAGAATCTCTGAACGCGCGCAGCACCCACGCATGAGCCGTGCAGCATCCTCCGTCCGCAACCACCACGGCGACCGCTGGATGCTGCTGTGGGCGGCGCTGATCGGCGTGGTCGGCGCATTGGCCACGGTGGCGTTCCACGAGGGCATGACGCTGACCGAACACCTGGCCACCGGGCACCCGGGCAGTCTGGCCGCCGCCGCCGAGGCACTGGCGCCCTGGCGCCGCGCCATCACTCCGGCGCTGGGCGGCATTGCCGCCGGCGTGTTCCTGTGGCTGGCACGGCGCGCCGCCAACGGCCGCAAGCAGCCGGACTACCTGGAGAACATCGCCGTCGGCGACGGCCGCCAGGACGTGCGCGGCACACTGCTGCGCAGCGCCTCCTCGCTATGCACCATCGGCAGCGGCGGCTCGATCGGCCGCGAGGGCGCGATGGTGCAACTGGCCGCCGCCACCGGCTCGTGGATCGGCCAACTGGGCCGTTTCGACGGCGACGACCTGCGCCTGCTGCTGGCCTGCGGCGCCGCCGCCGGCTTCGCGGCTGCCTACGACGCGGCCCTGTCCGGAGCGATCTTCATCGCCGAGATCGTCTACGGCACGCTGGCCATCCGCCGCCTGGGTCCGCTGATGGTGGCCTCGGTAATCAGCAACGTCACCGTGCACCAGGTGCTGGGCTACGAACCGGTTTACCGCATCCCGCCGCTGCACGTGGCCACGCTGTGGGAGTTGCCGCTGTTCTTGCTGCAGGGCGCGCTGCTGGGGGCACTGGCACCGCTGTTCATGCGTACGCTCGACGGCGCACGCCGCCTGGCCGCGGGGCTGCCGCTGGGATTGCCGCTGCGGCTGGCGCTGGGCGGACTGGTGGTGGGGCTGATTTCGGCGGTGTTTCCGCAGGTGTGGGGCAACGGCTACAGCGTGGTCAACGACGTGCTGCATTCGCCGTGGCCGCTGGCGCTGGTGGCCATGGTGCTGATCGCCAAGGTGCTGGCCACCGCGGCCACCACCGGCTCCGGTGCGGTGGGCGGCGTGTTCACGCCCACGATCTTCGTCGGTGCCCTGCTGGGCCTGCTGGCAGGAAGCTTCGCGCACGCGCTGTGGCCGGGCAGCTCCATGCCGGTGGTGTACGCCGTGATCGGCATGGGCGCCTTCCTGGCCGCCACCACGCACGCGCCGCTGATGTCCTTCCTGATCGTGTTCGAGATGACCCTCGAATACCAGCTGGTGCCGGCGCTGATGCTGGCCTGCCTGGCCGCCTACCACGTCTCGCGCGCGATCCGGCCCGAGTCGATCTACCGCGAGGCGCTGCACGGCGAGGTCGCCGCCGAAAGCGAGCGCTGACCGGCCGGCAGTGCGCCCACAGCGGGTGGGCAACGGCGGTCCGGCGGCATCGTCCATGGCCCATGCCCGAGCCCTCCGTACCGGACGCTCACACCGACGGGCGGACTGGCGTAGGCTGTCGGCGGGGGAGCCACGGGCATGCCCGATACGATACGGGTCAATCTGGAGGCGGTCGTCGTGGCGGTCACCGCCGCTGTACCGCGCGTGCTGACCACCACCGGGACGCTGTCGCCGGCCCTGCCTTCCGGTCCGCTGGATACACGCGCGCATCCCACGCTGGAACGCGGCCTGCGCGAGAGCGTGCACGCCGCCACCGGTTTCGCCCTCGGCTACGTGGAGCAGCTCTATACCTTCGGCGATCGCGAACGCGACCCGCGCGCCGGTATCCGCGCACCCCGCACGCTGGGCATCGCCTACCTGGCGTTGGCACGCGAACAGCCGCTGCCCGACGGCCACGCGCGCTGGCAGGACATCTACGCGTTCCTGCCCTGGGAGGACTGGCGGCGGCAGCGGCCGGCACTGCTGGACACCGTGGTGGCGCCGGCACTGCACGCCTGGGCCGGCGCCGACGTGCAGCGGCGCGAGCGCGCCGATCTGGTATTCGGACTGCGCGGAGCGCCCTGGGACACCGAGCGCACGCTGGAACGCTACGAACTGCTCTGGGAGGCGGGCGCGCTCGCGGAGGCGGGCGCCGCTGCGGACGAGGGTCCGGGACTCGCCATGGCGAAGGATCACTGCCGCATCCTGGCCACCGCTCTGGGGCGTCTGCGCGGCAAGCTGCGCTACCGCCCGCTGGTGTTCGAGCTGCTGCCCGAGGCGTTCACGCTCAGCCAGCTGCAGCAGGTGGTCGAAGCCCTGGCCGGACGGCACCTGCACACGCAGAACTTCCGCCGTCTGATCGAACACGCGCGTCTGGTCGAGGCCACCGGCGCGATGGCGCGGCCGCCGCGGGGCCGCCCCGCGGCGCTGTTCCGCTTCCGCCACGAGGTGCTGCGCGAGCGGCCGCAACCGGGCGTCTACTATCCGGGCGCATGGTGGTCGCGCTGAACGGGTCCGCGCGGCGGCGCTCAGGCCATCGGCGCGCGCGCCAGCGGCAGCACGTACAGCAGCACCGCCATGAAGTGCAGCACGCTGCCGGCCAGCACGAACAGATGCCACAGGCTGTGGTGGTAGCGCAGCCTGCGCCACAGGTAGAACGGCACGCCCAGCGTATAGGCCGCGCCACCGGCCAGCAGCAGCGCCATGCCCGCCCCGGCCAGGGCCGCGTGCAGAGGCACGATGGCGATCAGGCCGATCCAGCCCATCGCCACGTACACCAGCGCCGCCGGCGCGCGCCGCCGGCTCCAGCGTCCGAACTCGAACGCGGCGCCGGCCAGCGCCAGCAGCCAGATCGCGGCCAGCAGGCCCCAGCCCCAGACGCCGCGCAGCGCCAGCAGTGTGAACGGTGTATAGGTGCCGGCGATCAGCACGTAGATGGCGATGTGGTCCAAGTACCGCAGCGCCTGCCGTACGCCGGGCGCGCGGGCGGCGTGGTACAGCGTCGAGGCGGTGTACAGCAGCAGCAGCGCGAATCCGAACGCCAGCCCGCCCAGCAGGGCGCGCAGCGAATCCAGGCGCAGCGCCTCGAATATCAGCAGGCCCAATCCGACGGCGCTGAGGACGCTGCCCAGCGCGTGGATCTGCATGCTGGTGCGCTCGTCACCGGCATGCAGCGGACGTGCGGAGATCGTGTCGGCCATGATGGTTCCTGCCGAGGTGGACCCGCACGCTAGCACGGATGCCGCGGCACGGCGCCGAGATGCGCCAGTGCGGCGGTCTCGGCTTCACGCTCGGCATCGTGGAATGCGCGCAGCCGGTAATCCGGCAGCACGCCGGCATCCAGGCAGCGCACGTTGATGTCGTAACCGTCGGGATGCGAACGCGGCACGTAGAAGCTCTTGATGCCGCAGTGCGCGCAGAACAGATGGCGCGCGGTCCCGGTGTTGAAGCGGTATTCGCGCAGATCGGCTGCGCCCTGCAGCAGGGTGAACCATGCCGCGGGCACGATCAGGTGCAGGAATGCGCTCATGCGGCAGATCGAGCAGTCGCACTCCAGCACCAGCGGATGCGGTGCGCATCGGGCCTCGAAGCGCACGCGCCCGCAATGACAGCCGCCGCGCAACACCAGCGGCGGCGCGCCGGTCTCCGCCATCAGGGCTTGATGACGAACTTGCCGAAGGCGATGCCCAGGTCCCAGCCCTCGCCGGTGCCGGCCAGTGCCAGCGTGACATTGCCCTTGACCAGCACCTGCGCGGCGCTCGACTTGACCACGCCGGCGTGGACTTCGGCGGTGGCGTAGGCGCCCAGCACGTCGCGGATGTCGCGCACGCCGCTGAAGCGGCCGACCCCGTGTTTGATCTCGGACTTGCCGATGGTCAGGCCGCCGCCCTTGGTCTCGATGACCACGTGCATGCTCTGGCCGTTGTCGCAGGTGACCACGCCGCTGCCCTTGGCGGTCTGGTAGAAGACCGACCAGCCCTTCAGCTGGTAGCGCATGCGGCAATCGACCTCGCCGCTTGCATGCGCTCGCGGCGCGACCAGGCTCGCGCCCGCCAGCAGCGCGCACAGTGTTGGCATCAGCAGCGCTCGACGCATGGACTCCACCTCCTGCAAGGGTGCAACGGAAGGCCGCACGGACTCGCCTGTGCGGCTGCGCGGCGATAGTCTTGCCGCGATGCTGAACCGCATGCAACGCGGCCGCCTACCGGGAGTCCATCATGCCCGCACCGCAACTGCTCGTGCACGTCCCGCAGCCCGGCACCGTCCACGCGGGACTGGATCTGGCGCTGAAGCTGGCGCAGCGCCTGCACGCGGGGCTCGACGGCATCTGGGTGGCGCCCCTGCCCAGCGCCGCATTCGCCGTACCCGAAGCGATCACCCTGCAGGTGGCCGAGAGCGAGGCCGCGCGGCGCGGCGCCGAGGCGCAGGCGCCGTGGTGGGCGGACCTGTTGCGCACGCACGGCCTGGACGGGGCCTGGCGCGTCGGCGAGGGCGACCTGGCAGAGGTGCTGAGCCTGGCGGCCGCCAGCGCCGACCTCGTGATCCTGCAGCGGCCGGAGGTGCGCGAGGACGCACCGATCGGATTCGGCAACACCTCGCGCACGGTGTTCGCCGCCGCGCGTCCGGTGCTGATCGTGCCGGCCGCCGGCTGCGCCGATGCCGGCCGGCGCGTGCTGGTGGCATGGAACGGCAGCATCGAGTCCACGCGCGCGCTGCAGGGCGCGGTGCCGCTGCTGGGCGTTGCGGAGCGGGTCCACGTGCTGGACGGCAGCCGCGAGGAGGGTCCGGAAGGCATGGCCTGGCTGCCGCCGGTGCCGCTGCCGGCGTGGTTCCGGCAGCGTGGCATCGGCGCCAGCATCGAGCGCTTCGCACCGCCGCAGCCGGCGGCCGCGGCGATCCTGGCGCGTGCGCAGGCGCTGGGCTGCGATCTGATCGTGATGGGCGCCTGGGGCCATTCGCGCCTGGCCGAGATGGTGCTGGGCGGCGTCACCCGCGCACTGTTCCGCGACTGTCCGCTGCCGCTGCTGGTGGCGCACTGAGGACGGCAGCGGCGCGCCGGGCGGCATCGGAAACGGGCGCGCCGTCCGCGATGGCATTTTGCTTTTTTGCGGTCATCCCCGCGGCAAGCCTGCCTCCGCGCAAGCGGAGGTGGGGATCCCGAGGATCTTGCGAGGCGTCTGCCTGGATTCCGGCCCGGCGCTGCGCGCCGTCCGGGATGACGTCAAATAAAAGGAACGCGCCGTCCGGAATGACGGCCAGACCCATCGCAACGCGCTCGTCCCGAGTCCCGAGTCCCGAGTCCCGAGTCCCGAGTCCCGAGTCCCGAGTCCCGAAGCCGGGCGCTACGCGTAGCGCTGCTGCAGGAAGCGGAAGAACGCGCGCAGGCCCTGTGCCTCGCCGCCGCGCGGACGGCCGGGACGATCGTTGTCGTTCCAGGCGTAGAGATCCACATGCAACCAAGGCGTCGTCTCGGGCACGAAGCGTTCCAGATACAGCGCGGCGGTGATGGCGCCGGCGTGGCGCGAGGGACCGCCGTTGGCGAAATCGGCCAGATAGGAATCGAGCATGCGCCGATAGGGCCGCCACAGCGGCAATGCCCACAGCGGATCATGCTCTTCCTCCCCGGCGGCCAGTACCGCCTCGCGCAGATCCTCGCGGTTTCCGAACAGTGCCGGCAGATCCGGCCCCAGCGCCACGCGCGCGGCGCCGGTGAGGGTGGCGAAATCGACGATCAGCCCGGGGCGCTGTTCCGCGGCGTAGGCCAGCGCATCGCCCAGGATCAACCGGCCTTCGGCATCGGTGTTGTCGATCTCCACGCTGTAGCCGGCGCGTGTGCGCACCACCTCGCCCGGGCGCAGCGCGTTGCCGTCCACCGCGTTCTCCACCGCCGGAACCAGCAGCGTCAGCCGCACCGGCAGGCGCACCTGCATCACCAGCGTCGCCAGCGCCAGCGCGTGCGCGGCACCGCCCATGTCTTTCTTCATCCAGCGCATGCCGTCGGCGGATTTCAGGTCCAGCCCGCCGCTGTCGAAGCACACGCCCTTGCCCACCAGTACCAGATGCGGATCGGTATCCCTGCCCCAGCGCAGTTCGACCAGCCGCGGCGGGCGGTGACTGGCGCGGCCGACGGCGTGGACGCTGGGGAAGCCGGCGCGCAGCAGCGCCTCGCCCACCCACTCGCGCACGCGCGCACCGTACGCCCTGCCCTGCGCGCGTATCGCCTCGGCCAGTTGCCCGGGACCGAGATCCTCGGTGGGCGTGTTGACCAGATCCCGCACCAGGAACGCGCCATCCAGCAGCGGCTGGAGCTGCGCATGCAGCGGGCGCGGTACCGCCAGGCGCGCCGGCGCGCGCGCCGGCTTGCGGTAGCGTGCGTAGCGATAGGCGCCCAGCGCGAAACCCAGCGCGGCCAGGCGCGTGTCGGCCAGCACGCCCTCGCGCGCCAGCCGGTAGTCGCCGACAGGCAGCACGTGCGCCAGCGCGCCCAGCGCCCACAGCGGCTCGCCGCGGTCGACCCCCACCAGAACGCGCGTCGGCACGCCCCGCGCATCCGGCAGCAGCGCTATGCGGCCGGCGCGTGCCTCGAAACCGGTGGCCTCGATCCAGCGCCGCTGCCGTGTCCCGAGCCGCCGCAGCACCGCGGGCAGCGCGGCGACGTCGACGGTTTCGATGGGGACTGCGTCGGCATCGCTGCGCAGGACAGTCAGGGACATGGGAACCCGCCGGATCGGACGGCGCACGGCGCCGGGGGCGCGATGCTAGCGCAGAGCGGGCGCCCGCCCGCCCCGGCGCTCACGCCGCCCGCTGCCGCTCGCACCAGGCTGCCAGCGCCTGCAGGTCGGCGAACACCAGTTCCGGCGCGGGGCCCGGACCCGGCCAGGCGCGACCTTCGCGGTTGATCCAGGCCGCGCGCAGACCGACCTGCCGCGCCCCCTCGACATCCAGCACGGGATCATCGCCCGCGTGCAACACCTGCGCCGGCGCGCAGTGCAGGCGCCGGCACAAGGCGATAAAAATACGCGCGTCGGGTTTCAGGGCGCCCACCTCGCGCGCCGTCACGCAGACGCGGAAGTGCGCGGCCAGACCCACGCGTCCGAGATCGGCGTTGCCGTTGCTGAGGCTGGCCAGCGGCAGTCGTGCGGACAAACGCACCAGCGCGGCAGGCACGTCGGGGTAGCAGCGCACCGCGTTGCGCGCGGCGAAAAACACTTCGAAAGCGGCCCCGGCGTGGGTCTCGTCCGCACCGCTGGCGCGCAGCGCATGCGCCAGCGCCAGCCGGCGCTGCGCAGTGAAATCGTGCGCCAGCTCGGGGCAGTGGAGGGCGATGCGCTCACGCAGCGCGCGCAGGGCCGGCGGGGGCCACGCCGCCGCTACCGCCGGCAGATGATCTTCGAACCACCGGTGCAGGCATTGCTCCGCCTGTGCGATGGCCGGCGCCACCGGCCAGAGCGTATCGTCCAGATCGAGGCTGAGCGCGCTGGGCGCGCTCATTCGGCGCCCTCGCCGGAGCCGCCGGATTGCGCCTCCGCCGCACGATCGGCTGCCTTGCGCTGCGCGTCGCGCTGTTGCATGCGCATTTTCGCCGCCTGCGCGGCGGGCGCAGCCGGCGTGATGCCGGCCCCCTGCGAATCCGTGGCGCCCGCGGCCGCCAGCGGGCCGTTCATGGCCACGCGTCCACCGCTCAATTCCGCGGCCAGGCGCGCGGCCACCCATTGCCGGCGCAGCGCATCGCCGGCCTGCAGCGCGGTCCCGTCGGCCCAGGGCACCATGCCGCGCGCGCGGATCACCGCCTGGCCCCCAGGACCCTCGGCGAAACGCATGAAGCGCTGCACCTCCGCAGCATCGGGATCGCGCGGATTGGTGGCGAAATACAGCGGCACCAGCAGCGGGTACCTGCCGTCGGCAATGGTGCGCGCGTCCGGGCGCACGCCTTCGACCGACAGCATCTGCAGCCCGGGATTGCGGTAGACGTTGGAGTAGGCGGTCACCGCCAGCGCCTGCGGATCCAGCCCCACCGCTACCTGCAGTTGCTGCGTGTTGAGGTACAGCCGCGGTGCGGCGATCTCCTGGTCACCACGTCCGTACAGGAACCGGCGCAGGTCGAACTCGACGCCGTCCAGCGGGCTGGCGATGGAATACAGGTGGATGGCGCGGTCCGGCCCGCCCAGTTGGTTCCAGCGGGTCATGTAGCCCAGGTAGATCTGGTACAGCTGCTGCAGGGTGACGTCGTGCACCGGATTGCCGCGGCGGGTCACCAGCACCAGCGCGTCCCAGGCCAGCGGCGTGAACACCAGCCTGGATTCCTGCGGCTGGCCGGCGAACGGCGGGCGCGCGCTGCCGGCGATGTCGACCTTGCCCGCGATCGCCTGGTCGATGCCGGAGATGGTGTTGAACGAATCCACATCGAGCCGTCCGCCGCCGCTGCGGGCCCAGGCCGCGGCCAGCCCTTCGGCCAGACTCTTGGCGGTGGTGTAGTCGCCGCGCCAGCGCAGCACGGGCAACTGCCTGGCGCCGGCGCTGCCCGCGGCCAGCAGGCCAAGAACGGCATACAGCAGCAGCGGTCGGATGCGCGGCATCATCGGCGGATCTCGCTGGGTCGGCGCGGCGATTATCGGCAGTGGCCGGGTGCGGCGCATCTACCCGGTCACGGTTCCGCGTTCAGCCCCGGGGCGACACCGCCGGCGGGCGCTACGCCTCGACGAACAGCACGCGCCGGGTCAGTCCGCAGGTCAGCGGATAGCTGAGGGTACCGGCGGCGGCGGCGACCCGCTCGGCCGGCAGCTCCGGCCCCCACAGCACCACCTCCTCGCCCACCCGCGCGTCCGACACTTCGCGCAGGTCCAGCGCCAGCAGGTCCATCGACACGCGACCGACCAGCGGCACTTCGCGTCCGCGCAGCAGCACCGGCGTCCCGCTGGGCGCGCCGCGCGGATAGCCGTCGCCGTAGCCGATGGCGGCGATGCCCACCGGCATGTCCTCGGGGCAGGTCCAGGTGCCGGCGTAGCCGACGGATTCGCCGCGCGGCACGCGGTTGACCGCGATCAGGCGCGTGGACAGGCGCAAGGCGGGCTGCATGCCGTGGTCGGCGCCGGTCTTGCCTTCGACCACCGACAGGCCGTACAGCAGTCCGCCTGCGCGCACCCAGTCGCCGCGCGCGGCCGGCCAACCCAGCAGCCCGGCCGAATTGGACAGCGAACGCGGTCCGGGCAGATCCCGGGTGGCGGCGGCGAAGGCTTCGATCTGGCGCGCGGTAGCCGGATTGCCGAACTCGTCCGAGGCAGCGAAGTGGGTCATCAGCACGATCTCGCGGTGCACCTGCGGCAGTCGCGCCAGGCATGCGTGCACTTCCGCCGCGCGTTCCGGCGCAAAGCCCAGCCGGTGCATGCCCGAGTCGATCTTCAGCCACACCCGCAGCGGCGTGCCGCCGGTCTCCGCCTCCAGCCACGCCAGTTGCGTCCCATGATGGATGACCGTTTCCAGGTCGAGACGGCGCATCTCCGCCAGGTCGCCGGGTTCATCCGGACCCGAAAGCACCACGATGCGCTCGCTGTGCCCCGCCGCGCGCAGGCGCTGGCCGTCGGCGATCGCGGCGACGCCGAAGGCGTCGGCGCCGCGCAGGGCGCGCGCCACGCGCTCCAGACCGTGGCCGTAGCCGTCGGCCTTGACCACCGCCATCAGCCGCGCCGGCGCGGCCAGCGCGCGCAGGCGCGCGTGGTTGGCGGCCAGTGCGGCCAGATCGATGCGGGCGACCGCCAGACGGCTCATTCGAAGCTGCCGCCGTAGGAGCCCGGGTCGTAGCTCTCGAACCTGGTGTAGCGCCCCAGGAAGGCCAGCTTGAGGGTGCCGGTGGGGCCGTTGCGATGCTTGCCGATGATCACCTCGGCCAGGCCCTTGTCCTGCGAATCCTTGTGGTAGTACTCGTCGCGGTAGATGAACAGGATCACGTCGGCGTCCTGCTCGATGGCCCCGGACTCGCGCAGATCGGCCATCACCGGACGCTTGTCGGTGCGCTGCTCCAGCGAGCGGTTGAGCTGCGAAAGCGCCACCACCGGCACGTTCAGCTCCTTGGCCAGCGCCTTCAGTCCGCGCGAGATCTCGGAGATCTCGGTCGCGCGGTTCTCGGTGTTGCCCGGCACCTGCATCAGCTGCAGGTAGTCGATCACGATCAGCCCCAGTCCATGCTCGCGCTGCAGCCGGCGCGCACGCGCGCGCAGCTCCATCGGCGCCAGCGCCGGGGTGTCGTCGACGAAGATGCGTGCGCCGCTGAGCAGGCTCATGGCGTTGGACACGCGCGGCCAGTCCTCGTCGGGGATGTCGCCGTTGCGCAGCTGGGTCTGGTCGATGCGGCCGATCGAGGAGACCAGGCGGAAGCCCAGTTGCGTGGCCGACATCTCCATCGAGAACACCAGCGCGGTCTTCTTGTCGCGCAGCGCGGCGTGCTCGGCGATATTCAGCGCGAAGGCGGTCTTGCCCATCGAGGGACGCGCGGCGACGATGATCAGATCGGAGGACTGCAGCCCCGAGGTGAGCCGGTCCAGATCGATGAAGCCGGTGGCGAGGCCGGTGAGCTGGCCGCGGTTGGCGTAGCGGTCCTGCAGCAGCCGCAGTACCTCGCGCGCGGTCTCGTGCATGCCCACGTAACCCTGTCCGGCGCGCTTGCCGCCTTCGGCGATGGCGAACACGCGCTGCTCGGCCAGATCCACCAGCTCGCGCGTGGCGCGCCCCTCGGGCCGATAGCCGTCCTCGGCGATGGCCACGCCGGCGTCGATCAGCCGGCGCAACAGCGCCTTCTCGCGCACGATCTCGGCATAGGCACGCACGTTGGCGGCGCTGGGCGTGTTGTTGACCAGCTCTGCCAGATAGCCGGCGCCGCCCACCTCGCCGGCCATCTGCTGCGACTCGAACCACTCGCCCAGCGTGATCGCATCGCAGGGCCGTCCGCGCTCGACCAGGGTGCCGATGGCGGTGAACACCAGGCGGTGGTCGCGGCGGTAGAAATCCTCGGGCGTGAGCACGTCGGCGATGCGGTCCCAGGCCTCGGGCTGCAGCATGATGCCGCCCAGCACCGCCTGCTCGGCCTCGATCGAATGCGGCGGCACGCGCAGGCTCTCGACCGATGGCGCGGGCTTGCGTTCGGGCATCAGGGCGGACATCGGCGGCTCCGGCGATGGAGAGGGCGGCACGCGGGCGAAGCGACGATGATGGACCGTGCACCGCGGCGGCGGAAGAGCACAACCCTGTGGAAAAGCTGTGCGTGTTTTCGCACCTCGCTGTCGCAGGCGCTGCGACACCCGCACAAACGCCAACGGGCGCCGCAGCGCCCGTTGGCCGTTACCGCGGGGGCCGCGTTCAGAGCGCCTGCACGATCACCTTGACGGTGGCGACGACGTCGGCGTGCAAGGCCAGCGTGTGCGTGCTCTCGCCGACGCTGCGGATCGGCCCGTCGGCCATGACCACCTCGCTCTTTTCCACCTTCAGGCCGCGCGCGCAGAGCGCCTCGGCGATCTCGCGCGGTCCCACCGAGCCGTACAGCTTGCCCTCGGGGCTGGCGTTGACGCTGAGGGTGACCTCCTGGCCCTCCAGCGCGGCCCGGCGCGACTCGGCCGTGGCCAGCGTGGCGGCGTGCCGTGCCTCGAGTTCGGCCCGGCGCTTCTCGAAATCGGCCAGATTGGCGGCCGTGGCCGGCACCGCCTTGCCGTGCGGCACCAGGTAGTTGCGTCCGTAGCCCGGCTTGACCCGGACCTTGTCGCCCAGGTTGCCGAGGTTCTTCACTTTCTCGAGCAGGATCAGTTCCATGGAATTCTCTCAATTCGTTCGCGCGCAGGCGCACCCGGGGCTGTCCGCATCAGCGACGCGTGCGCTCAGACGTCGTGCGCGTCGGTGTACGGCAGCAGCGCTAGGAAACGCGCGCGCTTGACCGCGGTGGACAACTGGCGCTGATAGCGCGATTTGGTGCCGGAGACGCGGCTGGGCACGATCTTGGCGTTCTCGGTGATGTACTGGCGCAGGGTGTTGAGATCCTTGTAGTCGATCTCGGTGACGCCCTCGGCAGTGAATTTGCAGAACTTGCGGCGGCGGAAGAACTTGGACATGGCGATCTCCTCAGGCGGCCTGTTCTTCGGACGGCGCGGCGCCGTCGCCGTCGTCGTCGCGGCGGCGCGTGGACTTGGACTCTTCCTTTTCCTTGGCCTTCAGGATCGGCGAAGGTTCGGTGACCGCGTCGTCGCGGCGCACGATCAGATGCCGCAGGACGGCGTCGTTGAAGCGGAATCCCGATTCCAGTTCGGCCACGGTCTTGGCGCCGCACTCGATGTTGAGCATGGCGTAGTGCGCCTTGGCCAGATCCTGGATGGTGTAGGCCAACTGGCGCCGGCCCCAGTCTTCGACGCGATGCACTTTGCCGCCGTCGGCCTCGACCAGGTTCCGGTAGCGCTCGAGCATGGCCGGAACCTGCTCGCTCTGGTCAGGGTGGACCAGAAACACGATCTCGTAATGACGCATGGCGTGTCCTCGTGGGTGGCCCGGCTCCGTGCGGAAGCGCAGGGTCAGCCTCCCGTCACGGCGCTGGCCGGCGGTGAGGCAAGGGCTGTCCGCCGGCGGCGGACAGAAGCGGAATGATAGCGGGCCGCGCACCGGCGCGGCAAGTCGCGCGGCGGCCGCTCAGCCGACGGTGAAACTCTCGCCGCAGCCGCAGGCGCCGGTGGCGTTGGGGTTCTCGAACACGAACTGCGCGTTCAGGCCCTCGCGGCGGAAGTCCACGCACACCCCGGCCAGCATCGGCACGCTGGACCGGGCCACCGCCACCGGCACGCCGTCGCAGTCGGCCAGCAGGTCGTCGGCGCCGAGCTGTTCGGCCAGATCGACCACGTAGCTGTAACCCGAGCAGCCGCTGCGCTTGACCGCGAAGCGCACCGCACGGGCGCCGGGCGCGCGCCGCAGGAACTCGGCACAACGCGCGCGCGCTGCTGCGGTGAGGCTGATGGGCAGGGATGCGACGGATTCCATGCGTGCAGTTTAGCGCGGCGGCGGCGCTCGGGTAGCATCGGGCCTTTGGGCGGCGCGCGGTGCGCACAGGGTGGCGGAAATGACGGTGTCGAGTGTCAAACAGGCGCTGGCCGGCGCGCGCGCGGGCCGGGAAGTGACCGTGCAGGGCTGGGTGCGCACGCGGCGCGATTCCAAGGCCGGGCTGTCGTTCATCCATCTCGGCGACGGCTCCTGCTTCGCCGCCATCCAGATCGTGGCGCCGGCCACGCTGGAGAACTACGAGCGCGAGATCAGGCGGCTCACCGCCGGCTGCGCGCTGCGCGCCACCGGCGTGCTGACCGCTTCCCAGGGCCAGGGCCAATCGCTCGAACTGCAGGCTCGCACCATCGAGGTGCTGGGCTTCGTGGACGATCCCGAGACCTATCCCATCCAGCCCAAGGCGCATTCGCTGGAATTCCTGCGCGAGGTGCCGCACCTGCGCCCGCGCACCAACCTGATCGGCGCGGTGGCGCGCATGCGCCACACGGTGATGGGTGCCATCCACCGCCACCTGGGCGAGCAGGGCTTCGTGTGGGTCAACACGCCCATCGTCACCACCTCCGACGCCGAGGGCGCCGGGCAGATGTTCCGCGTCTCCACGCTGGACCTCGCCAACCTGCCGCGCACGCCGGGCGGCGGCATCGACTTCGGCAGGGACTTCTTCGGCAAGGAAGCGTTCCTGACCGTCTCCGGCCAGCTCAACGTCGAGGCCTACTGCCTGGCGCTGAGCAAGGTGTACACCTTCGGCCCCACCTTCCGCGCCGAGAACTCCAACACCGCGCGCCACCTGGCCGAGTTCTGGATGGTGGAGCCCGAGATCGCCTTCGCCGACCTCGATGCCGACGCCACCCTGGCCGAAGGCTTTCTCAAGGCCGTCTTCGAGACCGTGCTGGCCGAACGCATGGACGATTTGGCGTTCTTCGCCGAGCGCGTCGAGCCGAGCGTGATCCGCCGCATCGAGTCCTTCGTGCGCCAGCCCTTCGCGCGGCTGGATTACGGCGAGGCCATCGCCATCCTGCAGAAGGCACCGTGCGCGTTCGAGTTTCCGGTGCAATGGGGCATGGATCTGCAGACCGAGCACGAGCGCTACCTGGCCGAGGAGCACGTCGGCCGCCCGGTGGTGGTGATGAACTACCCCGAGGCGATCAAGGCGTTCTACATGCGCCTCAACGACGACGGCCGCACGGTGGCGGCCATGGACGTGCTGGCGCCCGGCATCGGCGAGATCATCGGCGGCAGCCAGCGCGAGGAACGCCTGGACTACCTCGACCGGCGCATGACGCAGTTCAGGCTGGACCCCGCGCACTACCAGTGGTACCGCGACCTGCGCCGCTACGGCACGGTGCCGCACGCCGGCTTCGGCCTGGGCTTCGAGCGCCTGCTGGTGTACCTGTGCGGACTCGCCAACATCCGCGACGCCATCCCCTACCCGCGCACGCCCGGTCACGCGCTGTACTGAAGTGCGCGGTCACGCCCACGCGGGCCGTGCGCAAACCGCGCGCACGCCTGCGTTATCCTGCACGCATGCCGCAGATCGCCGAACTGCTCGCCAACAACCAGCGCTGGGCCGATGCGCAGTGCGCGCGCGATCCCGAATTCTTCAAGCGTCTCTCGCGCCAGCAGGCACCGCAGTTCCTGTGGATCGGCTGCGCCGACAGCCGCGTGCCGGCCAACGAGATCGTCGGCCTGCCGCCCGGCGAAGTGTTCGTGCACCGCAACGTGGCCAACGTGGTGGCGCACGGCGATCTCAACTGCCTCAGCACCATCCAGTTCGCCGTCGACGTGCTCAAGGTCAGGCACATCCTGGTGGTCGGCCATTACGGCTGCGGCGGTGTGCAGGCGGTGCTGGAGCAGCGCCGTCTCGGCCTGGTGGACAACTGGCTGCGCCACGTCGGCGATGTGCTGCTGAAACACCGTGCATGCATCGATGGCATGGAGCCGGACAGTCTGCGCCACGCGCGCCTGTGCGAGCTGAACGTGATCGAGCAGGCCTGCAACGTGTGCCTGACCACGGTCGTGCAGGATGCCTGGGCACGCGGCCAGCCGCTGGCCGTGCACGCCTGGATCTACAGCCTCGCCGACGGCCGGATACGGCCGCTGGATCTGCGCGTGGATCATCCCGGCGCGCTGGCCACGGCGCAGCAGCAGGCTCTGGCGCGGCTCACCCGCCCGCTCGCATCCACGCCCTGACCGGCCAGGCCGCAGCGCACTTGCGCGCCGCCGCGCGCGGTGCATCACTGGCTACCGGCAAGGAGGTGGGGCCATGGGCCTGCGCGCATGCGTCCGACGATCGCTGCTGCTGCTGGCGACGGCAACCGCCGCAAGCGGTGCCGCGGCCCAGAACCTGCCGGGCTCCGGTTCCGGCAGCGCCTTGCAGCAGCGCATCGAACAGGTGCAGCAGCAGCAGTCACTGCGGTCGCGGATGACGCCGCAGCAATGGATGGCCGAACAAAAAGCAGCGACACGCCGTTCCGATGCCATCCTCGACCAGGCCGAGCGCATCCCCGGGCTGCTGCCGCAATACCTGTTCCTGCGCGAGCGCTACGACAGCGATCCCGGCCGCGCTTTCCACGCCATCTTCGGCCAGTACGTGAGCTGGTACCAGACCTTCGTCGGCGACTACCTGGGCGCGCAGCGAAGCTTTTCCATCGCGCAGCCGCTGGCGCCGGACGACGCGCCCTCGCCGCTGTCCGCGCCGCAAACGTGGCACAGCGAACCTGCCCTGGAAGCCATCGCGCAACTGGCGCGCAGCCGCCGCGCGGTGTTCCTCAACGAGAACCACAGCGCCCCGCTGACGCGCACGCTCACCGTGCAGCTGCTGGCGCGGCTGCGGGCCGAGGGCTACGACACTTTCGCCGCCGAGACGCTGTACCACAGCGACAGCGCGGCACTGATGCAGCGCGGCCATGCCGTCGCCGACAGCGGCTTCTACACGCGCGAGCCCATCTACGCCTTCATGGTGCGCACGGCGCTGGCGCTGGGTTTCCGCGTCATCGCCTACGAGGCCGACAGCGACGCCCACGGCGACGCGCGCGAACGCGAACAGGCCGGAAACCTCTACCGGCGCGCATTCCTGGACCATCCCGGCGCACGCCTCGTGGTCAACGCCGGCTATGCGCACATCCAGAAGCATGGCGAATACCTCGGCGGGCGGTCGATGGCCGAGCATTTCATGCGCATCAGCGGCATCGATCCGCTCTGCGTGGAACAGACCATGCTGTTCGGCCGGCTCGACCCGGTCGAAGACCACCCCTTCTGGACCGCCGTGATGCGCGCGCTGGCCCCGGTGCAGCCCATCGTGTTCCTGAACGCGCGGGGACAGCCATGGTCGCTGCGGCCGGGGCAGTACGACGTGAGCGTGTTCTTTCCGCCGCAGCGCTTCCGCAACGGGCGGCCCACCTGGCTGTCGCTGGGCGGGCTGCGGCAACCCTATCCGGTGGCCGCGGTGGACTACTGCCCCAACCGGACGCCCTGCCTGCTGGAGGCGCGCGCGCAGGGCGAATCGCACGCTGCGGTGCCCTTCGACCGCGTGCTGCTGACGCACCGCCAGCCGGTGAGCACGCTGTGGCTACCGCCGGGCCGCTACCGGCTCGGCGTGCGTGACCGCACCGACGTGCTGCTGCGGCAGTTCAACATTGTGGTCGGTGCGGACACGGCATCCGCGGCCGCGCCGGTACACCGCCCATGAAAAACCCCCGGCGCGGGGCCGGGGGTCTGCGCAAACGGAACGATGTGCGGGCCCGGCGAAGCGTTGCGACCCGCGGTTCGCTCACGGCATGCCGCCGCCGCCCGAGACAGGCTTGGCCGGCTTTTTCTCCATCGGCTTCTTGCCCATCTTCTTCATCTCCTTCTTCATGCCGTGCTTCATCGCCTTGGAGTGCATGGTCTTGTGCATGGCCTTCTTCTCGTGGGCGGCCCCATGCTTGGCCGCCATGCCATGTTTCATCTCGTGCTTCATTTCGTGCTTGGCCGCGCTGGCGGGCGCAGCGGGGTGGGTCTCCTGGGTAGCGGCAAACGCCGTGGCCGAGAGCAGCAGGCCACCCGTCAGCAGCATCGGAACGGCAAACTTGCGCATGACTGGATCCTCGTGTGATGGACGATGTCGCACCCCGCTTCGAGGCGCGGCGGCGACGGCGTGACGGTGCCGCGGATGTGTCCGATACAGACTGAACGGTCGTCCCGCCCGCGCATGCTGACGCCGAGTCGCCTGCGAGCCACGCGGCAGTGCAGCAGCCGGGTGCGGCAAGCCGCCGCAGTGCCCGGAAACCGTGTCCGTCGCTGCCGGCCGTCCGCCATGCCGGGCTGCTGCGTGGAGGCCGCGAGAACCGCCCGCGCGGGCAGGGCCACGCGGGCGACATCGCAGATCCCGAGCCGTGCGGGACGCCCGGTGCCGCCCCGGCGGTGCAGGCCGGCCACGGGAGCCAACGGGCACGGGCGCCGCGCCGTTACACTTGCGCCTTTGCCCGAGCCGTCGTCATGCCGATCAGCGAGAACCAGGTTGTCAGCTTCCATTACCGCCTCAGCGAAAGCGGACGGGTGGTCGAGAGTTCCTTCGAGCGCGCAGAACCGCTGCATGTGCTGGTAGGCCATCACAACATCGTCCCCGGCCTGGAGCAGGCCCTGCTGGGACGCGAGGTGGGCGAGCGCTTCAACGTCAGCGTGCCGCCCGAACTGGGCTACGGGCCGCACCGGGAAGGCATGGTGGTGCGCGTGCCCAGGAAGTATTTCGGGCACACCCGGCGGCTCGAACCCGGGGCGGTGGTGGCCCTGGCGCTGAGGAACGGCGGGCAGGAGTGGGTCACCGTGGTCAAGGTGGGCATGACCACGGTCGACGTCGACCGCAATCCGCCGATGGCCGGCAAGACCCTGGATTTCGAGATCGAGGTCCTGGCCGCGCGAACGGCCAGCAGCGAGGAAATCGCGCACGGACACGCGCACGGGCCGGACGGCGTGCACGCGCACTGAGCGGGATTTCGCGGCGGCGCCCGCGCCGCGTTCAGCGCAGCACGCGCTTGCCGTACAGGAAATGCCTGCGCCAGTACGGATTGTCCAGGTGGTCGAGGCGCACGGTGCCGCCGGTTTCGGGCGCATGCACGAAGCGTCCCTTGCCCACGTAGATGCCGACATGGCTGACGCCGCCGCCTTCGGTCCGGAAAAACACCAGGTCGCCCGGCAGCAGTCGCGCGGCACCCACGCGCGGGTCGGGCAGCCGGCTCATCTCGCGCGAGGTGCGCGGCAGATCGATGCCGGCCTCGGTGCGGAACACGTAGTCCACCAGCCCGCTGCAGTCGAAGCCGCCGCGCGGGGTGTTGCCGCCCCAGCGGTACGGCGTGCCCACCAGGCTGATGGCGCGGAACAGCACGTCGTTGGAGAGCATCGCCTGCGTGCTGCCGGGCCGCAGTCGCGGCGGCGGCGCGCTGGCGCAGGCCGCCAGGAGCAGCAGCGCCAGTGTCAACAGGATGGGTCGCAATGTCCGCTGCATGCACGCCGCCCGCGCCTGCCTGCAGCGAGGGTAACGCAGCGTCGCCGCCGCGCAAACCACGCCTCGCGTCAGTGCCGTGCCAGCGTGGCGCGCGGCTTGCCGCCGCGCAGCTCGAAGCGGAAGACGTAGACCAGGCTGAACGGTCTGGCCTCGTTGTGGCTGGCATTCCTGCCGTTCCGCATGTGCGAGGTGATGATGATCAGCGGTGCGAAGCGCCATTGCCGCGTGCAGGCCGCGATGGCGTCCATGAACGCCGTGGCGTGACCGATCTGTTGCACCTGCGCGGGCGGATCGGACTGCACGCGCACGACGCGGCCGTCCGCGTCGATGATCAGTCGCACCACCTGCGTCACCGGTGGCAGCTTCAGCGGCAGCAGCGCGGGCGGGTACACCGGATCGGCGAACCGTGCCAGCGTCGCGCCGCTGAAGCTTTGCCCCACCTCCAGCACGTAGCGCCGGGTGTCGGCACCGGGCACCGGCGCGTAGCTGCCGCTGCCCTCGATGGCGGGCGCCGGCGCGGGCGGCGCCGTGGCGCATGCCGCCAGCAGCGCGCTGCACAGCACCAGGCTTATCCACGGCAACGGCGCCGTCGGGCGCCATCGCCAGGACGCTGCGTGGAGATCGGTTTCGTGCGACGGACCGCAGACGCCGGGCGCGGTACGGCGCACGACCCCGACAGCGTGCAGGTTGACGGCCACCTCGATCCAACCTGCCACGGGTTTGCCGTCGCGGATGGTGGGCCCGGCCTCAGCCTGCGACGGCGAGGTCGGCGCTCTCGCGGTCGAGACGGCGCTCGAAATCCAGCGAGCGCTGCAGCGCGGCCGCGCGCACCACCAGCGGGATGGGCGGGGCCCTGCACAGTTCGGCCAGCAGCGCCTGGTGGTGCGCGCTGAAAACGGGGTCGGACTGCGCTTCGCTCAGCGCCACGATCAGCGTGGCCAGCCAGCCGCTGTCCGGATTGCGCAGCGTCAACAGCAATTCGGAAGTCGTGGCCATGGCGGGGTACTCGTCGGTGCGACCGAGGGTCATGCCCGATCCGAAGCAGGCTTTGTGCCATGGCGGGTGTTTGGCTTAAAAACAGTATGTTACGGAGTGTTTCGCAGGAAACCGTATGTGACAATCGCGGCGCCCCCGCGTCACATCCGGACCTCCGGCCGACGCGCTGCGGCAGATGGAGGCCCGGCGCCGCAGGCCGCTGGCGCGCGACGTGCGGCGCCTACAATCGGCGCATGGACGACCGTGACGATGTGCTGATCCTGGGTGCGGGCGTGATCGGCCTGGCCTGTGCGCTCGAATTGTCGCGCATGGGTCTGCGCGTGCGGGTGCTCGAGCAGGCCGCCACGCCGGGTGCCGGCGCTTCGCATGGCAACTGCGGAACGATCACACCCAGTCATGCGCCGCCGCTCACCGAAGCCGGCCTGGTCGCGCGTGCACTGTGCTCACTGGGGCAGCCGGACGCACCCCTGCGCATCGATCCGCGCCCCGACCCGGCGCGCTGGCGCTGGCTGTTCGGGCTGGCGCTGCAGATGCGCCCGTCCGCCTTCCGCCGTGCGGCGCAGGCGCGCGCCGCGTTGCTGCAGCGCGCGCGCACACTGCTGCCGCAGTGGCTGGCGCGCGAGGGTCTCGACATCGGCTGGCGCGAATCCGGCCTGTTGCTGGCGTTCCGCGACGCGCGCGCGCTGGCAGCCGAACAGTCCTACGTCGAGACGCTGCGGCGTCTGGACATCCCCGTGCAGGTGCTGGATGCGGCGCAGACCGCGGCGCTGGAACCTGCGCTGCGGCCGGACATGGCCGGCGGCATCCTGCACCGGGGCGATGCGATGCTGCGCCCGGAGCTGCTGGTGGCGGGGCTGGCGGCGCAGGTGCGGGCATTGGGCGGCGTGATCGAGACTGGTGCGCGCATCGAGGGCTTCGAACTGACGGGCCGGCGCATCCGTGCGGTACGCACCGCGCGCGGCGCCTTCGCCGGCGGGCACGTGCTGCTGGCGCTGGGCGCCTGGTCGCCGCCGGTGGCGCGCACCCTGGGCCTGCGCATCCCGATACAGCCCGGCAAGGGCTACTCGATCACCTGGGATGCGCAGCCCTCGGCACCGCGCATGCCGCTGGTGCTGAAGGAACGCAGTGTCTGCGTCACCGCCTGGACGGACGGCCTGCGCCTGGGCAGCACCATGGAATTCGCCGGCTGGCGCGAAGGCCTCAACCCGGTGCGGCTGCAGGCGCTGCGCCGCGGCGCTGCCGAGTACCTGCGCACGCCGCCCGCGGGAGCACCACGCGAGGAATGGTGGGGCTGGCGCCCGATGAGCCGCGACGAGGTGCCGCTGATCGGTCCCAGCACGCGCCTCGGCAATCTCTGGCTGGCCACCGGCCACGGCATGCTGGGCGTGAGCATGTCCACGGCCACCGCCGAACTGGTGGGCCAGCAACTGGCCGGCCGCGCCACCACGCTGGACGCGGCGCCCTACGCGCCGGCGCGCTTCGGCCTGTAAGCCGCGCCGGCGCGGGCGGCGCGCACTAGGATGGCAGCTCCCCACAACCGGAGCACGTCCATGAAAGCCAATGTCGGCAGCATCGACCGCATCCTGCGCATGACGGTGGGCATCGCCCTGCTGGCGCTGATCTTCATCCTGCCCGGCAATGTGCGCTGGTGGGGGTTGCTGGGCCTGATCCCGCTGGCGAGCGGATTGCTCGCGTTCTGCCCGGCCTACGCGCTGCTCGGCCTCACCACCTGTCCGCTGCAGGAACGCACCAAACCGTGATCGCGGTGGCCGATTACAGCCTGCTGCCGGGTGACGCACCGCTGCTGGTCAGCCTGCCGCACGACGGCATCGAGATTCCGCCCGCTGTCGCCGCCGACCTGCAGCCCGCCGCGTTGCGCGTGCCCGACACCGACTGGCACGTGGCGCGTCTGTACGCGTTCGCGCGCGAGCTGGGAGCGAGCGTGCTGATGCCGCGCTGGTCGCGTTACGTGGTCGACCTGAACCGGCCGCCGGACGGCGCGCTGCTGTATCCCGGCCGTGCGGAGACCGCACTGTGCCCCACGCACAGCTTCGATGGCGAGCCGCTGTACCGGCCCGGCCGGGAACCGGACGCCGTCGCCGTCGCGGCCCGCCGCGCGCGCTACTGGCAGCCCTATCACGATGCGCTGGCGGCCGAACTGCAGCGGCTGCGGGCGCGCCATGCGGCCGTGCTGCTATGGGAGGGCCACTCGATCCGTTCACGCCTGCCGCTGCTGTTCGACGGCGAGCTGCCGGCACTGAACCTGGGCACCGCGGACGGGCGCAGCTGCGCACCAGCGGTTCAGGCTGCGCTGGCGCAGGCGCTGGGCCACCAGCAGGACTACGGCTGGGTCATCAACGGACGCTTCAAGGGCGGCTACATCACCCGGCACCATGGCCAGCCCGCGCGCGGCGTGCACGCCGTGCAGCTGGAACTGGCCCAGCGCGCCTACATGGACGAACAGGCCGGCGCCTGGGACGGCGCCCGCGCGCTGTCCCTGCAGCCGCTGTTGCGCGCCCTGCTGCAGGCCGGCCTGGCCGCTCTGCCCTGAGGCGCTGCGGACACGGAACTGGTCCCGGGCCGCCCGCCCCGCACGGATGTCGCCCGGTCCATCGTCGCGCGCGCGGTGGAGGGAGCGGACCGCCGACCGGGGATTTCGCCCGAATCCAACCGCAGGCGTTCACGGGATGCCGCGCGCGCAGCCGCGATAGGTAGCCGCCGGCGTCTCCAGTACCGCGCGCCAGGACAGCGCCTTCTGCAGTCCCGGCAGCCGGCAGACGCCGGGACTGACGGTGAGGCTGACGAATCCGTCGGCGGTCAGATACACCACCACGCCCGAAGCCAGACGCTGGCGCTTCAGCGGCGCATAGGACTGGCGCAGGGGATCGTGCTCGCCGACGGCGGTATGCAGGCTGCGGCCGGCTCCTACGCCGTAGATCCGCGCCGACCAGCGCGGCTGGCGCCCCAGCGCGACCAGGCTGGGCGGCCCCAGCCGCGGTTTTGCGGCAGGCGGCGCGGGCGATGGCCGCTGCGGCCGTGGCGCCGGCGCCGGTACCAGCCAGAGCGTGATCGGCCCCGCGGCGATGCCCGCGTCCACCGGTGCCGGCGCGGGCTGGATCCACAGCGGCACACCGCTGGCGCTGTCGATGCGCGCGCGCAGCACGTAGAAATGGCCGGGCCGCAGGCGACCGGCCGGCACCCGCAGCGCGAACGGCACCGGCGCGGCGCGCGCGCCGATCCCGCCCACCTGCGCCACCAGCACCGCGCCCTTCGTGGTCTGCTCCTCCAGGCTGACGCTCAGCGTGGCGCCGGCAGGCAGGACCGCGGGTGTCCCGAACGTGGCCTGGCCATGGAACACGACCGCGGGCGGCTGCACCTGCACCGGTGGCGCCGGCGCGGGCGCCATGCTGGCGCAGGAAGCCAGCAGCACCAGCAACGGCAACAGCAGGGCCGTGCGCCACGGTCCACGGCCCCCACATTCCGCGCCACGCCCCTGTCTCATGCGGGCACGATAATGCGGCGCAGGGATCATCCACAAGCCGCGACAGGACGTCACGCGCCGACCGCTTGCGGCGCTGCCCGGCGCCTCCATCTGCAGGGCGTCCGTTGCAGCCGGCCCGCCCGCCATGACTGATCCGCGCCTCGAAATCGCCTGCCCGCACTGCTGGACGGTCAACCGCATGCCGGCGGTGCGGCTGGGCGAACGACCCCACTGCGGACGCTGCGGCAAGGCCCTGTTTGACGGTCATCCGGCCACCGTCACCGACGCCCGTTTCGGCACGCTGGTGGAGCGTACGCAGATCCCCGTGCTGCTGGACTGCTGGGCCGCGTGGTGCGGTCCCTGCCGCGCCTTCGCGCCGGTGTTCGAACAGGCAGCCGCGTACTACGAACCGCGGCTGCGGCTGGCCAGGCTGGATACCGAGCACAACCCCGCCACCGCCGTGAAGCTCGCCATCCGCAGCATCCCCACGCTGGTGGCATTCCGCGGCGGCCGTGAAGTGGCCCGCGTCAGCGGCGCGCTCCCGTTCACGCAACTGCAGGAGTGGCTGCAGCAGCAGCAACTGGCCGGCTGACGCTGCGTGGGGCCGGTCCGGCACCGCGAACGCGGCCGGCTGCCGCCGCCGGCTAGCTAGGGCGCCGTCTGGCAGTACTGCTTCAGTTGCGCCTGGGTCGTGGCTTTCTGCACCGCGCGCTGCGGCTCGCTCAGCGCGACCGGCTTGCCGTCCGGCCCGGCGACGTTGAGCGCCTGGGAACTATTGAGCAGCGCAAGATTCTGCTGCAGTTGCTGGCAGAGCCGGGCGCGGTTGGCCGGCGTGTTGGCAACCGGCGCGCGGGCGGCGGTCGCACCGGCCCGCGCCGCTGCGGGCGCTGCCGGCGACCCCGGCGCGGCAGGCGCGGTGGCCGTGTCGGTGGCGACGTTCAGCACGGTGTACTTCACGCCGGGCGGTGGCGGCATCTGCGAAAAGTGCACCGTACCCCTGCCATCCACCCACCGGTAGACCTGCGCATGGGCCAGCGGAACCAGTGCGCACAGGGCCAGGACGATGATCAGGCTGCGTCGCATCGGCGATCTCCCCTCCGGGACCGCCGCGACTGTAGCAGAGCGGCTGGCGCGCGCGCCCGGCCTGCGGCGGCGGCGTGATGGCGGTCGCGTCCGGCCACCGCAAAACCTTGGTTTACACTGCCGCCATGAGCATCGTGCCTCCGGCCGCCCGCCGACCGCGCCGCGGCATCTACCTGCTGCCCAACCTGTTCACCACGGGGGCGCTGTTCGCCGGTTTTTTCGCCATCATCTCGGCGATGGGCGGCCACTTCGGCGACGCCGTGCTGGCGGTGTTCGTGGCCGCCGTGCTCGACGGGCTGGACGGTCGCGTGGCGCGGCTGACCGGCACGCAGAGCGACTTCGGCGTGCAGTACGACTCGCTGTCCGATCTGATCAGCTTCGGCCTGGCGCCCAGCCTGATCCTGTATTCCTGGTCGCTGTCTGCACTGAGCGCCTACGGCCCCATCTGGGGCCGCATCGGCTGGACGGCCGCGTTCCTCTACGCGGCCTGCGCCGCGCTGCGCCTGGCGCGTTTCAACACCCAGGTCGGCGTGGCGGACAAGCGCTATTTCCAGGGATTGGCCAGCCCCGCGGCCGCGGGATTCACCATGATCTACCTGTGGGCCGCGCAGAACCTGGGCTGGAACGGACGCGAACTGGCATTCGTGACGCCGTTCGTGGCCGCCGCCGCCGCGCTGCTGATGGTCAGCCGCTTCCGCTATTTCAGTTTCAAGGCCTGGCCGGCGGGCGACCGGGTGCCGTTCATGGCGCTGTTCGTGGTGGTGCTGGTGCTGGTGGCGCTGGCCATCGATCCGCCTCGCGTGGCCTTCGGGGCGATCCTGCTGTACGTGCTCTCCGGCCCGGTACTGACGCTGTGGGGGCTGGCCATGCGCCAGCGCCAGCGGCGTCGCGTGCGTGGCGGTGCCGCATGAGTGCGCCGGCGCTGTCCGCAGCGGAACACGCGCGCCTGCTGCGGCTGCTGGGCGTGCAGCCGCTGGTGCTGCGGCGTGCACCGGCCTCCACCGCACGCGGCGCCGGCGCGGTGCCGCTGTCCGCCGCACGGGACGCACCCGCGCCGACGGCCCCCGCGCCCGGCCCGCCGGCAGCCGCACTGCCGCTGATCGTGCTGCTGCCGCAAGGCGCCGCCGGCGATATGCGCCAGCAGACCCTGCTGCGCGCGGCGCTCACCAGCTTGCCGGCAGCGCTGCAGCGCGCGCCCTGTGTGGAACTCGACGCCCATGCCGGCATGCTGCCGGCGGCGCAGGCCTATCTGGTGCTGGGCGCGCGGACCATGGCCATGCTGGACGGCCGGTTGCCGCTGCCGGTGCAGCGGCGGGCCTGCATCGCCGCCGCCGACACGCCGGCGGAGATGCTGGCGCAGCCGGCGCGCAAGCGTGCCCTGTGGCGGGCGCTGAAGCAGATCCGCCGGACCTTCGCGGACCCGCGCTGATGGCCGCCCTGCCGCAACCGCTGCCGGTCACGCTGCGACCGATGCAGGCGGAGGACCTGGCGCAGGTGGCCGAGATCGAAACCGCGGCCTATCCCTTCCCGTGGTCGCGCGGCATCTTCCGCGACTGCCTCAGCGCCGGATACAACGCCTGGGTGCTGACCTGCGGGGCGCGCATCATCGGTTACGGTGTGCTCTCGGTGGCCGCGCAGGAAGCGCACCTGCTGAACCTCTGCGTGGCGCCCTCCGAACAGAGCCAGGGCTACGGCCAGCGTCTGCTGCGGCGCATGCTGGATCTGGCGCGCTGGCACGACGCGCAGCGCGTGTTTCTGGAAGTACGGCCCAGCAACCGGCACGCCATCGCCCTCTACGAACACGCCGGCTTCAACGAGATCGGCCGCCGTCGCGGCTATTACCCCGCGCAGAAAGGGCGCGAGGACGCCGTCGTGATGGCGCTCGAATTGCTGCCGCCCGAGGACTCGCCACCACCGGCGGCGTGAACTCTCGGACGCCGCGCGATGGCATCAGCCAAGGCGCGCGGCGTGCTCGCGCAGGGTCGCCAGTTGTGTGCCCCAGTCGGCCAGGCGTTGCCGCTCCTGTGCCACCACCGCCGCCGGCGCGTTGGCGACGAAGGTGGCGCTGCCCAGCTTGGCCTGGCATTTGGCGATCTCGCCCTCGACGCGCTTGAGTTCCTTGGCGATGCGCGCGCGCTCGGCATCGAGGTCGATCAGGCCGGCGAGCGGGATGTGTGCCACCGCGCCGAACAGCGGCTTGGCTGCCGAGGCCGGCGGCACGGCGCCGGCGGGCAGGTGTTCGATGCGCTCGACGCGGCACAGTGCCCGCAGCATCGGCGTAATGCTGTCGAACAGCCCCGCGTCGTCGAGCGCACCCTCGATCAGCAGCGGCACCTGGCGCGCCGGCGACACGCCCAGCTGGCTGCGCAGGCTGCGCACTTCGTTGACGGCGATGATCAGCGTGTCGATCTGCGTCGATTCGGTCGGGAAGCGGCGCGTGTGCGCTTGGAAATCTTCCAGCGCCCCGCCCGACAGCCGCTCGGGATGCGGGTCGATGCACGGATACGGCCGCGCCAGGATGCTGCCTGCATCCAACCCCAGCCGCGGCGCCACTTCCTGCCAGATCTCCTCGGTGATGAAGGGGATGACCGGGTGCAGGGCGCGCAACACGGCCTCCAGCACGACCAGCAAGGTGTGGCGGGTGGAGGCCGCGGCCTCCTGGTCCTCGCCGCCCAGCGCCAGCTTGGCCAGCTCGACGAACCAGTCGCAGTAGTCGTTCCAGACGAACTGGTACAGGTCCTGCGCCACCAGGTCGAAGCGGTAGGCGGCGAAGTTTTCGGCGACGCTGCGCATTTCGTCCCAGAAACACACGTAAATCCACTTCTCCGCCGCGGTGTGAAGCGGCGGCTCGCCGCGGGCGCTGAAACCCTCGGTATTCATCAGCACGAAACGCGCGGCATTCCACAGCTTGTTGCAGAAGTTCCTGTAGCCCTCGGCGCGCTTGAGGTCGAAGTTGATGGTGCGCCCGTGCGTGGCCAGCGCGGCGAAGGTGAAGCGCAGGGCGTCGGTGCCGACCGCCTGGATGCCCTCGGGATAATCCTTGCGGATGCGCTTCTCGACCCTGGCGCGCACCTGCGGGATCAGCAGGCTGGCGGTGGATTTCCGCACCAGCTCCTCGAGGCCGATGCCGTCGATCAGGTCCAGCGGATCGATGGTGTTGCCCTTGGACTTGGACATCTTCTGGCCTTCGGCGTCGCGCACGATGGCGTTGATGTAGACCTCGCGGAAGGGCACGCGGTCTTTCAGCGCCTGTCGCTCCGGTGTGTAGCTGCCATCCGGATTGCGGCCGACGAAATAGGTGGTCGCCATGACCATGCGCGCCACCCAGAAGAAGATGATGTCGAAGCCGGTGACCAGCACCGCGCTGGGCAGGAAGGCCTGGTCACTGCGCCAGTCGGCGACTTGCTTGCCGTCGATCACGACGGGGCCGTCGGTCTTCGGCCAGCCCATCGTCGAGAACGGCCACAGCGCGGAGGAGAACCAGGTGTCGAGCACGTCCTCGTCCTGCTTCAGGCGTTCGGGCCAGCCCGCATGGAGGAGTTTCCGCTCAATTTGTTCATTCGAGTCCGAGGGGAGCAATTCGGCGCGTTTGAGTATTCCGCTATTCCCGGTCGAATCGAGCCATTGGCCGTGCGCTTCAAAGGATGTTTCGGCCACGTAGTAATGGCCGTGCCTGTCATACCAGGCCGGGATGCGATGGCCCCACCAGAGCTGGCGGCTGATGCACCAGTCCTGGATGTTCTCCAGCCACTGCGTGTACGTGCTACTCCAGTTTTCCGGCACGAACTTGATCGCGCCCGAGGTGACGGCCTCCAGCGCGGGCCGGATGATGGCCGCACGGCCACCGGGGCGGCCGTCGGGTTGCGTCTCACGCGTCAGATCCACGAACCACTGGTCGGTCAGCATCGGCTCGATCACCGCGCCCGAGCGCTGGCTGACCGGCACCTGCAGCTTGTGCGGCCTGGTCGCGACCAGCAGGCCCTGGGCTTCGAGGTCGACCAGGATCTGCTGGCGCGCTTCGTAGCGGTCAAGGCCCTCGTATGCTTCAGGGATGCCGATGTCTGTACTGTTTCTGTTCGCGGACGGATTGTTTGGATCGTGGCGATCCGCAAGCCGGCGCACCTTCGCATCCAGCGTCAGCACGCTGAGCATTGGCAGCTCGTGCCGCTGGCCGATCGCATAGTCGTTGAAGTCGTGCGCGGGCGTGATCTTGACGCAGCCGGTGCCGAAGTCGCGGTCCACGTAGCTGTCGGCGATGATGGGGATCTGCCGCCCAGTCAGTGGCAGGGTCAGGGTCTTGCCGACCAGATGCGCGTAACGCTCGTCCTCGGGATGCACCGCCACGGCGACGTCGCCCAGCATGGTCTCCGGGCGCGTGGTGGCGACGATCAGCCCGCGCTCGCCATTCGGCCCGCGCAGGCTTTCATCCGAAAACGGATACAGGATCGACCACAGGAACCCGTCGCGTTCCTCGCTGTTGACCTCCAGATCCGACACCGCCGTCTGCAGCACCGGGTCCCAGTGCACCAGACGCTTGCCGCGGTAGATCAGGCCGGCGCGAGCCCACTCGACGAACACCTTGCGCACCGCAGCCGACAGGCCCGCGTCCATGGTGAAGCGCTCGCGCGACCAGTCCACGCTGGCGCCGAGGCGCTGCATCTGCTTGCCGATGGTCGAGCCGGAGTGTTCCTTCCACTGCCAGACGCGCGCCTCGAAAGCCTTTCTGGCCTCGGCTTCGGTGGCGCCGAGGTCGTGGCGGGTCTTGCCTTCCGCCGCAAGCTGGTTCTCGACGATCTTCTGGGTGGCGATGCCGGCGTGGTCGGTGCCGCCCTGCCACAGCGTGCGCCGGCCGCTCATGCGTGCGTGGCGGATCAGCGCGTCCATGATCGTCTGCTGGAAGGCGTGGCCCATGTGCAGCGTGCCGGTGACGTTGGGCGGCGGCAGCAGGATGCAGTAGGGATCGCCAGGCGCCCCCGGATCGGGCGCGAAATAACCGCGATCCTTCCAGTAGTCGTACCACCTGGACTCGATGGAACCGGGCTCGAAGCTGGCGGGCAGTGGCATGGGACGGATCGCAGGAATCGCCGGAATGAACCGGCGATTGTAATCAGCCTGCCCGTGAGCCGCGGCCGTGCGCAAAAAGACGGGGGCCTTCGTGGCCCCCGTTACCCGCAATCGTCAGCGCCGCATCAGGTATCGCTGGCTGCGACCAGGCCGCGCCGCTCCAGCAGCGGCTTGATGTCCGGCGCGGCGCCGTAGAAATCGCGGAACAGCGTCATGGCGTCGACGCTGCCGCCCTTGGAGAGCAAC
>JAJYTR010000058.1 GCA_021792975.1 Pseudomonadota bacterium | reverse complement strand
CGCGCGCCCTTCCCGAACCGCGCGATCGATCTCCTGGGCGGCCGCGCCGACGGCGCCGGACTTGAAGGCCAGCGCCCAGATCAGGATGCCGACGAACAGATTGAGGCCGAGCGCGCCCAGCCCGAGCAGGACCATCGCGGCGGTGCTGGGGCCGTTCATCGCATCACCCGGGCCAGCAACGAGCGGGTGTGCAGCTTGGCCGCGGCCAGCCGCTGGAAACCCAGCTCGGTGTCGCGGATCCGCCGCGCGCAGTCCTGCTCTTGCGCATCCGGCGGCGCGAACACGAGCCCGAGGATCGCGCGTGGGCATTCCACCGCAACGCGGAGGAACTCGGCCGCACTGACCTGGCTGATCGCTGCGACCTCGTCGGGCTCGACGATGTGCCAACGCCAGCCACAGGTGCGCGCATGCCGGCTTGCCGTGAGCAGGAACCGCAGCATCAGCCCGTATTCCAGCGCATGGCGAGTCCAGTCATCCTTTTCCGTCGGCTTGATGGGTGCGCGATTCGCCCAACATTTCGCGGCGGCGAATTTCCCGACCAGCCGCCACGGCACGACCATGCCGGGCTCGAGCGCCACAGGCCGTGCGATCAGCTCGCGCAGCGCCGCGCGGTGTTCAACAGGGCACGTCACGCGTCCCCGCGTGACCGTGGCGAGGTCGTCGGGGTCGGTGCCGACCAGCAGGTCGAGGATCGCGGTGTGCATGGCCGAGATGTCCGCCTCCGCGGTTTCGAGGTTCGAGACCCGCGGCTGACCGATACGGGCGAGCCATTCCTTCAGTTGCTTGGCGCTGGTGCGGTGGGTGTAGTTCATGCCTCGATCTCCTGCGTTCCGGGTGCATGGGCTTCGAGATGCGCCGCGAACGCGCTGAGCGCGCCATAGACCGCGGCATCGCCGGCCTCGAGCGGATCGAACACGATGTGGAGATCGTTCGGCCAGATGGCCACGCGCAGGATCTCGCCGCGCGTGATCTCGGCCAGAAGGTCCGCCTCGCGCCCGGTCGGCGTGCGGCACAGCCAGCACGCCGCCTGCGCGGTATCCGACGCGCAGCGCAGAAACTCGATCAGCGCGGCGGTGCCGGGATCCGGCAGGCCGGCCTCGGGCAGCACCGCGCGCAGGTGCGCGGTGGCCTGCGGCCAGCGACTGCGCACGTCGCCGACGGCATGGGCGAGACGGCCCTGCAGTCGCCACGGCAGCGGCGTGCCCTCGGCGAGCGGCGTGCGTGCGGCGAGCAGCGCGCGCAACGCGTCGCGGTGCTGCGGCGCGCAGCGCACGCGACCCTGCGTGGCCCGTTCCAGCGCGTCGGGATCGATCCCGGCGAGAGACTCGAGGATGAAGGCATGCGTGCGCTGCACGATCGGCTGGGCTTCCTGCAGCGTGCGCCGCGCCCGCGCGATGGCCTCGCGATCGGGCGGCGTGCGAAAAAGTTTGCGAAGGGCTTGCTGAATCATCATGGGAATCTCCTGTGGGGTGGGGTTTACTGCTGCGGCTTGGCCGGCCGCTCGGCGAAGTCCTCGAGCGCGTGCTGCTGCGCGGGCGTCATGTGCGTGAACTCGTTTGCACTCGGCAGCGCATCGGCATCGAGCAGATCCTGCTGCCCGAGCTGCGGACCGAGGCCCACGCTGCCGCCGGGATGCGCGCCGGGCGTGTACTGCTGATCGATCGAGGTCTGCAGCTCGCCCGGCAGCGCGCCGGCGTGGTCGGGCAACGCGATCGGCTCCAGCGGCGCCGGCCCGAATTCGGTGACGCCGTGCAGCCCGCGCGCCGCTTCGTCCTCGAACCCGCCGCGCAGGCCCTCGGGCGAATACGCCGGATCGGCGGCCGCGCCCGCGAACGCGCTGTGCGCGTCACTGGGCACGCCGCCGATGCTGCTGGGCGCGACGCTGAGCCCGCCGGCGCCGGCGACATCGCCGGTGACGCCGGCGGTCTGACCGGCGACATGGCCGCCGAATGCTGCGCCGGCGCCCAGCTGGGCGCCGGCCTGCGCCGCGGTGCCGACGCCGCCCAACGCGGACCAGCCCGGCACCGCCGAGAGACCGCGATCGAGCTCGAGCTGCGCGGCCTCCGCGTGCGCGCCGCCGCCCAGCGCGGCGCCTTGCAGGGTCATCAGGCCGGCCGCCGCCGCACGCTGATCCGCATTGGGGAACAGGCCGCTAAGATGGGTGAGGTTCTGCTGGAACGCTTCGCCGCCGCCGTAGGCGTGCGCGGCACTCACGACCGAATCCAGCGCGTTGCTGTTGCCGGCCAGCGCACTGGCCGCTTGCGGCAGCGCCACGGTCATATTGGCGCCGACGCTGCGACTGGCGCTGGCCAGCGCGTTGTAGCTCTGCATCGTGTTGTAGAGCTCGGACTCGGTGCGCGCGATGCTGGCCGAGCTCGAGGTGCCGCCCGTCAGGCTGCTGCCCTGGTCGTGCGACAGGCTGCGGTCGTTGCCGTGCGCCTGCGTGAACCCCGCCGTCGGCGTCACGTCGGACGCGTGGCTCTGCTGTTGCGCATGCTCGGCGCTGGTGCGCCAGTGCTCGGCCGCGCCGGCTTGCACGCCGCCGACCCCCACGCCGCCGGCACTGAGATTGCCGCCGACGTGTCCGGCGATCGAGCGCTCGGTGCTGACGCTGGTCGCCGTGCTGGCCGTGCTGCGCGTGCCGCTGGGTGCGGCGGCAGTGAGCCCGGCCTGTTCGTGCGCGCCGTGGGTCAGCGCGTGCCGCGCCGTCCACGCCTGCAATGTCTGCGCATTGATGGTCTTGCCGAAGTGCCCGCTGGCCTGCAGCTGCTGCGCCAGCGTGCCGGCGCGGGCCAGCGTCGCCTGCTCGCTGGTCTGGAGCAACTGCCCCGCGTTCCAGCTCAACATGGGGGCGCCGGACAGCGCCAAGGCGCTGCCGCCGCTGCCGGCGTACTGCGCGCCCATCATCACCGGCGGCGCCGTGCTGAGCACATCCGGCGCGATGGGCGTCGGATCCAGTCGCGTGGGCGCGTTGGCCTCGGCGGCCACGCCCTGGAACCCCGCGATGCTGCCGAACACGATCATGCCCGACAGCCCCACCACGGCCGTGGTCAGATAGCCACCCATGCCGATCCAGTCGCTGACCGTGTACTCGATCTGGTTGAGGCCGATCGCGCTGATCAGCGGCGCGTTGCCGATCGCCGGCAGCAGCGCGTTCATCTCGCGCAGCACCGCCATGACCTCGAACAGATTCACGAAGCTCAGCAGCGGCATCCACAGGAACAGCCAGACCAGCAGCTGCAGATAGCGCCCCGCGTAGCGGAAGCCGATCGGCCCCAGCGGGATCAGGAAGGCCAGGAACGGCGCCAGGCCATAGATCACGCCCTCGAAGAAGGTCATGGTGGCGCGCAGCGTGCGCGTAAACAGCGTGCTCTGGGCCGCGAACTGCACGTTGCGCTGGTTGGCGGCCGATTCGATGACGCCGGCCTCGCCGACCTGGTTGGCATCGCGGTAGCCCTGCGCCAGGCCACGCGCCAGCAGGTTGGCCGACACCGCGTTCTGGATGCTTTGCTGGGCGTTTTGCGAGGCTTGCCCGAGCAGCGCCGGCAGGCCGCCGCTGCGGCCGGCGGGCTGCGTGGTGTTGGCGGCGAGGTCGCCGAACGCCGCGCCCAGCGCATCGGGCACGCTGCTGCCGGCGGGCACGTGCACCTTCATCAGGCCGGCAAAGCCGGCGGCGATGCCGGTCTGCGGGTTGGTCCACGCCTGGTTCAGATCCGCATAGGTATTGGCGCAGTCGCTGACTTCGCCCGTGCGGGTCGTGCCCTGCGCGTTGCCCAGGTAGTCGTCGGTGACAAAGCCCAGATCGGCCACCTGGATCGACTGCAGCAGGTTGCCGCTGCTGTTGGGATCGCCAGCCCACCAGCCGCCGCGCAGTTTGTATTCCGGCAGCACGCAGTTCGACACATAGCTCTGGAAGGTCCGCGACCAGTTGCACATCGCCGCGCTGCCGAACCCACAGTAGCTCGACGCGTTGGACAGATTGCGATAGGCCATCAGCGCATCGAGCGCGTACTGCGGAGAAAGCGTCTCGCTGCCCGGCAGCGACAGCCCTTCCTGGAACTTCTCGATGATGGCGACGCCCGCCTGCGAAACGATCGCGCCGACCAGTGCCGTGCCCAGCGGCACGTCCTGCACGATGTCGGTGCGGCCGGTGTAGAAGTCCTCCAGCTCGACGCGGGTGGTCTGGCCGAAGAACACCAGGAACAACACAATGGAAACGGCATACGCGCCGACCGGGAATTGTCGCCCGCCGCTGGTGACGGCGGTGATCAGCACCAGGATCACGCCGATGAGCGCCGCCAGGAATCCGAGCCGCGCGTACAGGTCCGTGCCGCTCGAATCGAGCATCGCCAGGAACTGGAAGATCTTGTAGAGGTACGCTTCGTCGCCGATGGAAATGATGTGGTACATGTCCCTGCTCCTGTGCTCCGCAGTGGCGCCGGCCGGCGCCGGGGGTGATCAGAACCGCGCCTCGAGGCCGACGTTGGCGATCTGGCTGACGGCGCGGCCGTGCGCCCGCGCCAGACCGAGGTCGAGGAAGCCGGACCAGGTGTGGTTGAAGCGCGTGTCGAGGTCGAGTCCGCCTTCGAGCGTGTTGCGCGCCAGGTCCTGGCCCTGCGCCGTGAACAGCGCCGTCGGCGTGCCGGCGAAGGCCGCCTCGAAGCCGAGATTCGCGCCCGACAGCAGGCGCTGCCAGGCCAGCCAGCCGGAGACGCTGCTGCGGCCCAGCGCCCAGTCGAAGCCGGTGCCGTAGCGCAGGCCGAAGGTCGCGTAGCTCGCCGTGTGGCTCTGCGCCGGTGCGGTCAGGCCGAAGCCGGATGCGCCCGCCTCGGTGAACCCCGCCTGCTGCAACCGGATGCCGGTCAGATCGGCGTAGGGCGTCCAGTGCCCGAGGGCATCGCCCAGCTCCAGCGTGCCGGCGTCGATCGTATCCGTGCGGCGGCTGGCCAGGCTCTGCAGGGCGTTGCCCAGCAGCGCCGTGCGTTCCACGGCCGCGGTCAGCCGGCCTGCGCTGGCGCGAGCGGACAGGTAGACGCCTTGCGTGCCGCCGGCGCGGCCATAGACCGCGATCGTGTCCAGCGCGCCATCGATGCGGCCGGCGAGGCCGTCCAGCGTGGCGTCCAGGTGACTGCGGCCCAGCGCGGCGCCGATCTGGATGTGACGGGCGACGGGCACATCGACGCCCGCCATCACGCCGCCCAAGGTGTCGTGCGCCGTGGCCGTGCCGGTCTGCGTCGAGGTGCCCGAACCGCCGGTAGCCTGAATCCATACGCCGGGCCGCGTGCCGGCACCCAGCGCGTGGACCCGATCCGCCAGCGTCTGGTCGGTGTCGAGGGCCTGCTGCACTTCCAGCAGCCGGGTCGTCCCGTAGATTTCTCCCGAGAGGCTGGCCAGGCTGGCGTTGGCCTGCGCATCGGTGCGCGCGCTCATGAACTGCGCGGCGTTGGCCAGGAAGCCGGCGTGCGCCGCACGCTGCGCGGCGCTCCAGCCGTCGGCCTGGGTCAGGGCATCCTGCACGCCTTGCGCCGTGGCCACGGTGACCGCGCTCGCCTGCGGCAGCAGCGCCGCGGTCTGTGCGACGGCGCGGGCGGTGACGGTCGCCGTCAGCGCCGTACTGCCGTAGGCGAGGTTGCTCACCGTCCAGAACACGCCGGCGCCATCCGTCTGCGAGCCGAAGGTGCCGGTCTCGCTGCCATAGGCCATCAGCGTTTCCGTACTGGTCGGCGTGTAGGTGGACGGCGGCGCGAGGATCTCGAGGATGCCGGCCAGACTGGCGCTGCCGTCCACGGTGAGCGGATTGCCCAGCGCGATCGCGGTGGTGCTGGCGCTGTTCGCCGTGTAGTTGCCGGTGAGGGTGAGGCCGGGACCGCCGATGGGTGCCTGGCTGATCAGCGTGCCACCGCTGTTGCTCACGTTGCCGTGGACCGTGCCGGGGCCGCCGAAGCTGCCGCCATCGATCGTGACGTCCGAGGCTACCGAGCCGGACAGCCAGAGGTTGCCGGAAGCGATCGTGGTGCCGCCGCTGTACGTATCGGCGCCGGTCAGCGTCAGCGTGCCGGTGCTGCCGGTCAGCGCCAGCGACCCCGTGCCGCCGATGGCATTCGCGAAGGTGCCGCTGTACGAGCCGATGTTGGCGTCGAACGTGCCGAACGCGAACTGCGCGGGGCCGTTGACCGCCGCCGCGGCGTTGACCTCACCCCAGCCATACATGGCGTTCGGGTACGGCCCGGTGCCCAGCGGCGTCGCCGTGGTCAGGATCGTGTCCTGCAGGTTCGGGCCGGTCATCCACGGGTAGGCCTGCTGGACCAGTGCGGCCACGCCGGTTACCACGGCGGTGGCGAAGCTGGTGCCGTAGCCCTCGTTGCCGAACCCCGGAACGGGCAGGTACTGCACCTCACCGGGTGCTGAAATGCACCACGCCGCGGCCACGCCGCAGGCATTGCTGGGATCCTGGCCGTTGGCGCCGGCGAACAGCCCGGCCGGATGGCCGTTGGAATCGATGTTGACGTTCACGACCGCGATCCAGTTGTCCAGCGCGGCGGGATCGAGGTAGGGCAGTCCCGCCAAGGAGCTGGGCTGCGGGTTGCCCTGGTTCATCGCCGCCACCACGAACAGTCCGTTGCTCTGCGCGATCAGCGGATCGAAGAAGTTGGAGTAGAACGGCCCGCTGGTGGAACTGGTCACCTCGTCGAACGGGCCATAGGACATATTGAAGATGCGCACGCCCTGGCCGATCAGATCGGAGAACGCCTGCGTGTCGTAACCGAGGTAGTTGTTCTCGCTCGAAGCGATCTGCGCGATGTACAAGTTCGCATCGGGCGCGACGCCGCCCGGGAATCCGGCAACGGCGGAGCCGCCGAGGATCTGGGCGATCACGCTGCCATGGCCGAACGTGTCGTTGGGGCTCTGGCTGCCGCCGGCGATGTAGCTTTTGAACCAGGTGATGCGGCCCTGCAGGTCGGCCAGGCTCGGATCGACGCCGGAGTCCAGGATGCCGACGTTGACGCCGGCGCCCGTGCAGCCGTGACCGTCACAGGCCGTGCCCTGCTGCGCGGCCAGCGCGCCGGTCGGCACCAGATGGCTGTACGCGGGATAGGTGTAGGTGACTGGCGGTGGCGTGGGGTTGCTGGTCGTGCCGGGCGGTGCCGGGCTCGGCGTCGGGCGCACGTTGGCACCGCCACCGCCGCCCGAGCAGGCCGTGAGCGAGAGCGCCAGCGCCGCGGCGATGGCAAGGCTGAGTGTGCAACGGCGCATAGTCATGGCGTGGCCCTCGCGCTCGTGGCAGCAGCCTGGGGCAACGGCGGCGCCGCGCGCTTGGTCACCCAGCGGCCGCGGATCGACTCGGGTTCCACCAGTTCGACCAGAAAGTAGCCGCGCGCCTCGCTGCTGCGCCTGGGATTCCAACAGGTGCGAAGCTCGCAGAATTCCAGGACCTGCCCGGGCTGAATGCCGTTGATCACCAGCCCGCCATCGAACCACCGCAGAAATGTGCGGTGCAGCCCCGTGCGGTGGCTCGGGTCGCGGTGCACGATCGCGCCCCAGGATTTGTACTGCTTCACTCCGCTGCGCGGCGGCGCAGCCTGCACCGGCAGGGGCAGAATCCCCTGCGGGGCGTCGAGTTGTGCAACATCTGTTGGGTCGTTTGGATTTGTCATCACAATCTCCATGGTTTTGTCCCCTGTCTATAGGGGCACGGCCTGCAAGGGCCGTAAGGTTCGCGAGAGATACGGTCCAGCCGGAGCCCGCAGGCCCCGGCCGGATGCCCGTTAGGCGTCCTTCTCCTTGGCCTCGTGCAGCCGCAGCTCGATGCGCCCGTCCACGGGCAACGCCTGCAGAATCACGTTGAAGCCCTTGCCGTCCTTGTGCGGGAAGGCCACGCCGATGCGGGTCCACTCGCGCCGCTTCTCGCCGCTGGCCTCGTACTCGCGGACGGTGAAGGCATCCATGCGCTCGGTGGCTTCGGTGCTGCTGCTGGTCTTGGTCCCTTGGGGACTTCCGTTGGTCGTGTTCGTGTTCATCGGGTTTTCCTCAGGTTGGTGGGTGTTGCGGTGGGTGTTGCTGGCAGCGCGTGCTGCCGGGTGGTGAGCCTCGGGGGAGCGCGAGGGGGAAACCCTCGCTTCGCCTTGGGTCGCGCGTGTTTTCGGGGTGTTCGTCAGGTCAGTCATGGGTGTGTCCTCGCTGTGGGTTCTGCCGGTTGGAGCCGCCTCACCGATTCGCGAGGCGGCCCGCACCCCGCGCAGCGGGGCGAGCAGGCAGCGGGCATGACAGAGCGCGCGCAGCGCGCGTCCCGCAGGGCTGGCGTGACCGATGCAGGCGAGGGGCCAACGAGCGGGGCGGCTGCAACCGGCAGTGGCAGCGAGGATTCCCGGACCTGCGCACGCCGGCGCGCGGCCCAAGGCGCAGTCAGGCTCTTGGCATTCGGCCGCATCGCGGTCGCCTGCGCGCGCAGGGAGCGCGCGGCGATTCTGCGCCGCGCCGGGCACGAGGACCGACGCGGCGCCGCCGTTACCCGCTCGTGCCGGTACACTGGATGCGAGTTCAGCGCTTCGGCTGGACCCGCGTTAGGATGTCGGCATGAGCGACACGGAAAACCTGCTGTTCGAGCACCTGAAAAAGATTCAGGCCGAACTCGCCGCTGCGCGCGAGCGCGATGCGGAAGTGATCACGCGCTTGGCGAGCATCGAGGCCGCGATCGCGCGCTTGGCTCGGGATACGGCATCCAGCTACGGCGAAATCATCCAGGACCGGCACGCCATCGACAAATTGCGCGAGCGCATCGAGCGCATCGAGCGGCGCCTCGAACTGTCGTGAGCGACGCGCCGTACGCGCTCACTCACATCCAGCAACACACTGTCGGCCGCATAGCGGTCGCCTGCGCGCGCCGGGAGCGCGCGGTGGTTCTGCGCCGCGCCGGGCACGAGGACCGACGCGGCGGCCGGCGCCAGGGCGCGCCGGTGTGTTTACGTTCGGGCGGACGCGGTCAGCTCGCCATCAGGCGCCGACGCGCAGGGTCACTCGTTCAAGGCGCGCGACCTGTTGACCGATCTTCGCGCGTGTGCCAGAGACGCAGCACATAGATCGTCTCGCCCTGAATCTCGTAACGCAGCTCGTAGCGTTCGACCAGGATTCGGCGCACCTCGCGGGGCTCGAACTGGAACAGTTGTTCACCCATTCGAGGATTCAACAGAAGGCAGGTTGGAGCGCGGGTCAGCGCTTGCACCGCCTGGGCGGCGGCGGCTGGGTTCACGGGCGCCAGGAACGCGTGGAGTCGCTCCAAGTCCGCGCGCGCCCGATGGGTCCACGCGAGCTGCATCAGCGCGAAACGGACTGCGGTGTCTGGGTGCTCAAACTGTCCGCCCACCGCTGGATGGCCGTATGGTCGATGACGCGGCCGGCGTCCACGTCGGCCAGCGCCTCGCGCGTCAAGCGGTCATGCTCTTCTTCCTGCGCGATCCAGGCCGAAAGCGCCTGTTTCATGATCCATCCGCGCGAGCGTTCGAGGCGCTCGGCCAGGCGGTCCACTTGCTCTGCGAGGGCGAGCGGAACATGAGAGGTCAGCACACGGGTGTCATGCTTTGCCATCGTCGTATCCTGCTGTGATTACTTGTGACTCGCCATGATTATAGGCGCTGCGCGGGTCCACAGGAAATCGTGGCCATCGAGATCGCGCGCATAGAGCGGTGCGGCCGCTTGCTTGCGCGCGCAGGGAGCGCGCGGGGGCTCTGCGCCGCGCCGGGCACGAGGACCGACGCGGCGCTCGGCGCCAGGGCGCCGGGTTGCTTGGCCTGGACGCAGTGTAATCGTTCGATTACACTCTGCGCATGCTCACGATTCGCCGATTGCCTCAGTTCGATGCATGGCTGAGGGGACTGCGCGACACCAAGACCAAGGCGCGCCTGACTGCACGCCTGCGCAAGGCGCAGTTGGGCAATCTGGGTGACGTGCGTCCGCTCGGTCGCGGCGTGTTCGAGATGCGAGAGCACTTCGGGCCGGGCTGGCGCATGTACTGCGCCCAGCGCGGCGCCCAGTGGGTCGTGATGCTCGGGGGTGGCAACAAGTCCACTCAGGACCGCGACATTGCCGAAGCCAAGCGGCTCGCCGCCTTGCTGGAGAATGAAGATGAAGATCAAGATCCGTGATCTGCCCGAGTTCGACGCCGCCGAATATCTCGACAACGAGGAAGCGGTGGCCGAGTACCTTTCGGCGGTCCTGGAAGAAGACGATCCCGGGCTGCTCGCCGCGGCGCTGGGCGACATTGCCAAGGCGCGGGGGATGGGCGAGATCGCGCGCGCCTCCGGCCTGACCCGCGAAGCGCTCTACAAGGCTCTGCGCCCCGGCGCCCAGCCGCGCTTCGAGACCGTGGCGCGTGTCTGTCACGCGCTGGGTCTCAAGCTTGAGGTGCGGGCCGCGTAAGCGGCGCAACGGCGCCGATGCGCGGGCGTCCCGCCCGCCGGGTTCAGGGATCGGTCGCCCGTCAGCTCGAGGCGATGCTCGATACGCTCGAGCCGCAGATTGAAGCCGTCCGCGCTCACCTGCTGCTGTGCATCCGCCGAGGCAAGATGCCCCAGGTGCTGGATGATCGTCGCCTGGCCGGCCTCCAGATTG
>JAJYTR010000011.1 GCA_021792975.1 Pseudomonadota bacterium | reverse complement strand
CATCGCCATCCTGGCGCTGGATTTCGTCCTTACCGCCTTCCTGATGTGAACACCCGGACCCCGCCATGAACCCACGACGCTCCTACGCCGCCGGCACCGGCCTGTTCATCCTGCTGGGTTTCGCCGCGCTGGCCTATCTGGCCACGCAGACCACCTCGCTGGTGAATTTCCAGAGCGGCCCCAGCTACGACGTCATCGCCGAGTTCACCAACATCGGCGGACTGAAGGACCGCGCCCCGGTCAAGCTGGCCGGCGTGCGCGTGGGCACGGTCAAGTCGATCACGCTCGACCAGAAGAGCATGGATGCCAGGGTGACGCTGGCGATCTCCGACCGCTACGACCAGATTCCCGCCGACTCCTACGCCAAGATCATGACCAGCGGCCTGCTGGGCGACCAGTTCGTCGCCCTGTCCCCGGGCGGCTCGCCGACCAACCTCAAGAACGGCAGCGTGCTGGAGAACACGCAGTCCGCGCTGCAGCTGGAAGACCTGATCGGCAAGTTCCTCACCGGCAGCGGCGGCGGCAAGGCCGGCAGTTCGAACAAACCCTGACGCAGACCACGGACCTCGCCCCATGAAACCGATTCGCGCCCCGTTCACACCCGCCGTCCTGGCCCTGGCGACCAGCCTCGCGCTGGCCGGCTTCGTCCTGCCCGCCCACACGCTGGCGGCACCCGCCGCCACCGCGGCGCCCGCTGTCATGCAGTCGCCGCAGCAGATCGTGCAGCAGATCGCCGACCAGATGGGGGCGGCGCTGAAGGGCCACCGCGCCGAGTACAAGAAAGACAAGTCCAAGCTGGTGGCGGTGATCAACCGCATCCTGCTGCCGCACTTCGATACCACCTATGCCGCCTTGCTGGTGCTGGGGCGCTATGCGCGCACCGCCACACCACAGCAGATCGACGCATTCCGGCAGGCTTTCTACAGCGCCCTGATCGACCGCTACGCCGAAGGCCTGGTCAATTACCGCGAGGGCCGTGTCGCGATCCTGCCCAGCCGCACCGGCGCGGACGCCGGCCGGCGCGCCATCGTGCGCACTGAGGTGACCCTGGACGACGGCAGGAAGGTCGCGGTCGACTACGTGTTCCGGCGCGCCGGCGACGGCCAGTGGAAAGCATTCGACGTGGTCATCGAGGGCATCTCCTACATCGCCGCATACCGCAGCCAGGTCGGCGAGGAGATCCGCCGCACCAGCCTGGACGCCCTGATCAAGCGCCTGCAGAGCGAGGGCGGCAAGGCGATCGACACCCTGAAGAAGCAGGGTACGCAGCAGTGAGCGGTCAAGGCCTGGCGGTGCTGCGCGAGGGCGACACACTGCGACTTTCGGGACCGCTGGGCTTTGCCAACGCGGCGACCGCATGGGCCGAGGTCAAGCGCCAGCTCGCAGGCATCCGGCAGCTCGACCTCGGCGGCCTGGCGGCCAGCGACAGCGCGGCGCTGGCCTGTCTGCTGGGCTGGCGCGCACAGGCCGGCATGCGCGGCCGGAACCTGCGCCTGGTCGGCGTACCCGAACACCTGCGCGCACTCGCACAGGTCAGCGACGTTTCGCAGCTGCTGGACGGTGCGGCCATGCCGCGCGCGTAGGCATCACGTTCATCCGCGCCCCGTGGCCGCCGCCGGGACGGACGCGCCGGTGCCCCGTCCAACGCTGGCGGCGGGTACCGGGGACAACGAGCCGGCGGCGGCGGGGTGCACCGGCACCGGTGTGGCCGGCGTCGTGGCCGAGGCACCTGCAGCGGGCGCAGCGGAGTGGCGGGTGTCGTAGGCACGCTGGCGCGCCATCAACGCTTCGATGCTGCTGCCGGCGTCCGTGTTGCCGATGCCTTCTTCGTCGCCGTTGCTGCCCTCGAGCAGATCCGCCGGCGGGTTGCCGTGGTAGATCAGGTAATTGCGCCGCTGGATGTAGGCGTCACGCATCAGCACGTAGGGATCGTAGGCCGAACTCAGGAACTGGTTCGTGCTGAGCAGGCTGGCGCGCAACTGCACCAGATACAGCGCATAGGGCAGGTATTCGGCCGCGTAGCGGTAGTGGTGGTCGCGCGTCCAGTAGCTGAGCGGATTGAGGTAGTAGGTGTCGACCAGGTACGCCGGAAAATCGCGCAGCGTGCTGGGACCCAGGAACGGGATCACGAAGTAGGGTCCCTGCGGGACGCCCCAACGCGCCAGCGTCACGCCGAAATCAGTGCGGTCCTGGCGCAGGCCCATCACGCCGGCAGGATCGAACAGTCCGGCCAGTCCGATGGTGGTGTTGACCACGAACCGGCCGGTATTGCGTGCCGCACCCAGCGGACGCACCTGCAGCAGATCGTTGACGATGCTGATGGGCATCTGCAGGTTGTCGAAAAAGTTGCTGACCATCAGCCGCACTTCCGGCGAAGTCACCTTGACATAGCCGCGCGCGACCGGCTGCGCCACGGTGCGGTCGAACGACTGGTTGAAGTCGAACACCTTGCGGTTGTAGTGCTGCCAGGGATCGTCGTTGCGGGCCGGCTGGATGGCGCAGCCGGCGAGTACGCCCAGGGCAAGGAAGGCCAGCAGCGGCCGCAGCATGCGTGGGGAAGCAGACATCGGTCGGGAATATTCTGAACGCACGGGTTCAGGATTGTATCGGAAAGCGCGTTGCCGCCGCCGCGATTGCTGCGGCGGTGTGCAAAGCGCTACACTGCAGTCCTTCAAACAGTTGATAGGCAAGGTTTTTCATGGCCCGCATCACCGTCGAAGATTGCCTGGAAGTGGTGAACAACCGCTTCGAGCTGGTGCTGATGGCGACCAAGCGCGCGCGTCAGATCGCCAAGGGTATCGAGCCGCGCATCGACCCGCAGCATGACAAGCCCACGGTGATCGCCCTGCGTGAAATCGCCGGCCGCCGCATCGACCAGCCCACCATCGACGAGATCGATCGCATCGAGCGCGAACGCGCCGAGCGTGAGGCGCTGGAATGGGCCGCCGCCGAAGTGGCTGCCGACGATGAACTGAAAGGCGGGGACGACTGATGTCCCCCGACGGCTGTCCCCGCCGGAGAGCCGCGTGAAGCGGCGCGTGCCATGTCCGTGCCCGCGCCGCTGGTCCAGCCTGCCGAAGACGGCGATCTGCCCGGTTACCTGCGCGCGCTGACGCGCCGCCTCGATTACCTGCCCGCGGAGCAGCTGGCACGCGTGGTGGCGGCCTGGCGGCGCGGCGCCGAGGCCCATGCCGGGCAGACCCGGGCCAGCGGCGAGCCGTACATCACCCACCCGGTGGCAGTCGCCGAGATCCTCGCCGAACTGCGCCTGGATGCCGAGACCATGATCGCGGCCATCCTGCACGACGCGCTGGAGGACACCCGCTACACGCGCGAGGCGATGGTGGCCGAGTTCGGCGTCACCGTCGCCGGGCTGGTCGAGGGCGTCACCAAGCTGGACAAGGTGCACTTCGCCAGCCCCCAGCAGGCGCAGGCCGAGAGCTTCCGCAAGATGCTCATGGCGATGGCGCGCGACCTGCGCGTGATCATGATCAAGCTCTCCGACCGTCTCCACAACATGCGCACGCTGGCGGCCAAGGACGCCGGATCGAGACGCCGCATTGCACGCGAGACGCTGGAGATCTATGCGCCCATCGCGCAGCGGCTGGGCATGAGCATGATCAAGTCGGAACTGCAGGAGCTGAGCTTCCGCGCGCTGTATCCCGATCGCCATCGCGTCATCGAAGAACGCATCCGCGCCAGCCACAGCCGGCGCCAGGACGCGATGGCCCGCATCGAGCAGGCACTGGCGGCGCGGTTGCAGGCCGAAGGCATCGCCGCGCGCGTGGTCAGCCGCATCAAGACGCCGTGGAGCATCTATTCGAAGATGCGCGCCGAGCACAAGACGCTGGCCGAGATCATGGACGTCTACGGCTTCCGCATCGTCACCGACAGCGTGGCGCACTGCTACCAGGCGCTGGGCGCCAGCCATGGCTTGTACAAGCCGGTGGACGGGCGTTTTCGCGACTTCATCGCCATCCCCAAGGCCAACGGCTACCAATCGCTGCATACGGTGCTGTTCGGGCCTTTCAATGCGCCGATCGAAGTACAGATCCGCACCGAGGACATGGACGCCGTGGCCGTGCGCGGCGTCGCCGCGCACTGGGCCTACAAGACCGGCGCCGCGGTCAGCGGCGCGCAGGCGCGCGCGCACGAGTGGATCTCCGGCCTGGCCGATCGCGAGGCCGGCACCGCCTCGTCCGAGGATCTGCTGGAAAACGTCAAGGTCGACCTGTTCCCGGACGAGATCTACCTGTTCACTCCGCGCGGCGCGATCCTGTCGCTGCCGCGCAATGCCACCGCGCTGGATTTCGCCTACGCGGTGCACACCGACATCGGCGACCATGCGGTCACCGCGCGCGTGGACGGCCGCTTCGCGCCATTGCGCACCCGGCTGGTCTCGGGGCAGACGGTCGAGATCATCACCGCACCCTCGGCGCAGCCCAAGCCGCAGTGGCTGGATAGCGTGGTCAGCGGACGCGCGCGTACCGCCATCCGCAACTTCCTCAAGCACCTGCAGCACGAGGATGCGGTCGAGTTCGGCCATCGCATGCTCGATCGCGAGCTGGTCGACCGTGCCGTCAGCCTGGACACCATTCCGCCGTCCGCGCTCGAGACGATGCTGGCGGAAATGCGCTACAAACGGCTGGAGGAGCTGCTGGCCGATATCGCACTGGGCAATCGCATGGCCGGCGCCGTGGCCGAACGCCTGAAGGCGCTGGCCGTGGGCAGCGCACCGCGCCCGGCGGCGGCGCGCGAACGGCTTACCATCACCGGCAGCGAGCGTGGCGTGCTCAGCTTCGGCAACTGCTGCCATCCGCTGCCCGGCGACGAGATCTTCGGCTACCTCTCGGCAGGCAAGGGCATCGTGGTGCATCGCCTGGAGTGCCCCAATGCCGCCGAGCTGCGCAAACAGCCCGAGCGCTTGCTGGAGATCGACTGGGACCGCAATGTGCAGGGCGACTATCGCGTCGAACTGCGCGTGGAAGTGCAGAACCGGCCGGGCGTGCTTGCCAGCGTGGCCGCGGCCATCGCCGAAACCGGGACCAACATCGAGAACGTCGAGTACTCCGAGCGTGACATCGCCACTTCGAACCTGCTGTTCACCCTGGAGGTGGGCAGCCGCAGGCAACTGGCGGAAGTCATGCGCAGCGTGCGTCGCGCCAGCGTGGTCAGCGGGGTGTACCGGCATCCGGTCTGAGGGCCCCGTCGCGGCCGGTTTTGACAGCAGCCGCGCGGATTGCTTGGATATCGCCCTTGCCCGGGAGGTGCGCCATGCCGCGCGTGATCGTGCAGACGTCCGCGGCGCCCGCCGCCATCGGCCCCTATGCCCAGGCGGTGCGTGCCGGCGCCACCGTCTATCTCTCCGGACAGATCCCGTTGGACGCGTACAGCGGGCAACTGGTGGAGGGCGACATCGACGTGCAGGCGCGGCAGGTGTTCGCCAACCTGGAAGCGGTGGCGCGCGCCGCCGGTGGCAGCCTGCAGCAGGCGGTGCGCATCGGTATCTTCCTCACCGACCTGGGTGACTTCGCTGCGGTCAACCGGGTGATGGAGTCGGTACTGCAGCCGCCCTATCCGGCCCGCGCCACCGTACAGGTGGCGGCGTTGCCGCGCGGGGCGCGGATCGAGGCCGATGCCATCCTCGTCCTCGATTGAATCGCCTGCGGCCGCGGACGCAGGGGCACAGCCGCTGGCCGGCCTCGCCGGCGTCGGCCCGGCGCTGGCCGCGGCACTGCAGCGCCGCGGCCTGCACCGCGTACAGGATCTGTGGTTCACCTTGCCGCTGCGCTACGAGGATCTGACCACGCTGACGCCGCTGGCGGCGCTGGTCGCGGGCCATCGTGCCCAGGTCGAGGGCGTGGTCAGCCAGGTCGAAACCGGTTTCCGCTTCCGTCCGTTGCTGCGCGTGGCCCTCGAGGACGCCACCGGCGGGATGCTGGTGCTGCGTTTCATCCATTTCCGGCGCACGCAGGCGGCGCAGTTCGCACCGGGCGTGCGAGTGCGCGCGTACGGCGAAGTGCGTGCCGGCGCGCAGGGGCTGGAGATGGTGCATCCGCGCTACCGCATCCTGGCAGGTGAATCGCCGCCGCTGGCGCAGCAGCTCACCCCGGTGTACCTGCAGGCCGAAGGTATCGGCAGCACGCGCCTGGGCATGCTGATCCTCCGCGCTCTGGCGCTGTTGCCGGACGAGCGGCATCTGGATGTGCTGCCTCCGGCAATGCGCCAGCGGCTGGGCCTGCCGGACCTGCACACGGCGCTGTACACGGTGCACCGGCCGTCCGTGGACGCCGACCGTGCCGCGCTGGACGCAGGCGTGCACCCGGCGCAGCGGCGCCTGGCGTTCGAGGAACTGCTGGCCCAGCATCTGGCGCTGCGCCAACTGCGGCAGCGCGCGCGGGCCTGTACTGCACCGGTGTGCACGGGCGGGGCGGCGCTGCAGCGACAGCTGCTGGCGCGCCTGCCCTACGCGCTGACCGGTGCGCAGCGCAGGGTGTTGCAGGAGATCGCCGCCGATCTGGCAATGCCGCGACCGATGCTGCGCCTGGTGCAGGGCGACGTCGGATCCGGCAAGACCGTGGTGGCGGCGCTAGCGGCACTGGCCGTCGTCGGCAGCGGCTGGCAGGTCGCGCTGGCGGCGCCGACCGAGCTGCTGGCCGAGCAGCATGCCCGCACCCTGCGCGGCTGGCTGGAGCCGCTGGGGCTCGAGGTGGTGTGGTTGGCCGGCAAGGTGCAGGGCCGCGCGCGCGCGCAGTCGCTGCAGCGTTTGCAGGACGGTGCCGCGCTGTGTGTGGGCACGCATGCGCTGATGCAGGAGGCGGTGCAGTTCCGCAATCTGGGACTGGCCATCGTCGATGAGCAGCACCGCTTCGGCGTGCACCAGCGGTTGAGTCTGGCCGACAAGGGCGCGGCGGCGCGGCGGGTGCCGCATCAACTGGTGCTGACGGCGACGCCGATCCCGCGCACGCTGGCGATGACGGCCTATGCCGATCTCGATGTCTCGGTGCTGGACGAGCTGCCGCCGGGACGCACGCCGGTGCAGACCGTGGCGGTTTCGAGCGCGCGCCGTGACGAGGTGATCGACCGCATCCGCGCCGCCTGTGCCGAGGGCCGGCAGGCCTACTGGGTCTGCACGCTGGTCGAGGAGTCGGCGGAGCTGGACGCGCAGGCCGCCGAGGCCGCCTATGCCCGCTTGCGCGACCAGCTGCCCGGGCTGTCCGTCGGGCTGGTGCACGGACGCATGAACGCCGCCGGGAAACAGGCGGTGATGCATGCCTTCGCCGGCGGCCGGCTGGCGCTGCTGGTGGCCACCACGGTGATCGAAGTCGGCGTGGATGTGCCCAACGCCAGCCTGATGGTGATCGAGAATGCCGAGCGCCTGGGTCTGGCGCAGCTGCATCAGTTGCGCGGCCGCGTCGGGCGCGGCGCCCATGCCTCCAGCTGTGTGCTGCTCTACCAGCCGCCGCTGAGCGCGACGGCGCGGGCGCGGCTGGAGCTATTGCGCAGCAGCACCGACGGCTTCCACATCGCCGAGATGGATCTCAGGCTGCGTGGCGCCGGAGAACTGCTGGGCACGCGCCAGGCGGGACTGCCGGCCTTGCGTGTGGCCGATCTCGTGCGCGATGCCGATCTGCTGCCCGCCGTGCGCGCGCTGGCCGACCACCTGCTGGCGGACGATCCACTGCGCGCCGAATTGCTGCTGGCGCGCTGGTTCGGCGCGGCGCGGCGCTATGCGCAGGCCTGAACCGGGCCGATAATGCGGTTTCCTGGCCGAGGAGCCGCGCGTGCTGTTCATCGACACCGATCCCGGCGTGGACGATGCGCTGGCCATCCTCATGGCGCATGCCGCAGGTCCGGTGGCGGGCCTGGGCATCGCTGCGGGGAACGTCGGACTTGCGCACACCACCGCCAACGCGCTGAAGCTGCTGGAACTGATCGATGCGCGCACACCGGTGTTTCCCGGTGCGCCCGGTCCGCTGGTGCGCCCCGCCGGCGATGCGGCGTTGGTCCACGGTGCCAACGGTTTCGGTGACACCGGTTATCAGCCGGCGCGTCGGCGCGCGCAATCCGAGCATGCCGCGCTGGCGCTGTTGCGCCTCAGTCGCGAGCATGCCGGTGCCCTGACCGTCGTGGCGCTGGCCCCGCTCACCAACCTCGCGCTGGCGTTGAGCCTGGATCCCGCGCTGCCGCAGCGCGTGCGGCGTCTGGTGGTGATGGGCGGGGCCGTGACCGGACGCGGCAACACCAGCGCCAGCGCCGAGTTCAATTTCGCCTTCGACCCGGAGGCCGCGCACATCGTCTGCTCGCGCTGGGGACCATTCGAGCTGGTGGACTGGGAGCTGTGCCAGCGTCACGTGCTGCCGTTCGGGCGCTTCGAGCGCTGGCTGGAGCAGGGCGATGTGCGCGCGTCGTTCTACGCGGCCATCTCGCGCAAGGTACGCGCATACAGCCGCACGCAGCAGCGCGAAGGCCTGGTGGCGGCCGATGCGCTGGCGATGGCGGTGGCGTTGCAGCCGGACCTGGTCACCGCGGCGCAGACGCGCGCGCTGGCCATCGAGATGGACGGCACGCTGACCCGCGGCGCCAGCGTGGTGGACTGGATGCAGCGCAGCGGCCGGCCGGCCTCGGCGCGCATCGCGCAGGAAGTGGACCAGCGCGGCTTCGAGCGGCAGGTGGCGGCCGCGCTGGGCGTGGAGCCTGCCTGAGCCGCGCCGGCAGGACACAATCCAGGCTTGCTGGAAAGGCATGGCGCGGGCTATGCTGACGGTCTTTTCCCGGTCGAAACTCCCCGAGGCCGCCCATGAAGCCCGGCATCCATCCCCAGTACCGCGAGGTCGTGTTCCAGGACGTGACCGCCCATTTCGCGTTCCTCACCCGCTCGACGGTCGCCACCAAGGAGACGATCCGGTGGGAGGACGGCAAGGAGTATCCGCTGTACAAGCTGGAGATCTCCTCGGCCTCGCATCCGTTCTACACCGGCAAACACAAGGTCATCGACGCGGGCGGGCGCGTGGACAAGTTCCGCAAGCGCTATGCCGCCGGCGGCAAATCCTGATTGCAGCGGCTGCACCGCTCTTCGCGCAACGCCGGCCTCGCGCCGGCGTTGCCGTTTTCGGGCTGCGGGCAGCGGATGATTCGCAGCCCCTGTGCGATAATCGGCGGTGCACCGCGGGCTGTCACCCCCGCTCGCGGACCGCAGGCCGAAGCCCTCCGGTCCGCCCGCAATCCCCGTTCGACGCCCTGCGGCCCCAGAGCCCGGCGTCCGCTGCAAAGGAGACCGTGCGTGTCCACCTACAAGCTCATCAACGAAGCCACCGGCGGCGGCACCGAGCTGCCCGCCGTTGCCGGCACGGTCGGGCCGGCCGCGCTGGACATCGGCAGACTGTACCGCGACACCGGCTGCTTCACCTACGACCCCGGTTTCATGTCCACCGCTAGCTGCCGCAGCGCCATCACCTATATTGATGGCGACGCGGGCGTGCTGATGTACCGTGGCTATCCCATCGAGCAGCTGGCGGCGCAGTCGACTTTCCTCGAGGTGGCCTATCTGCTGCTGCACGGCGAACTGCCCACGTCGGCGCAGTTCGGCGCATTCGAGAACGAAGTCACGCACCATTCGATGATGCACGAGTCGCTGCGCTATTTCCTGCGCGGCTTCCATCACGACGCGCACCCGATGGCGATGCTGTGCGCCTCGATCGCATCGCTGTCGGCGTTCTATCACGACAAGATCGACATCGAAAATCCCGAGCACCGGCGGCTGGCGGCGGTACGGCTGATCGCCAAGATGCCCACCATCGCCGCCGCCTGCTACCGCTATTCCATCGGCTGGCCCATGCGCTTCCCGCGCAACAACATCGAGTACTGCACGCGCTTCCTGCACATGATGTTCGAAGTGCCCAGCGAGCCGCTGCAGCTCAATTCCACCGCGGCCAGGGCGCTGGACCTGCTGTTCATCCTGCATGCCGACCACGAGCAGAACGCCTCCACCTCGACGGTACGCCTGGTGGGCTCGACCGGCGCCAATCCCTATGCCAGCGTCGCCGCCGGCATCGCCGCGCTGTGGGGGCCGGCGCACGGCGGCGCCAACGAAGCGGTGCTGAAGATGCTCGAGGAGATCGGCGATGCCAGGCACGTCAGCAGCGCCGTCACCAAGGCCAAGGACAAGAACTCCAATTTCCGCCTGATGGGTTTCGGACACCGTGTCTACAAGAACTACGACCCGCGCGCGGCCATCATCCGCGAGATGACGCACAAGGTGCTCGACGACCTCGGCGTATCCGATCCGCTGCTGGACGTCGCGCTGGAGCTGGAGCGCGTGGCGCTGCGGGACGACTACTTCGTCGAGCGCAAGCTGTATCCCAACGTCGATTTCTACTCGGGCCTGATCTACAAGGCCTTGAACATTCCCACCGAGATGTTCACGGTGATGTTCGCCATTGCGCGCACCGCTGGCTGGATCGCGCACTGGATCGAGCAGCACGAGACGGCGGATACCAAGATCGGCCGTCCGCGCCAGATCTATACCGGCTCGAGCAAGCGCGAATACCGTCCGATCGAAGTGCGCTGAGCCCGCCGGTGTGCGAGCGGGACGGGTAGACGGCCGGGCAGCGGTTCCGGCCCGCGTCAGCTCGGAGCCGGTGCGCCCGCGTCGTGCAGCAGTGCCTCGAGGGCGCTCAGCGAGGCGCGGCGCATCGGCCGCAGGCCGCTGCGATCCGCCGGGGCCTGGCGCAAGGCGTCCACCGGCAGCACGGTGAGGTCGAACGCGATCCCGTCGGCCGTGAATAGCAGCACCTCGAAGCTCCGTTCGTGCGTGCGATCGACACGCAGCTGGCGCTCGCGGATCTCGCAGGGAATGCCGTGCTCGGCCAGGAACTGCTGCACCGCGCCGGGCACGTCGCAGAACAGGTGCAGGCTTACCGCAGTGTGCCGGTCGGCGGTGCCGTCCAGTACGGCGCCCACCAGGCGCGGTTCGAAGCGCTGCAGGAACCGCATCGCCTCGCGCGCAGCCATCCGCCGCGCGTGCAGCGCGTCGGGCTGCGTATCGGACTGGAACAGCCGCTGGTGCTCGCGCAGGGCCGACTCGATCTCGTCGTTGCGCGGCAGCGACTGGCCGTCGTGCACCCCCAGCCGTTCGGCGGCACGCAGCTTGGCGCGATGGTAGTCGCGCAGGCCGTGCTCGCTGATCAGCCGTGCGGCTTCGATTGCGATACGCCGGCGCTGTTGCTGGCGGCTGCCATGTATGCGCTCGGCGTAATGGCCACGGGCAGCGGGCAGGGTGCGGCGGGGCATGGCAGGCTCCGGGGCGTCGGCCTGTGCCGATCTTCGCAACAGCCGGGCCGGCGTGGCAAGCCGGAGCGCCGGGCGCTCTAGCTAGAACACGTCGTAGGACTTGGCGTCGTGCTTGCCGTTCAACCGGGCCTGCCGTTTGAGATGCTCGTAGTCCTCGATCGTCATCACTTCGGAGATCGCCAGCGGATCGTCCGGTCTGGCCGGCAGGCCGGTGTCGCGGTTGATCAGCACGGTGACGATCCCGGGCGGCATCGGCTCGGGTGCGGGCGGCATGCCGGCCAGAGCCGCTTTCATGTAGCGCACCCAGATCGGCAGGGCGACGTAGGCACCGAATTCCGGATGGCCGTCGGCGTGGCCCAGCGACGAGAAATTGTCGAACCCGGCCCACACGTCGGTGACCAGATCGGCGTTGTAGCCGCCGAACCAGGCGTCGCGATAGTCGTTGGTCGATCCGGTCTTGCCTGACAGATCGTTGCGTCCCAGCGTCAGAGCCAGCTGTCCGGTGCCGCTGCGGATCACCGACTGCATGATCGAGGCGATCAGCCAGGCGTTGCGCGGACCGATCACGCGCGGAGCCAGCCGCAGCGGCAGCGCGCTGCCCGGCGCGGGCGCCGGCACCAGGACGCTGAGATCCCCCGGAACCGGCGGCAGGCCGTTCCCCGCGTTGCTGGTGGCGTGCGCCGGCGCCGGCGGCGGGGGCGGCGGCTCGCCCGGCCTCAGTGCGGCATCGGCCAGCAGGCGCTGCGTGCAGTCGCGGCAGGCGCGCAGCGGATCGGCCAGGAACACCGGCTGGCCGTTGCGGTTGTCGATGCGCTGGATGATGTAGGGATCGACCAGGAAGCCGCCGTTGGCGAACACCGCATAGCCGCGTGCCATCTGCAGCGGCGAGACCGAGGCGGTGCCCAGCGCCATCGACAGGTTGTCGGGGATCTGGTCCGTGCTGAGGCCGAAGCGGGTGGCCCACTGGCGTGCGTAACCCACACCGATGGCATCGACCAGGCGGATGGTCACCAGGTTCTTGGATTGCGCCAGCGCCACGCGCAGTCGCGTCGGCCCCTGGAACATCGCGGTGTCGTTGGCCGGGGTCCATTCGCCGCCTTTGGCCGAAGGATCAGCGAAGATCAGCGGCGCGTCGTTGACCACCGAGGCGGGGCTGAATCCGCGCTGGAATGCCGCCGAGTAGACGAATGGCTTGAAACTGGAGCCGGGCTGCCGGGCGATCTGGGTGGCACGGTTGAACTGGCTGAGCGTGTAGCTGTAGCCGCCCACCAGCGCGACGATGGCGCCATCGTCCGGCCGCAGCGAGACCAGCGCCGCCTGCGCTCTGGGGACCTCCGCCAGCCGCCAGTGGCCCTGGCCATCCAGCGCCACGCGGACGATGTCGCCCGGTTTCAGAACCTGGTCCACGGCGCGCGGCGTCGGGCCGGTGCGGTTCTCGTTGATATAACGCCGCGCCCAGGCCACCGATTTCAGATCCAGCACGACAGTCTGGCCGCTCTGCAGATACACGTGCGCCTGCCGCGCGCCGCTCTGCGTCACCAGTCCCGGCTGCAGGCCGGCGATGGGCATGCGTCCGGCCAGTGCCTTGGACCACAGTGCCGGGTCCGGCGTGGTCGGCAGCTTCACCGTGGCTTCCGGGCCGTACCAGCCGTGGCGCATGCTGTAGGCCAGCATCTCGTGGCGCACGGCGGCGTTGGCCGCGTCCTGCAGGCGTCCGACCAGGGTGGTGTAGACCGTATAGCCGTCGGTGAGCGCCTGGTTGCCGAGTTTCTGCATGGCCACCTGGCGCGCCATCTCGGCAACGTAGGGTGCATCGACCTGGATCGGGGCCTCGTGCGGGAAAGCGTCGTCGGGCGTGGCCAGCGCCTGGCGGTACTGCGCCTTGGTGATGAAGCCGACGTCGTACATGCGTTTGAGCACGTAGTTGCGACGGACCAGCGCGCGCCTCGGAGCGGTGACCGGATTGGCCGCCGAAGGCGCCTGCGGCAGGCCGCCCAGCATCGCGCACTCGGGCAGGGTGAGCTGGTCCAGCTTCTTGCCGTAGTAGTACTGCGCCGCCGCGGCCACGCCATAGGCGCGGTGGCCCAGGAAGATCTTGTTGAGATACAGCGTCAGGATGTCGTTCTTGCTCAGTTCCTTCTCGATGCGGAACGCCAGGAACCATTCCATCAGCTTGCGCGTGTAGCTCTTCTGTGGGCTGAGGAAGAAGTTGCGTGCCACCTGCTGGGTGATGGTGCTGCCGCCCTGCACCTTGGCGCCGCCGTGGATCAGCACCTCGAAGGCCGCGCGCGCCGTGCCCACGATGTCGACACCGGGGTGATGGTAGAAATCGGCGTCCTCGGCGGCCAGGAACGCGTCGCGCAGCATCGGCGGGATCTGCGCGAAGGTCACCGGGATGCGGTTGGTCTCGCCGAACGTGGCGATCAGCCTGCCATCCGCCGAACGCACCATCAGCGGCTCCTGCATCTGCACGTCCTTGAGCGAGGACACGGAGGGCAACCGCGGCGCGAGGATCCAGTAGGCGATGCCCAGCGCCATGGCGCCGGCCAGCGCTCCGGCAAAGCCCAGGATCACGAACCATTTCAGCAGTCGCAGCAACAGGCGCATCGTCAGCGGTCGGCGGCCGCCGACGGTGGCGGGCTCCACAAGGGCCGCGAGTATAAGCCCCCCATCCGTGACGCCCGGTGACCGGTGTCCCGCCGCGCGCGGATTGCGGCGGCGGCCGGCGCTGCCGCCGGGATGCAAAGAATTGTGAAATCCCTCGCAGCCCCCCGGTTCATCGGGCGTTGCCAATGAGTTAAGACTTGATCTAAGGTAATGACGCATATTTCGCTCGTAAGGGCGCGTGGGAAGGGGAAATCCGGTGGGATTGTTCACTCCGAAGTCGGCGCCGTTGATCGGCGTGGACATCAGTTCGACCGCCGTGAAGGTCCTGCAACTGAGCCAGGCCGGCACGCGCTATCGCGTCGAGCACTACGCGGTCGAGCCGTTGCCGCCCAATGCGGTGGTCGAGAAGAACATCGTCGAGGTCGAAGCGGTGGGCGAGGCGATCCGCCGCGCGGTGGCCCGCTCGGGCAGCAAGCTCAAGCACGCCGCCGCCGCGGTGGCCGGGTCGGCGGTGATCACCCGTACCGTCACCATGCCCGCCGAGCTGAGCGAGGACGACCTCGAAAGCCAGGTGCAGGCCGAAGCCAATCAGTACATCCCCTACCCGATCGAGGAGGTCAGCCTCGATTTCGAGGTGCTGGGGCCGGTCAAGGACAACCCCGAGATGGTCCAGGTGCTGCTGGCCGCCTCGCGCACCGAGAACGTCGACATGCGCGTGGCCGCGCTGGACATGGGCGGGCTGACGGCCAGGGTCGTGGACGTCGAGGCCTTCGCCATGGAAAACGCCTTCGGCCTGATCGCCGACCAGCTTTCGGTCAGCCGTGACGGCGTGATCGCGCTGGTGGACATCGGCGCCACCATGACCACGCTGATCGTGCTGCGCCGGCAGCGCTCCATCTATTCGCGCGAGCAGGTGTTCGGCGGCAAGCAGCTCACCGACGAGATCATGCGCCGCTACGGCCTTTCCTACGAGGAGGCCGGCCTGGCCAAGCGCCAGGGCGGTCTGCCGGAATCGTACGAGATCGAGGTACTGGAGCCGTTCAAGGAAGCGGTGATCCAGCAGGTCAGTCGCCTGCTGCAGTTTTTCTATGCCTCCAGCGAGCACAGCAAGGTCGACCAGGTGGTGCTGGCCGGCGGTACCGCCGCCATCGCCGGCCTCGGCGAAATGATCGAGGAGCAGCTGGGCGTGCCCTGCTGCGTGGCCAACCCGCTGGCCAGCATGGCGCTGGCGCCCAAGGTCTCCCCGCAGGCACTGGCACAGGACGCGCCGGCGCTGATGATCGCCTGCGGGCTGGCGCTGAGGAGTTTCGACTGATGGCGCGCATCAACCTACTTCCCTGGCGCGCCGAGCGGCGCAAGCAGCGCGAGCGCGAATTCTTCATGCAGCTCGGGGCGGCCGCGGCGGTCGCGCTGGTGGTGGTGATCGCCTGGTCGATGTGGATGGGCATGCGGATCGACAACCAGAACGACCGCAACGCCTACCTGCAGGGCCAGATCAGCCAGCTGAAGGCCGAGAACGAGCAGATCAAGAATCTGGACAAGGTGCGTGACCGGCTGCTGGCGCGCAAGAAGATCATCGAGGACCTGCAGGCCAACCGCTCGCAGATGGTGCACCTGTTCGACGAGCTGGTGAAACGCACCCCCAACTCGATCCGGCTCACCTCGATGGCGCAGAAAGGCGAGGAACTGACGCTCGAGGGCGTCGCGCAGTCCAACGCCGCGGTGGCCGATTACATGCGCAGCCTCGAAGCCTCGCCGTGGCTGGGCCAGGCCGATCTCAAGAAGACCGAGAAACAGGCCGGGGATGCGCGCATGCCCTACACCTTCGGGCTAACCGTGAAGATGGGGATTCCCAAGAACGCGGGCGTGGCCGGCGCCGGCAGCACGCTGGAAAACCTCCAGGTACCGGTGGTGCCGGGCGTCGCCCCCGCCCCGGCCGCCGCGTCCAGCACCGCGCGGCCCGCCGTGCCCGCGCCGCGGCCTGCGACGGCCCAGCCAGGAGCGCAGCCGTGAGCTTCCTCGACGATTTCCGCAATCTCGACCGCAACAACATCGGCGGCTGGCCGCAGTCGGTCAAGACCACCTTCACCGTGCTGGCGGCGGTGGTGATCCTGTTCTTCGGCTGGTGGTTCAAGATCAGCAACCAGCAGAACGACCTGGCATCCCTGGCCAGCCAGGAGGTCCAGCTCAAGCAGCAGTTCGTCAAGCAGCAGGAGCGTGCGGTCAATCTCGACGCGCTGAAGAAGCAGCTCTCCGAGATGCAGGACATGCTGCGGCAGATGCTGCGCCAGCTGCCCAGCAAGACCGAGATGCCGCAGCTGCTGGTGGACGTCTCGCAGACGGCGCTCTCGGCGGGCCTGCAGACCGATCTGTTCCAGCCCGAACCCGAGACCGTCAAGGAGTTCTACGCGGTCAAGCCCATCAAGCTGAAGATGATCGGCACCTACAACCAGTTCGGCACCTTCATCAGCGGCGTGGCTTCGCTGCCGCGCGTAGTGATCCTGACCATGCACGACGTCTCGCTGCGGCCGCTGGGCGCCACCGGCAACAAGCCCGCGCCGGGGGGGCTGCTGGAACTCAACGGCACGGTGCAGACCTACCGCTACATTGAAGACGACGAAGGCGGCAAGGGCGCGGCGGCCGGCAAGGGAGGTGGCAAGTGAATCCGCGTACGCTGCTCGCCCGCGTGCTGCTGGCCTGCGCGGTCGTCACGGCGCTGGGCGGTTGCACCCGTGGCATGTCCGACCTGCGCGAATGGGTGGCGCAGGAGAAGGCCAAGAAAGGTCCGCCGCTGCCGCCGCTGCCGGTCATCAAGACCTTCGAGACCTTCACCTACAACGACCAGGGCCTGCGCGATCCGTTCAGCCCCAGTCCGCTCGAGGCGGGGACCTACGGCAACAGCGGACCGCGCCCGGATGCCAGCCGACCCAAACAGCCGCTGGAGTTCTTCCCGCTGGACTCCCTGAAGATGGTGGGCACCATCGGCACGGGCGCCGGGGCCCAGGCGCTGATCAAGGATCCCACCGGGGTGATCCACCGCATCGTGGTGGGCAACTACATGGGGCAGAGCGACGGCCGGGTGACCCGGGTCACACCGGACAAGGTCTATCTGACCGAGCTGGTACCGAACGGCAATGGCGGCTGGATGGAGCGCAAGGCCGAAATCGCGATGAGCGAGCAATGAGGACCCTCTGGGGGTGATGTACATGACGACGCAAGCCATTGGCAACAACCTCCGCGCATCGCGCGTCCGCATGGCCGCATGGCTGTCCGTGCTGCTGTTGGCCCTGCTGCCGGCGGCCGCAATCGCCACGACCCTCAAGGACATGAGCTACCAGGCTCTGCCCGGGGGCAGGGTTGCCGTGACCCTGAAGTTCGACGGCACGCCGCCGCAGCCGCGCGTGTTCACCACCACCGATCCGCCGCGCATCGCGGTGGACCTGGACAACACCACCCTGGCGCTGGCCAAGCGGCGCCTGGAGGTGGGCAGCGGCGCCACCTCCAGCGTCACCGCCGTTTCCGCCGGCGACCGTACGCGCATCGTGGTGGACCTCATCCAGAACGCCAGCTACACCACCCGTGTCGAGGGTGACGCACTGGTGCTCTCGATCAGCAGCGGCAGCGGCAGCGCGCTGGCTTCCAGCGCGGTGGGCAATCCCAGCAAGATGCTGCCCGCTACCGGCTCGCTGGCCATCCGCAACATCGACTTCCAGCGCAGCAGGGACGGCGCGGGCCAGGTCATCGTCCGCTTCAGCGGCAGCGGCGCCAATGTCGACATGCACCGCGCGGGCGACCGCATGGTGGTCGATTTCGCCAACGCCTCGCTGCCGCCGAAGCTGGCGCAGCGGCTGGACGTCAACGACTTCGCCACCCCGGTGACCACGGTCACCACGCGTCCCGTCGGCGACGGCGCGCGCATGGAGATCGCCGCGCGCGGCGCGTTCGAGCCCTCGGCCTACCAGACCGGCGACGAGTACGTGGTCGAGATCGCGCCGAAGAAGGCGCAGCAGACCGGCGGCGTCATCGGTAAGGGCATGGAAGGGCCCAAGTACACCGGCGCGCGCGTCACCTTCAATTTCCAGGACATCCCCACGCGTTCGGCGCTGCAGTTGATCGCCGATGTCTCCAATCTCAACATCGTGGCCTCCGACAGCGTCGGCGGCAGCATCACCCTGCGGCTGGTCAACGTGCCCTGGGACCAGGCGCTGGCGGTGATCATGCGCGCCAAGGGCCTGGGCATGCAGCGCGACGGCAACGTCATCTGGGTGGCGCCGCAGAGCGAGCTGGCCGCCTACGAGCAGGCCAAGGCCGAAACCCGCATGCGCGCCGAGGAGGCCGCGCCGCTGGTCACCGACTTCATCCCCATCAGCTACGGCAAGGCCTCCACCATCGCCCAGCTGCTGACGCAGAAGAGCCTGCAGAACACCGCCGGCGGCGCCGCCGGCGGCAACGTCAGCCGCGGCTTCCTCTCGGTGCGCGGCAGCGTCACCTACGACGACCGCACCAACACGCTGATCGTCAGCGACATCCCGCAGAAGATCCGCGAGATCCGCGCGCTGGTGGCGCAGCTCGACAAGCCGGTCAAGCAGGTGCTGATCGAATCGCGCATCGTCATCGCCACCGACAACTTCGTGCGCGAGCTGGGGGCCAAGTTCGGCGCCAGCGGCTTCTTCACCAACCCCAGCGGGCAACTGGTCTCCACCGGGGCCACGATTACCGACACGACAGCGTTGGACAACAGCATCGCCGCGCAGAACCAGGTGATCGCGCAGAACCAGCTCAACCAGCAGTACGCCGCGCAGACCGGCGGCACGCCGCCGCAGCCGACGCTGCCGCCGGCCATCACCTTCCCCGGCGGGCTCAACGTCAACCTGCCGGCCACCACTCCGGCCGGAAGCTTCGGTCTGGCGGTGCTGGGTTCCAACTACCTGCTGGATCTGGAACTCTCGGCCGCGCAGACGGAAGGCAAGAGCGAGACCATCTCCAGCCCGCGCGTGATCACCGCCAACCAGCAGCCGGCGATCATCAAGCAGGGTACCGAGATCGGCTACGTCACCTTCCAGAATGCGCTGGGCGGCGCGGGCGTCGGCACCGCCACCGTGCAGTTCAAGGATGCAGTGCTGGAGCTCAAGGTCACGCCCACCATCACCGCCGACGGCCGCGTGTATCTGGCGCTGGACGTCAAGAAGGACGCCCTGGCCGGCTTCATCAACAACCCGGGCGGCGGCCAGGTGCCGCAGATCGACACCCGCCAGATCCAGACCGGCGTGCTGGTCGACAACGGCCAGACCGTGGTGCTGGGCGGCATCTACGAGGTGACCAAGGGCATGACCGAGCAGAAGGTCCCGCTGCTGGGCGACATCCCGGGCCTGGGGCTGCTGTTCCGCAACACCAACCGCAACAACACCAAGGCGGAGCTGCTGATCTTCGTCACCCCGCGCATCCTCAACGAGAGCCTCAAATAGAGCGTCGTGGAATCACTTGTACCGGACGGGCGGCTGCGGCCGCCCGTTCCGTTTTGTGTACCCCGGAGCATCGGCGGGCGCTGTGCTGCGGTGCGGCTCACCATCCGGTGCGCGCGCCGCCTCGCCGGCCGCATCGGTGCCGACGGCGGCGTCAGGCAGGTGGCCGCGTCCTGGCGCGCGCCGGCGATGGCCTGGTTGCTGCCCTTGCCGCCTGCGGAGAGGTCGAAGGCGCTTGCGGCCAGCGTTTCCCCGACCTCCGGGAAACGTCCGCAGCGCCACAACTGGTCCTGGTTGTAGCTGCCGCCGACGACGACCTGCGCAACGCCGATGGCGGATCACCCTGCCGCATCAGATGCCGCTGATCACGCCGGCGATGGTGGCGGTCATGAAGGTGGCCAGCGAGCCGCCCAGCACCGCCCGCAGGCCCAGCCGCGCCAGATCGCCGCGCCGGCTGGGCGCGATGCCGCCGATGCCGCCGATCTGGATGGCGATCGAGGAGAAATTGGCGAATCCGCACAGCGCGTAGGTGGCAATCAGGCGGCTTTGCGGCAGCAGCCGGTCCAGATGCCGCGACATGTCGGTGTAGGCGACGAACTCGTTGATCACCACCTTCTGGCCGATGAAGCTGCCTACCAGCGGCGCGTCGTGCCAGGGCACGCCGATGATCCAGGCCACCGGCGCCAGCAGCCAGCCGAAGATCGTCTGCATGCTCAGCCGGATGTCGCGGCTGCTGGCCTGCGAGAGCCAGTGGTTGAGCGTGCTGCCGTCCCCTCCGCTCCAGGGGTGTGAGCCCAGCCACTGGATGGGGGCGTTCAGCAGGGCGATCAGCGCGATGAAGGCCAGCAGCATGGCGCCGACGTTCAGCGCCAGCTTTAGGCCGTCGCCGGCACCGCTGGCCGCCGCGTCGATCACGTTGGCGGTGGTGCGCTCGAGCTGCATCCTCACCGTGCCGCGCGTCAGCGGCTGCTGCGTTTCCGGGATGAGGATCTTGGCGATCATCAGCGTCGCCGGCGCGGCCATGATCGATGCGGTGAGGAAATGCTTGGCGTAGAACTCCATCTGCGCCGGATCGCCGTGGCCCAGCAGGCCCACGTATGCGGCCATCACCGATCCGGCGATATGCGCCATGCCGCCGATCATCACCGTCATCAGCTCGGCCTCGGTCATGCGCTCGATGTAGGGCTTGATGGTGAGCGGCGCCTCGGTCTGGCCGATGAACACGCTGGCGCACACACTGGTGGTCTCGGCGCCGGACACGCGCATCACCTTGGTGATCACCCAGGCCATGCCCTGCACGATCTTTTGCATGATGCCGAGGTGGTAGAGCACGCCGGTGAGCGCGGCGAAGAACACGATGGTCGGCAGCACCTGCAGTGCGAATACGTAGCCGATGCTGGGGTTGGCGGCGTTGACCAGGTTGCCGAAGATGAAGCTGGAGCCGGCACCGACGTAACCCATGATGGTGACGAATCCTGCAGCGAGCGCGTTGAAGACACCCTCGCCGAAGGGCATTTTCAGCACGAACAGAGCGAACACGGTCTGCAGCAGGACGCCGCTGCCCACCAGCTTCCAGTCGATGCCGCGGCGGTGGTTGGAGAACGCCACCGCGATTGCCAGCAGCAGGGCCAGACCGAACAAGCCGAACGCGATGCGGCCCAACAGATCGAGAAGCATGCTGGAGTCCCCGTGCGAGCGGTCGCCGCCTGCGCGTGCCGAAGACTAGGGCAGGCGCGCGCGGGCAGGCAAGGCGGCGGGCGATGTGCTCAACCTGCCTCGAAGGCGGCACGCACCCATTGGCAGGGCGTGCCGGGGGCGTGGCCGTCGTAGCCCACGACGTCAAAGCGACAGGTGCGTGCCGCATGCGCCGGATGCGAAGCCAGATAGTCGGCCGCCGCGCGCAGCAGGCGCAGGCGCTTGCCGCTGCCCACCGAACCCAGCGCACCGCCGCGCGCGCCATCGGCGCGCGTGCGCACCTCGACGAACACCAGCGTCGCGCCATCGAGCATCACCAGATCCAGCTCGCCGTAGCGGCAGCGCACGTTGCGCGCCAGCAGGATCAGCCCGGCACCCTGCAGATGCGCCAGCGCCGCCGACTCGCCGGCCGCTCCCAGACGTTGGCGCGGCGTGGCGGTGGACCGTGCCGCGCTCACGGCGGGTCAGCGCTGCCGCTGCTGCTTTCCAGCGATCCGGTCAGGGGCGTCGCCACGCCGTTGACGAAGTCCACCCAGATCGGCGTGCGCTGCACCTCGCCGGAGGCATCCACGCTGAGCTGTCCGGTGGCGCCGGAAACGTAGCTGCCGGGATGCCGCTCGAGCCAGGCGAAATAGGGGCTGAGCAGACTGGCGTCCATGCCGAAGGCGAACAGTCGCGCACCGCGTCCGGCGGCGACCGGCAGATCGCGTTGCAGGCTCGAACGGGTCGGCAGCCCGGCCTGCGCGTTGTACAGCCAGGGGGCGTCCGGGAACTGCACGCCGTCCAGATCGCGGTCCAGCGCGCTGGGAATCCCGGTATAGACCTCGACGGTGGCCAGCACCGGCTGGCGCAGCCGGGCCACACGGATCTGCGGCAGCAGCAGCCGCGCAGTTTCCGGGGTGACGGCGATGAAGATGCCGCCGTGGCCACCCAGCAGCGGAGCCACCGCCTGGATCTGCGCCTTGTAGTTCACCGTATCCGGTGGCAGCGTCTGCACCGAAAGCACCTGGCCGCCGCCGGCGGTGAACTGCGACTGGAACGCACGCACGGCGCGCTGCTGGCCATCGCTGCCGCTGGTGAATACCACGGCGCTGCGGATGCCCTGCTGCAGCAGGCGCGCCGCGGCCTGCACTCCGTCGTTCTCCGGCATCAGGCCGAACTCGGCGCTGCCTGCCGGGGGGGTGCCGTCGCCGTCGGGATGGTTCAGCGCCAGCACCGGCAGCGTCGGATCGCTTGCGAACAGCGCGGCGACGGCATCGCGTGCCAGCGGACCCACGATCAGATCGGCGCCGTCCTGCTGCGCCTGCCGGCAGGCGGCCAGCGCGCCGGCTGGCGTGCCCTGGGTGTCGTAGATGCGCAGCAGCGGGCGCGGCTGGTTCGCGGGTGTGTTGAAGTAGGCGGTGAGGTATCCCTCGACAACCGCATCCCCCGCGGCGCGCAGGGGGCCGCTGAGCGGCAGCAGCAGGGCAACCTGGTGGTAGGCGTGGAAACCCTCGCCGCTGGCGCTGGCGCCGGCGACCACCAGCGTGCCGGCCGGCCGCTCGAGTTGCGGCAGCGGGCTCGGCAGCGTGCTGCCCAGCCGGCGCAGCGCCTGGCCCAGCCATGGCCGCATCGGATCACCGGCCGGCAGCGCCTGTGCCTGCTTCAGCAGGGCCGGCACCCCGAGCGCGGTCAGCAGCCGCTCGATCCGGCGCGCATTGCGTTGCCGCGCCGCACCGGCCAGCAGCGGGTCCATGCGCGCGCGCGCGCGCGCCTCGGCATAACGGTCGCCCAACGCGGCAGCCGCCCGCGCCTGCAGCCGCGCGGCACGCAGCTGCAGGTCCGCAGGCAGTGTGGCCGGAAGCATGGCGGCGATGGCCATGGCCTGCTGCGGATCGCGCGGCAGCGCCAGTTCGCCCTGCAGCAGGTTGTAGCGCGCGGCGTCCTCGCCCTGCAGCCGGTTGCCCTGCACGGTTGCGAGCATCTGCGCGGCGCGTGCGGTCTGCCCGGCACGGTACCAGGCGTCGGCGGCGCGCAGCCGGTAGCGGCTGGCCAGCGCACCCTGCTGTTCCGGGGGTGCCAGGTCCTGCCAGGTACGCGCCGCGCCCTGGAAATCGCCCCGCTGGTACAGCGCCAGCGCCTGCGCGTTGGCCGCCTGCTGCGCCGGCGTGGGCACACCCAGTGTGGCGCAGCCGGCCAGTGCCAGCAGGACCACGGCAAGCAGCATCGGGATCAGCGGACGCATCGCGGGCCTGCACGGTCGGAAACGGCTCTGCGATGATAGCGGATGCTGCCGGGCGGACCGCGCCCGTGGAGAGCACGATGTCGGATCCAGGCGGCACGCTGTGGGTGGTGGCGACCCCGATCGGCAATCTGGAGGATTTGTCTGCACGCGCACGCCTCGTGCTCGCGCACGTGGCGGCGATCGCGGCGGAGGACACCCGGCATACGCGGCAATTGCTGATGCACTGCGGCATCGGCACACCGCTGCTGGCGCTGCACGGGCACAACGAGGCCGCGCAAACACCGGTGCTGGTCGCGCGCCTGCAGCGCGGCGAGGATCTTGCGCTGGTTTCCGATGCCGGCACGCCGCTGCTCAGCGATCCGGGCTACCTGCTGGTGCGTGCGGCGCGCGCGGCGGGCTTGCGCGTGACGCCGGTGCCGGGACCCTCGGCACTGGTCGCGGCACTTTCGGTGGCGGGTCTGCCCTGCACCCGCTTCGTTTTCGAGGGATTCCTGCCCGCCGCTGCTGGCGCCCGCCGCAACCGGTTGCGCGAGCTGGCGGCGGAGACGCGCACGCTGGTTTTCTACGAGGCGCCGCATCGCCTGCTGGAGACGTTCGACGATCTCGTCGCGGCTTTCGGCGCCGCCCGGCCGGCGGCGCTGGCGCGCGAACTGACCAAGATCCACGAGACCGTGCTGACGGACAGCCTCGCCGGCCTGCGCGCCCGCGTGCAGGCCGATGCCGACCAGCGGCGCGGCGAGATCGTGCTGCTGGTGGCCGGTGACGATGCGGCCGATGCCCGTGCGCTGGCACAGGGGCGCCGGTTGTTCGAACGGCTGCGTGCCGAGCTGCCGCCCGCACGCGCCGCGCGCATTGCGGCCGAGTTCACCGGCGCGCCGCGCCGCGCGCTGTACGCGGGCGGCGGTCCCGATTGACGCGGTGTGTACCGCCCGCGCGCCGTGCGCAACGGTTACACTTGAAAGCGGAGTCGGCCGGGCAGTCGCGTCGCGCAAGCGCCGAGGAAAGTCCGGGCTCCACAGGGCAAGGTGCCAGGTAACGCCTGGGCGGCGCGAGCCGACGGAAAGTGCAACAGAAAGCAAACCGCCGATGGCCCCGCAAGGGGATCAGGCAAGGGTGAAACGGTGCGGCAAGAGCGCACCGCGCGTGGGGACAACGCCACGCGGCACGGCAAACCCCACCTGGAGCAAGGCCGAATAGGGAGGCTATGACGTGGCCCGCGTCGCCTCCGGGTTGGCCGCTGGAGCCTGGCGGTGACGCCAGGCCGAGAGGAATGACTGTCTAGAACAGAACCCGGCTTACGGGCCGACTCCTTTTAATTTTCTGCTTCTTTAATCCGCGGCATGGATGGCCCCGTTTCTGCACAGGTGCCCACACCGAGGGCCGATGACGGCGCGGGGGTGTGGTGCGGAGGGCGCCTCGCGCCCGTGCGGTGGGCGCAGCGTTCCAGGAAAAATCAATCATTTCAACATGATTGCGTCGTCTCCTCAGGGATTGCGCGAAATCATGCTGCCGTCCTTATTAGTCCTTGATCTGCAAGGCAAAAACCCGTTGACAGTCGCAAAAGCTGAGACTAAGGTGGTGATACGTGTGAAAACGTGGGGAAAGGTGGGATCGTGTTCCAGGGTGAAACCGCCATCAGCGTGGACGACAAGGGCCGGCTGGCGATCCCCACCGCGTATCGCGAGCAGGTGGCGCGGGTGTGTGCCAGCCGTTTGGTCAGCGTGTACAACCCCTTCGAGCCGGGATGCCTGTGGCTGTTTCCGCAGGGCGAGTGGGAGCGCGTGCGCGACGAGGTCAATGCGCTGCCCAGCGTCAAGGCGGTGCACCGCGCGTTGCAGATGAAACTGGTCGGTGCCGCGGCGCCACTGGAGCCGGATGGCGCCGGCCGCATCCTGTTGCCGGCCAGCCAGCGCGCGGCGGCGGGCATCGAGAAGCGCGCCGTGCTGCTGGGCATGGGCAACAAGTTCGAACTCTGGAGCGAGCAGGCGCATCTGGCCAAGATCCGCCAGAGCATCGGCGAGAGCGATATCAGCGCGGAAATGTCCGCGCTGCGGCTGTGAGCCGTGCCGCCCGGGGCCGTCATGAGCGAGGCGCCGCGGCAACATGTCCCGGTGCTCCTGCACGAGGCCGTGGCCGGCCTTGCCGTACGGCCGCAGGGGATCTACCTCGATGGCACCTTCGGCCGCGGCGGCCACGCCGCGGCAATCCTGGACCGGCTCGATGAGAGCGGGCGCCTGCTGCTGATGGATCGCGATCCCGAGGCGATCGCCGCGGCGCGTGCACGTTTCGGTCGCGACGGGCGAGTACACATCCGGCACGGCAGCTTCGCCGACCTCGCCGGCTGGGAAGCGGCGCGGCAGGGTCTGGACGGCGTGCTGTTCGACCTTGGCGTGTCTTCGCCGCAGTTGGATGAAGCCGCGCGCGGTTTCAGCTTCATGGCCGACGGTCCGCTGGACATGCGCATGGATCCGGCCCACGGCGAGAGCGCCGCGGAGTTCCTGGCGCGCTGCGACGAAGCCGGGATCGCCGAGGTGCTGTGGCGTCTGGGCGAGGAGCGCATGAGCCGGCGCATCGCGCGGGCCATCGTGGCGCATCGTGCGCAGCAGCCGATCACGCGCACGCTGGAGCTGGCCGATCTGGTCTCGCGTGTCATCGGCCGCCGCCGCGAGGCGGGCAAGCATCCGGCCACGCGCACCTTCCAGGCCCTGCGTCTGCACGTCAACGGAGAACTGCAGGCGCTGCAGCGCGGCCTCGAGTCCGCGGTTGCATGTCTGCGGCCGGGCGGGCGGCTGGTGGTGATCAGTTTCCATTCGCTGGAGGACCGGCTGGTCAAACAGTTCATGCGCGGGCCGCCGCCGCCGCGGATGGCCCGCGGCCTGCCGCCGCCGCCGGCTGCCGCTGCGCCGCTGCGCCCGGTCGGACGCAAACAGTTCGCCGGTGCCGCCGAATGTGCCGCCAACCCGCGTGCGCGCTCGGCGGTGCTGCGCGTGGCGGAGAAACGCGCGTGAGCCCGCTGCTGGAACGGGCGCTGCTGTGGCTGGCGCTGCTGGCGGTGGTGACCAGTGCGATCGCCGTGGTGTGGGCGCGCAACGAGAACCGCGAGCTGTTCATCCAGCTGACCCGCCTGCAGGCCGAGCGCGACCATCTCGACATCGAGTACGGCCGGCTCGAGTTGGAGGATGCCACCTGGGCCGATCCGGCGCGCGTGGCTTCGGTGGCGCGCAGCCGGCTGGGCATGGTCGATCCCGACCCGGCGCAGATCCGCATGGTGCGGCCGTGAAGCGGGTGTCGAAACCGCCGCCGCGCAGCGAAGCCGGCGCACGCACCGCGGCGCCGCGTCCACGGCGCCGGCTGGCGCTGGTGTTCGTGCTGCTGGGACTGGCCGCAGCCGGACTGCTGGCGCGCGCGGTGGATTTGCAGGTACTGCGCCGGCACTTCCTGCAGCAGCAGGGCGATGCACGCTTCCTGCGCGAACTGCCCATCCCGGTCTCGCGCGGCAGCATCTTCGACCGCAACGGCGAACCGCTGGCGGTTTCCACGCCGGTGGACTCTCTGTGGGCCGATCCGCGCGAGTTGCTGGCCGATGCGCCCGGCCGCATACCGCAGCTGGCGGCCGCGCTGGGAGTGGGGGCCGCCGGACTGCAGCGGCGCCTGGAGCAGCGCTCCGGCGCCGAGTTCGTGTATCTGCGGCGGCTGATGAATCCGGTCGCGGCGCAGGCCGTGCTGGCGCTGAAGATCCCCGGCGTCTACAAGCAGCGCGAGTACCGCCGCTACTACCCCACCGGCGCGGTCACCGCGCAGGTGCTGGGCTTCACCAACATCAACGACCAGGGGCAGGAGGGCCTGGAACTGGCCTACAACCAGTGGCTGACCGGCACGCCCGGCCTGCAGCGCGTGATCCGCAACCGCCTGGGCCAGATCGTGCAGAGCGTGCAGCTGGTGCGCGAGCCGGTGCCCGGGCACGACCTCACCCTCAGCATCGACCGCCGCATCCAGTACCTGGCCTACCAGTACCTCGCCGAGGCGGTGCAGCAGCACGATGCCCGCGCCGCCACGATGGTGGTGATGGACGCGCGCACGGGCGGGATCCTGGCCATGGTCAACCTGCCCTCGTTCAACCCCAACCACATCGACGGCAGCTCGCCGCGCGACTGGCGCAACCGCGCGGTCACCGACGTATTCGAGCCGGGCTCGGTGATGAAGGCCTTTTCGCTCTCGGCCGCGCTGCAGAGCGGCAAATGGACGCCGCGCTCGTCCGTCGACACCTCGCCCGGCTGGTACAGCATGGATGGCTACACCATCCGCGACACCTCCGATTTCGGCAGGCTGGACATGACCGGGGTCATCACCGACTCCAGCAATGTCGGCGCCTCCAGGATCACCGCGACGTTCTCGGAACAGCGCCTGTACGACGTGCTGCGCGGCTTCGGTTTCGGGCGCAGCACGGGCAGCGGTTTCCCCGGCGAGGCCTCGGGCCTGCTGCCGGTGTACACCAGCTGGCGGCCGATCAACCGCGTCACCATCTCCTACGGCTACGGCCTCAACGTCACCGCGCTGCAGCTGGCGCAGGCGTACTCGGCGCTGGCCGACGGCGGCGTCCTGCATCACCCCACCTTCGTCAAGGGCGATGACAATCCGCCCGAGCGCGTGCTGCAGGCGCGCTATGCGCGCGAAATGGTGGGCATGCTGAAGACCGTGGTCAGCCCGGCGGGCACCGCGGCGGCGGCGATGATTCCCAACTACACCGCCGCCGGCAAGACCGGCACCGCGCACCAGGCCAGTGCCGGCGGTTACGCCAAGAACGACTACTACGCCGTGTTCTGCGGCATGGTGCCGGCCAGTGATCCGCGCCTGGTGGGCGTGGTGGTGGTGCGCGATCCCCGCCATGGCCATTTCGGCGGCATGGTTGCGGCGCCAGTGTTCCGCAAGGTGATGGAGGCGGCGCTGCGGCTGCTGGACATTCCGCCCGACCACGTCCAGCAGTGGTATGCGCAGACGCCGGTGCCGACGGCACCCGCAGCCGGAGCCGCGCCGTGAGCGGCGCCGTCGACGCGGCTGCGCCGATGCGCGCCGGCGAGCTGCTGGCCGGCATCGCCGATGCGGGCGCGGCTTCCGCAGTGCTGCTGCGCGGCCTCAGCCTGGACTCGCGTGCGGTGCGGCCGGGCGAGGCCTTCGTGGCGCTGCGCGGCAGTCGCGAGCACGGCATCCGCTACGCGCCGCAGGCGCGCGCCGCAGGCGCGGTGCTGGTGCTGGCCGAGGCGCCGCCACCCGCGGAGGTGGCCGGGGAAGCCGGCACGCTGTGGATCGACGGCCTGCACCGCCACCTGGGCGAGATCGCCGCGCGCTTCTTCGGCCATCCTTCGCGCGCGCTGGCGGTGGTGGGCGTCACCGGCACCAACGGCAAGACTTCGACGGTGCAACTGCTGGTGCAGGCGCTCGCGCTGCTGGGCCAGCGCGCCGCCAGCATCGGCACGCTGGGCGCCGGTCTGTACGGACAGCTGCAGGCGGGCGCGCGCACCACCCCGGATGCCATCGCCGTGCAGCGGCTGCTGGCGCAGTTCCGCGCGGCCGGCGTCACGCAGGTGGCGATGGAGGTCTCTTCGCACGCGCTGGTGCAGGATCGCGTCGCGGGCGTCGAGTTCGCGGCGGCGGTATTCACCAACCTCACCCGCGACCATCTCGATTATCACGGCAGCATGCAGGCCTACGGTGCCGCCAAGGCGCGACTGTTCGCCTGGCCGGGGTTGCGCCATGCGGTGATCAATCTGGATGATCCGTTCGGCGTACGGCTGGCCGCCGGCCTGCCTGCCGGCGTGCGCCTGCTGGGTACCAGCGCGCAGGGCCGCAGGGAGGCGGACCTGCGTGCGGAGGCGGTATCCGCCGACGCGCAAGGGCTGAGCTTCCGGCTGCATGCCGCGCAGGGCGTGCATGCGGTGTGCAGTGGCCTACTGGGCCGCTTCAACGTGGCCAACCTGCTGGGCGTGGCCGGTTGCCTGCTGGCGCTGGGGTTCGCGCTGGACGAGGTGGTCGCCGTGCTGCCGCGGCTGCAGCCGGTGCCCGGGCGCATGAACCGCCTGGGTGGAGGGGCACAGCCGCTGGTGGTGGTCGATTACGCGCATACGCCCGATGCACTGGAGCAGGCGCTGTCGGCGCTGCGCGCCCATTGCCGCGGGCGGCTGTGGTGCGTGTTCGGCTGCGGCGGCGAGCGTGACGCCGGCAAGCGTCCGCAGATGGGTGCGCTGGCGGCACGGCTGGCGGACGTGGCCATCATCACCGACGACAATCCGCGCGGCGAGGACGGCGACGCCATTGTCGCCGCCATCCGCGCCGGCATGCCCGCGCAGGCGCAGGTGGCCATTGAGCGCGATCGCGCGCGTGCCATCGCGCAGGCGGTCGGCGCGGCCCGGCCCGGGGATGTGGTGCTGATCGCCGGCAAGGGTCACGAGGCTTACCAGGAGTGCGCGGGCCGGGTGCGTCCCTTCGACGATCTGGCCGAAGTGCGCGCCGCGCTGGAGGCCCGCCCATGCTGAATCTGCCGCTGAGCGAAGTCGCGCTGTGGACACGCGGCAGCCTGCATGGCGCCGACGTGGCGGTGCGCGGCGCCGGCACCGATTCGCGCCGCCTTGCCGCCGGGACGCTGTTCGTGGCGCTGCGCGGCCGGCACGTCGACGGCCACGATTTCCTGGCCCAGGCGCGGGCGGCCGGTGCGGCCGGCGCGCTGGTGGAGCGCCTCATCGCGGACATCGCGCTGCCGCAGGTGCGGGTGGCCGACACGCCGACGGCGCTGGGGGATCTGGCCAGCGCGGTACGCGCCCGCAGCGCGGTCGAAGTCGTCGGCATCACCGGATCCAGCGGCAAGACCACCGTCAAAAACCTGTGCGCCGCCATCCTCGGCGCACTGGCACCCACGCATGCCACGACCGGCAACCAGAACAACGAGATCGGATTGCCGCTCAGCCTGCTGAACATGCGCGAGGACGCGCGTTACGCGGTGCTGGAGATGGGCGCGGGCAAGCCCGGCGACATCGCCTATCTGGCCGGCATCGCGCGGCCGCGCGTGGCGCTGGTCAACAACGTGGCACCGGCGCACCTGGAGCGCCTGGGCACGCTGGAGGGCGTGGCCGAGACCAAGGGCGCGATCTACGCCGCACTGCCGGCCGACGGCATCGCCGTGATCAACGCCGACGACGCGTTCGCGCGCGTGTTCGAGGCGCGCGCCAACGCGCGCCGCATCGTGCGCTTCGCGTTGGACACGCCCGCTGAAGTGCGCGCCGTGGAGCTGCAGGCCAGCCTGGAAGGCACCCGCTTCCGTCTGCTGACGCCGGACGGCGCGGTGCCCGTGGTGCTGCCGTTGCCGGGGCGGCACAACGTGCGCAACGCGCTGGCCGCGGCGGCGGCGGCGCATGCGCTGGCGATCGCGCCGCAGGCGATCGCGGCGGGCCTGGCGCGGGCCGGCACCGAGCACGGCCGGCTGGACGTGCGCGCGATGCCCGGTGGCTGGACGCTGATCGACGACAGCTACAACGCCAACCCGGCGTCGGTGGCCGCCGCCATCGAGACGCTGGCGCTGGCCGCGGGCGAGACCTGGCTGGTGCTGGGCGATTTGGCCGAACTGGGCCCGCAGGGACCGGCGCTGCTGGCCGGACTGGGCCGCCAGGCGCGGGCGGCGGGCATCGCCCGGTTGTGGACGCTGGGAACGCTCAGCCGCGAGGCCAGCCGTGCGTTCGGCGCCGGGGCGGACCACTTCGACGACCCGGCGCTGCTGGCCGCCGCGCTGCGCGGCGTGCTGCACGCCGGCGTTACCTGTCTGGTCAAGGGCTCGCGCGCGGCCGCGATGGAGCGCGTGATCGAACTCATCGAATCGGGAGGACGGGCGCATGCTGTTTGAGCTGGCGCGCTGGCTGAGCGGATCGGTCGGCGCCTTCCGCCTGTTCCAGTACATCACGCTGCGCACCATCGCCAGTGCGCTGACGGCACTGCTGATTTCGCTGGCGCTGGGCCCGTGGCTGATCCGCCGCCTCACCGCGCAGAAGGCCGGCCAGGTGATCCGCAGCGACGGTCCGCAGTCGCACCTCAGCAAGGCCGGCACGCCGACCATGGGCGGCACGCTGATTCTGCTGGCGGTGGCCTTCTCCACCCTGCTGTGGATGGATCCGGCCAATCGCTTCGTGTGGATCGTGCTGGGCGTGATGCTGAGTTTCGGAGCGGTGGGCTTCTACGACGACTACCGCAAGCTGGTGCTGAAGGACAGCCGCGGTCTGCCGGCGCGCTGGAAGTACTTCTGGCAGTCGCTGTTCGGTCTGGCGGCGGCGCTGCTGCTGTTCGCGACTGCACAGGTGCCGGCGGAGACGGCGCTGTTCGTGCCGCTGTTCAAGACGGTGGCGCTGCCGCTGGGCGGGTTCTTCGTGGTGATCGCCTACTTCATGATCGTGGGCTTCTCCAACGCGGTGAACCTTACTGACGGGCTGGATGGCCTGGCCATCATGCCCAGCGTGCTGGTGGCGGTGGCGCTGGGCATCTTCGCGTACCTGTCGGGCAACGCGGTGTTCTCCAGCTATCTGGACATTCCCGCGATCCCCGGCGCGGGCGAACTGGCCATCTTCTGCGGCGCACTGGCCGGTGCCGGGCTGGGATTCCTGTGGTTCAACACCTATCCGGCGCAGGTGTTCATGGGCGACGTGGGGGCGCTGGCCATCGGCGCGGCGCTGGGCTGCATCGCGGTGATCGTGCGCCAGGAGGTGGTGCTGCTGGTGATGGGCGGCGTGTTCGTGATGGAGACCGCCTCGGTGGTGCTGCAGGTGACCAGCTTCAAGCTCACCGGCAGGCGCATCTTCCGCATGGCGCCCATCCACCACCACTTCGAGCTGAAGGGCTGGCCCGAGCCGCGCGTGATCGTGCGCTTCTGGATCATCAGCGTGATGCTGATGCTGATCGGCCTGGCGACGCTGAAGGTGCGCTGATGTTCGACTTCGGCGTCCCGCGTCCACAGGCAGAGCGCCGCGGCGGCCCGCGCGGCAGCTACGACCGCTGGCTGCTGCTGGCCATCGTCGGCCTGGCCGCGTTCGGCATCGTCATGGTGGCTTCGGCCTCGATCGCGATCGCCGACGGTAGCCACCTGGGGCCGTTCTACTACCTCAAGCGCCACCTGATGTTCATCCTGCTGGGCAGCATCGCCGCCGGCGTGGCCATGCGCGTGGAGCTGCGCGAGCTGGAGCGCCTCGGCTTCCTGTGGATGGGGCTGGCCATCGCCTCGCTGCTGCTGGTGTTCGTGCCGCACATCGGCATCCGCATCAACGGCGCGCGGCGCTGGCTGGATCTCGGCATTACCGGCTTCCAGCCGGTCGAGGCGGTGAAGCTGGCGCTGATCCTGTACGTGGCCAGTTACATGGTGCGCCACCGCGGTGCGCTGGAACGCGAATTCCTGGGTGCCGCCAAGCCGGTCGGCGTGGCGCTGCTGCTGGCCTTCTTGCTGCTGCTGCAGCCCGACTTCGGCTCCGCGCTGCTGGTGATGGCGATCACCGTGGGCATGATCTGGCTGGCCGGCGCGCGCATGCGTTACCTGACGGCCATGGGTTCGCCGCTGGTGCCGCTGTTCGTCTGGATCGCCTTCAGCCGCAGCTACCGCGTGCAGCGGCTGACCTCGTTCCTCGACCCCTGGAAGGATCCGTTCTCGGATGGTTTCCAGTTGACCCAGGCGCTGATCGCGGTGGGTCGCGGACACTGGTTCGGCGTGGGCCTGGGCGACAGCATCCAGAAACTGTTCTATCTGCCCGAGGCCTATACCGATTTCATCCTGGCGGTGATCGCCGAGGAGCTGGGCTTCTTCGGCATCGCGCTGGTGCTGGGCCTGTTCGCGCTGCTGGTGGGACGTGCGCTGGTGCTGGGCCTGCGCGGCGTGGAGATCGGCCAGCGCTATGCCGGTTACGTCTGCTTCGGCGTGGCGCTGTCGATCGGGCTGCAGGCGCTGGTCTCGGTGGGCGTCAACCTAGGCGTGCTGCCGACCAAGGGCCTGACCCTGCCGCTGGTGAGTTCCGGCGGCTCCAGCGTGATCATGACCCTGGCCATGCTGGGCGTGCTGCTGCGCGCCAGCTACGAGATCGCCCGCGCCGAGGATGCGCGCCGCCTGGGTGCCGTGGCGCAACCGCAGCCGGTACCGGAGGTGCTGCGGTGAGTGCGCGGCGCCCGGTGATGATCATGGCCGGCGGCACCGGAGGCCACATCTTCCCGGGCCTGGCCGTGGCCGAGGTGCTGCGCGCGCGCGCGGTGCCGGTGGTCTGGCTGGGGGCCGCAGGCGCGCTGGAGACGCGGCTGGTGCCCGCCCGCGGCATCGACCTGGTCACGCTGCCGGTGCGCGGCGTGCGCGGCAAGGGCTGGGGCGCGCGTCTGGCCGCGCCGTGGATGCTGTCGCGCGCGCTGCTGTCGGCCTGGCGCGCATTGCACCGGCAGCGCCCGCGCAGCGTGCTGGCGCTGGGCGGCTATGCCGCCGGCCCCGGTGGGCTGGCCGCGTTCCTGCAGCGGGTGCCGCTGGTGGTGCACGAGCAGAACGCGCTGCCGGGCGTGACCAATCGCATGCTGGCGCGTCTGGCGCGGCGCGTGCTGGCCGGTTTCCCCGGGGCGCTGCCGCGCGCCGAATGGGTGGGCAATCCGGTGCGCGCGGCCATTGCCGCGCTGCCGCCGCCGGAGGTGCGCTTCGCCGCGCGTACCGGGCGCGCCCGCCTGCTGGTGCTGGGGGGCAGCCAGGGCGCGCGCGCGCTCAATCTTGCGGTGCCGGCCGCGCTGGCACTGCTGCCGGCGGCACAGCGTCCGGAGGTGTGGCACCAGTGCGGCGCACAGGGGCTGGATGCCGCGCGCGCCGCCTACTCGCAGGTCGGCATCGCGGCGCGTATCGAGCCGTTCATCGAGGCCATGGAGCAGGCCTATGCCTGGGCCGATCTGGCGGTGTGCCGTGCCGGCGCGCTGACACTGGCCGAACTGGCGGCCGCGGGTCTTGGCGCCATCCTGGTGCCCTATCCGCATGCGGTGGACGACCACCAGACGCGCAATGCGCAGGTGCTGGTGCAGGCGGGGGCGGCGCGGCTGCTGCCCGAATCCACGCTGGATGCGGCAGCGCTGGCGGCGCTGCTGGGCGCACTGCTGGAGGCGCCGGCGCAGCGCCTGCACATGGCGCAGTCCACGCGCGCGCTGGCACGTCCGCAGGCGGCGGCGCACATCGCCGACATCTGCCTGGAGCCGGGTTCGGAGCCGGTGCCATGAGCCCGCGCCGCCTGCGCCCGCAAGAGGACTTCATGTACGCCTTCCGGCGCGTGCATTTCATCGGCATCGGCGGGGCCGGCATGAGCGGCATCGCCGAGGTGCTGCACACGCTGGGTTATACGGTGTCCGGTTCCGACCGCGTGCGTTCGGCGGTCACCGAGCGTCTGGCGGCGCTGGGCGTGCGGGTGCACATCGGCCACGCCGCCGCCGCCGTGCAGGGCGCCGACGCCGTGGTGGTCTCCGCCGCCATCGCCGTCGACAATCCGGAACTGCTCGCGGCGCGCGCCGCGCGCATCCCGGTCGTGCCGCGCGCCGAGATGCTGGGCGAACTGATGCGCTTCCGCCGTGGCATTGCCATTGCCGGCACCCACGGCAAGACCACCACCACCAGCCTCACCGCCAGCGTGCTGGCCGAGGCCGGCTACGACCCCACTTTCGTCATCGGCGGCCAGCTGCTGGCCGCGGGCACGCACGCGCGGCTGGGTGCCGGCGAATACCTGGTGGCCGAGGCCGACGAATCCGACGGTTCCTTCCTGCTGCTTTCACCGGTGCTGGCGGTGGTGACCAACATCGACGCCGACCACCTCGCCAACTACGGCGGCGATTTCGCGCGCGTGCGCCAGGCCTTCGACAGCTTCCTGCACCGGCTGCCGTTCTACGGCACCGCTGTGCTGTGCACGGACGACGCCGAAGTGGCCGCGCTGGCGCAGCGCACGGCGCGCGGCACGGTCACCTACGGCACCACCGCCACCGCCGACGTGCGCGCCAGCGGCATCGAACAGCATGGCGCACGCATGCGCTTCGACCTGCACCTGCCCGGACGCGGCGCGGCGCTGGCGGTGGATCTCAGTCTGCCCGGCCGGCACAACGTGCTGAACGCCCTGGCGGCGGCGACCGTGGGCTGGCAACTGGGCGTCGAGGCCGAGGCCATCGCCGCGGCGATGCGCGCGTTCCAGGGCGTGGGCCGGCGCTTCCAGCAGCGCGGCGAGATCGTCCATGCGCGCGGTCGCGCGCTGCTGGTGGACGATTACGGCCACCATCCCAGCGAATTGGCCGCGGTGTTCGCCGCGGCGCGCGGCGGCTGGCCCGGACGGCGTCTGGTGGTGGCGTTCCAGCCGCACCGCTACACGCGCACGCGCGACCTGCTGGACGATTTCGCGCGCGTGCTGGCCGAGGCCGACGTGCTGGTGCTCAGCGAGGTCTACGCCGCCGGCGAGGCACCCATCGCCGGCGCCGACGGGCGCGCGCTGGCGCGCGCCGTGCGCGCCCGCGGCAAGGTCGATCCGGTGTTGGTGGAGTCGCCGCGGCAGTTGCCGCAGGCGCTGTCCAGCCTACTGCAGGACGGCGATCTGCTGCTGCTGATGGGTGCCGGCGATATCGGCCAGGTGGCGACGGCGCTGGCGCGCTCGGGTCGCCTGGCCGGGGAGGAGGAGGAGCCATGAGGCGGATCACCGAGGCCGGTGCGTTCGGCCGCGTCGCCGTGGTGATGGGCGGCACCTCGGCCGAGCGCGAGGTGTCGCTGGATTCGGGGCGCAACGTGCTGCAGGCGCTGCGCGCGCGCGGCGTGGACGCGCATGCCATCGACGGCATCCCGGCACTGCTGGACGCGCTGCGCGCCGGCCATTTCGCGCGCGTGTTCAACATCCTGCACGGCCAGCACGGCGGCGGCGAGGATGGCGTACTGCAGGGCGCGCTGGAGTCCTTGCGCGTGCCGTACACGGGTTCCGGGGTACTGGGTGCGGCGCTGTCGATGGACAAGATCCGCAGCAAGTGGGTGTGGCGGGCGCTGGGGCTGCCCACACCCGATTTCCTGCCGTTGCGCAAGGGCGAGGACGCGCACGCGGCGGTGCGCGCGCTGGGCCTGCCGGTGATCGTCAAACCGTCCAGCGAGGGTTCCAGCGTGGGCGTCAGCCGCGTGCTCGCGGACGCGGACGTGGATGCTGCGGCGGCACTGGCCGCGCGCTACCCCGGCGATCTGATGGTCGAGCGCATGGTGATCGGCGCCGAATACACGGTCTCCGTCCTGGGCGCACGCGCGCTGCCCTCGATCCGCATCGTGCCCAAGGGCGCGTATTACGACTACCACGCCAAATACGTGGCCGAGGACACGCAGTACGTCTGCCCCGGCCTCGAGGCAGCCGACGAGCGGGCGCTGGGCGAACTGGCGATGCGCGCCTTCCGCGCACTGGACTGCAGCGGCTGGGGCCGCGTGGACGTGATGCGCGACGCCGTCAGCGGCGCGTTCCATCTGCTCGAGGTCAACACCGCGCCCGGCATGACCAGCCATTCGCTGGTGCCCAAGGCCGCCGCCGCCGCCGGCATGGATTTCGAAACCCTGTGCTGGCGCATCCTCGAGACCAGCTTCGACCGGGAGGACGCATGACGCGCGCCGGTGCCATCCGCCTCACCGGCTGGCTGCTCGCGCTGGCGGTGCTAGCGCTGCCGGTGGTGGCGGTGCTGCGCGGCTGGCTGGCGGCGGAGCAATGGCCGGTGAAGTTCCTCACCATCGAGGCGCCCTACGTGCACGTCAGCGAAATGCAGGTGGCGCAGGCGGTGGCGCCGCAACTGCAGCATGGATTCTTCGCGGTCGACTTGGCTCGCGTACGCGCGGCGGTGGCTGCGCTGCCCTGGGTGGCGCAAGTGGAGGTGCGCAAGCGCTGGCCGGATACGCTGGTGGTGCGCCTGCGCGAGCATCGCCCGTGGGCGCGCTGGACCGGCAACCGCCTGGTGGGCGACCGCGGGGATCTGTTCGCGGTGCCGGCGGCGCAGATACCGGCGGGTCTGCCGCGGCTGGACGGTCCACCCGGCAGCCTCGCCGATGTCGCCGCGTTCTACCAGCAGGCCAGCGCGGCCTGTGCACGGCGCGGCCTGAAGGTGGACGCGGTGCAGCTCACCGCGCGCGGCAGTTACACGCTGGGCCTGGCCGGCGGTGCGTACATCGTCATCGGTCGCGATCAGGCACGGCAGCGGCTGTCGCGCTTCCTGTCCGTGTGGCCGCAGCTGGCCGCGCGCCACCCGCAACGGTTCGATTACGCCGACCTGCGTTACGCCAACGGATTCGCGGTGCGCTGGCCGCAGCCACCTGCGCCGGCCGCCGCCGCGCCCACGACGCCCACGACGGGGAATACCTGAGCCATGAACCGACGCAGCGACAAACAGCTGGTGGTGGGGCTGGACATCGGCACTTCGAAGGTGCTGGCCGTGGTCGGCGAGTACGCGCGCGGCGAACCGCTGGAGGTGATCGGCATCGGCTCGCACGTGGCGCGCGGCATGAAACGCGGCGCGGTGGTGGACATCGAGTCGACCATGCATGCCATCCGTGGCGCCGTCGAGGAGGCCGAGCTGATGGCCGGCTGCGAGATCCGCTCGGTGCACGCCTCGGTCTCGGGCGCGCACCTGGAGACACTGAACTCGCACGGTACCGCCGCCATCCGCGAGCGCGAGGTCACCCACGCCGATATCGAAGCGGTGCTGGCGGCGGCCAGCGCGGTGGCGATCCCCGCCGACCGCAAGGTGCTCTACAAGGAGCCACAGGAGTTCCGCATCGACGGCCAGGACGGCATCCGGCATCCGGTGGGCATGAGCGGCGTGCGCCTGGAGGCCAATGTACACCTGGTCACCGGTGCCGCCAGCGCGGTGCAGAACCTGGTCAAGTGCATCGAGCGCTGCGGCATCCAGGTCGATGCGCTGATCCCGGCTGCCACCGCCAGTGCGCGCGCCGTGCTCACCGACGACGAGCGCGAGCTGGGCGTGTGCCTGGTGGACATCGGTGCCGGGACCACCGACATCGCCATCTACGCTCAGGGCGCGGTGCGCTACACGCGCGCCCTGCCGGTGGGCGGCGACCAGGTCACCAACGACATCGCCTTCGGCATCCACACGCCCACCGCCAACGCCGAGGAAATCAAGATCAAGTACGCCTGTGCGCTGCCGCAGCTCGCGCACAGCGAGGAGACCGTGCAGGTGCCCAGCGTCGGCGACCGCCCGCCGCGCCGGCTGGCACGGCAGGCGCTGGCGCAGTGTGTGCACGACCGCTACGAGGAGATCTTCGAGATGGTGCAGGACGAACTGCGCCGCTCGGGTCTGGACAACCTGCTCAGTGCCGGCGTGGTGCTGACCGGCGGCGCGGCGCCGATGGAGGGCGCGCTGGAACTGGCCGAAGAGGTGTTCCACAAGATGGTGCGCATCGGCGCGCCGCAGCTGGCCGGCGGCAAGGCCGAGGCGGTGGCGGGGCCGGTGCATGCCACCGCGGCCGGTCTGCTGCTGCACGCCGCGCGCGCCGAGGTGGTGCAGCCGGCCGGCAACCTCGACCGCATGATCGGCCGGCTCAAGGGCTGGCTGGGGAAGAACTTCTGATGCGCGGGCATCGACAGCGCCGCAGGGCGGCGCACAGGGCACACGGCAGCGCAGGAGCGCTGCCCGCGGCGGCAACGCCGCAGCACCGGGGCGCGCCGGATGCGCAAGCCGGCTCCAGAGCACGCAACCGCAACACGACGGAGGACGGGACATGTTTGAAATGATCGAACGGGCGACGCCCAATGCAGTCATCAAGGTCATCGGGGTGGGCGGCGGCGGCGGCAACGCCGTGGCCCACATGCTCCATTGCGACATCGAGGGCGTGGAATTCATCTGCGCCAACACCGACGCCCAGGCACTGAAGAACTCGGGCGCGCGCCAGGTGCTGCAACTGGGCGCCAACGTCACCAAGGGCCTGGGCGCCGGCGCCAATCCCGAAGTCGGCCGCCAGGCCGCGCTGGAGGACCGCGAGCGCATCGACGAGGCGCTGGCCGGCGCCGACATGGTGTTCATCACCGCCGGCATGGGCGGCGGCACCGGCACCGGCGCGGCACCGGTGCTGGCGCAGTTGGCCAAGGAACGCGGCATCCTCACCGTGGCCGTCGTCACCAAGCCGTTCCCCTTCGAGGGGCGGCGTCGCATGCAGGTGGCGCTGAAAGGCATCGAGGACCTGGCCCAGTACGTCGATTCGCTGATCACCGTGCCCAACGAAAAGCTGCTCAGCGTGCTGGGCCGCGAGGCCACCATGCTCAGCGCCTTCAAGGCCGCCAACGAGGTGCTGGTGGGTGCGGTGCGCGGCATTGCCGACCTGATCACCCGCCCCGGCCTGATCAACGTCGACTTCGCCGACGTGCGCACGGTGATGAGCGAGATGGGCATGGCCATGATGGGCAGTGGCACCGCCCGCGGCGACGACCGTGCCCAGGCGGCCGCCGAGGCCGCCATCAGCAACCCGCTGCTGGACGACGTGAACCTGAACGGCGCCAGCGGCATCCTGGTCAACATCACCGCCGGTCTCAACATGACCATGCGCGAGTTCGACGAGATCGGCCGCGTGGTGCACGATTTCGCCGCCGACGACGCCACCGTGGTGATCGGCACCACGCTGGATGCCGAGATGCAGGATGACGTGCGGGTCACCGTGGTGGCCACCGGTCTCAACCGCAACGCCGTGCGCACCGCCGTGCCGCGCCCGGCGCCGCGCGAGGAGGTGGTGATGCCGCAGCCGCGTCCGCGCGCGGTGCTGCTGCGCACCGGCACCGGTCCGGCCGTGGTGGCGGCGCCGGCGCCGCTGCGCGCCGGCGCCAGCGTGCCGCGCGTGCGCGCCGACGAGGCCGCCGAACCGTCGCCGCCGCCCGCCGCGCCGCCGCCGGCTGGCTTCGACTACATCGACATCCCGGCGTTCCTGCGCAAGCAGGCCGACTGAACACCGACGCTCGGCGGCCGCCGGATGCGGCCGCTCCTGCCGCCACCGCCGCCTCCCGTCCGCGGAGGTGGCGGCAGTGCGTCCCCGGCGGGCTGCGGAGGGTATTACCAAACCATCGGGTTCACTTTATGCCTCGTAAACCCTGTGTTACATTCCGGCCCACTTTGGCTGCTGCCCCGTCCGGTTAGAACAATGATCAAGCAGCGCACCCTCAAAAATGCCATCCGCGCCATCGGCGTGGGCCTGCACACCGGCGACAAGGTCTACATGACGCTGCGGCCCGCGCCACCCGACACCGGTATCGTGTTCCGGCGCACCGATCTGCCGGTGCCGGTGGAGATCCCTTCCCGCTGCGAGTACGTCGGCGATACCCGTCTGTCCAGCACGCTGGTCCGCGGCGGCGCGCGCGTGGGCACCGTCGAACACCTGCTCTCGGCCATGGCCGGGCTGGGCATCGACAACGCCTACGTGGACCTCTCGGCACCCGAGGTGCCGATCATGGACGGCAGCGCCGGCCCGTTCGTGTTCCTGCTGCAATCGGCCGGCATCGACGAGCAGTCGGCGGCCAAGCGCTTCATCCGCATCAAGAAGCCAGTCCGGGTCGAAGATGGCGACAAATGGGCCCGTTTCGAACCATTCAACGGCTTCAAGGTGGGTTTTTCCATCGAGTTCAAGCATCCGATCTTCAGCCCGCGCACCTCGCGCGCGGAAATCGACTTCTCCACCACCTCCTTCGTCAAGGAGGTCAGCCGGGCGCGCACCTTCGGCTTCATGCGCGACATCGAGATGCTGCGCGAGCGCAACCTGGCCATGGGCGGCTCGATGGACAACGCCATCGTGCTCGACGACTACCGCGTGCTCAACGACGACGGCCTGCGCTACGAGGACGAATTCGTCAAGCACAAGATCCTCGATGCGATCGGCGATCTCTATCTGCTGGGCCACAGCCTGATCGGCGCCTTCTACGGCCACAAGTCCGGCCACGAACTCAACAATCGCTTGTTGCGCACGCTGATGGCCGACGCCGCCGCGTGGGAAGAGGTCAGCTTCGACGACGCCGAGCAGGCGCCGATCTCCTACACACACCCCGCACAGGCGATCTGAGCCGGCGTTTCCGGCCGGTTCGTCCCCGTGACGCGGTTCGCACTTCCAGACACCGCCTGCGGCGGCGCGGAGGTTACGGATTGTTAACTGGATATCGGTATCGTCCCGCGCCGGCGCCTAGCATCCCCCCAGGGATGCGAGGGCCAGGAACCGTTCCCGCAGTTCGGGGTCGGTGATTCCCGCGGCTGCCGCGCGCAGGTGGCGGGCGGCAGCCGGGGAAAGCGAAGGACCTGCGGCGGCTTCCGGAGGAGGGGGCGGCAGCGGGGCGACCTTGATGGTCAGGGTGCGGGCGTCGACCCCCAGGGTCCGCGCCAGGCGCAGGATCGCCGCCTGCTCCAGACGCAGGCGCGATGCCCACGCCGCGCTGCTGGCCACGAACACCAGGCGCCCGCCGTGTACGTTGCCGAGGCGGATCTGCCCGGCCAGCGTGGGCGGCAGGTGCTGGCGCAGCTGCCGGTCCAACTCGGTCAGGACCGCGGCGCGCTCGAACAGCCCGCGCAGGCTGCCGCAGTCCGCGATCCCGCGCGGGCCGGGGGCCGGGGGCGGTGCCTTGGGTGCAAGCGGCATATCCACAACTTCGCGCAGCGATGACATGAACATCATACTGGTCACCGATTCCCGCACGACTCCCCGCGTCATCGACCTGCGCTCGCCAGCGCTGCGCCTGCGCGCCGCCCTGGGCCTGGCCGCGGCGGCGGCGCTGCTGATGCTGGCCGGCGTGGGGGCCACCTGGCTGCTGTGGAGTCCGCGCGACCAGGCGTTGCACAGCCTGCGCCAGCTGCGCACGCAGCTCGCGACGCAGCAGGCCGAACTGGGTGCCATCCAGCGCGACGCCCAGCGCAACGTCAACGCGCTGGCGGTCAAGCTGGGCCAGCTCGAGGCGCAGTCGCTGCGGCTGGCGGCGCTGGGCCAGCGCCTGGTGCGCGCCGGCAAGCTGGAAGGCGGCGAATTCGATTTCGACAGCAGCCCGGCCGTGGGTGGACCGGAGTTGCCGCTGCGGCAGTCCATGGCCAGTCCGCAGCAGATCGACGCGGGCGTGCAGGCGCTGCGCCTGCGCTTCGACGCCCAGCAGCAGCAGTTGACGCTGCTGCAGCGGCTGCTGCTGGACCGCAAGGTCGACGCCGCGGCGAAGCCCAGCGGCATGCCGGTGACCGACGGGTACATCGATTCGTACTTCGGGCCGCGCACCGATCCGTTCACCGGCGGCAACGAGTTCCACACCGGTCTCGATATCGATGCTCCCGCCGGCACCCGCATCACCGCGGTGGCGCGCGGCATCGTCAGCTTCGCCGGCGTGCGCGGCGGCTACGGCGAGGTGGTCGAGATCGACCACGGCAACGGCTACATGACCCGCTATGCGCACGCCGAGAAGCTGCTGGTGCACGCGGGCGAGCCGGTACGCGCGGGCCAGGCGATCGCGCTGGTGGGCTCGACCGGCCGCTCGACCGGACCGCACGTGCACTTCGAGGTGTGGTACCGCGGCCGCGTGATCAATCCGCTGGCCTTCGTGCGCGGCAAGCGCGCGCTGTGAGCATGTTGCGGGCGCGGTCCGGTCCGCGCTCTTGAAATCGCGCGGCCTGCCGCCATCCGTCTGCGGATGGCGGCATAGTATCCTTGGCGTTTTGCGCGGTTCCGCCGCGCGCCCCCCGCAGCGAGCACACCCCGATGTTGAACCGAGTCCTCACCGGCGTATTCGGCAGCCGCAACGAGCGCGTGGTGCGCCAACTGCAGCGCAAGGTGGTGCGCATCAACGCGCTGGAGCCGGACTGGCAGAAGCTGGGTGACGACGAACTGAAGGGCAAGACCGCCGGGTTCCGCGCGCGGCTGGCCCAGGGCGAGACGGTGGACGACCTGCTGCCGGAGGCGTTCGCCACCGTGCGCGAGGCGGCCCGCCGGGTGCTGGGCATGCGCCACTACGACGTGCAGCTGATCGGCGGCATGGTGCTGCACATGGGCAGGATCGCCGAAATGCGCACCGGCGAGGGCAAGACCCTGGTGGCGACGCTGCCGGTGTACCTCAACGCCCTGGAAGGCAAGGGCGTGCACGTGGTCACCGTCAACGATTACCTGGCCAAGCGCGACGCCGCCTGGATGGGCAAGGTGTACGGCTTCCTCGGCATGAGCGTGGGCGTGGTCTGGCCCGGCATGGACAACGCCGACAAGAACGCCGCCTATGCCGCCGACATCACCTACGGCACCAACAACGAGTTCGGCTTCGACTACCTGCGCGACAACATGGCGCTCAGCCGCGACCAGCGCTTCCAGCGCGGCCTGCACTACGCCATCGTCGACGAGGTGGACTCGATCCTGATCGACGAGGCGCGCACGCCGCTAATCATCTCCGGTCCGGCCGAGGACTCGCCCGAGCTGTACGTCAAGGTCAACCGCGTGGTGCCCGGCCTGACGCGCCAGGAGAAGGAAGACTCCGAGGAGGGCGACTACTGGGTCGACGAGAAGCAGAAGCAGGTGTACCTCTCGGAGGACGGCATGGAGCACGCCGAGCAACTGCTGCGCAAGGCCGGCGTCATCGCCGAGGACTCCAGCCTGTACGACACCCGCAACCTGGCCGCCGTGCACCATCTCAACGCCGCGCTACGCGCGCACGCGCTGTATCACCGCGACGTCGACTACATCGTGCGCGACGGCGAGGTGATCATCGTCGACGAGTTCACCGGGCGCACGCTGCCGGGGCGGCGCTGGTCGGAAGGCCTGCACCAGGCGGTCGAGGCCAAGGAAGGCGTGCCGATCCAGCGCGAAAACCAGACCCTCGCCACCATCACCTTTCAGAACCTGTTCCGCATGTACCGCAAGCTGGCGGGCATGACCGGTACCGCCGATACCGAGGCCTACGAGTTCCAGAGCATCTACGGCCTGGAAGTGGTGGTGATCCCCACGCACCGGCCAATGGTGCGCACGGACCATCATGATCTGGTGTTCCTCAACCGCGAGGCCAAGTACAACGCGGTGATCGCCGACATCAAGGACTGCCACCAGCGGCGCCAGCCGGTGCTGGTAGGCACCACCTCGATCGAGGTCTCCGAACTGCTCTCGCAGCGGCTGCGCAAGGAAGGCGTTCCGCACGAGGTGCTCAACGCCAAGCAGCACGAGCGCGAGGCGCACATCGTCGCGCAGGCCGGACGACCGGGTGCGGTGACCATCGCCACCAACATGGCCGGCCGCGGTACCGACATCGTGCTGGGCGGCTCGCTGGATGCCGAGCTGGCCGTGCTGCCGGCCGATGCCTCCGAGGCCGACCGGCAGCGTGTCAAGGCGGAGTGGCAGCAGCGTCACGACGAGGCCATCGCCGCCGGCGGACTGCACATCATCGGCACCGAGCGTCACGAGTCGCGGCGCATCGACAATCAGCTGCGCGGCCGCTCCGGCCGCCAGGGCGATCCGGGATCCTCGCGTTTCTACATCGCGCTCGAGGACAACCTGATGCGCATCTTCGGCGGCGAAGCGGTGGCGCGCTGGATGCGCGCCTTCGGCATGAAGGAGGACGACGCCATCGAGGAACGCATGGTCAGCCGCCAGATCGAGAAGGCGCAGCGCAAGGTCGAGCAGCACAACTTCGATATCCGCAAGAACCTGCTGGAGTACGACGACACCGCCAACGACCAGCGCAAGGTGATCTACGAGCAGCGCAACGAGCTGCTGGACGCCGGCGAGGTGGCCGAGTCGATCCGCGGCATCCGCGGCGACGTGTTCGCCGCCCTGGTGCACCGTTTCGTGCCGCCGGAGAGCGTCGACGAGCAGTGGGACATCGCCGGCCTCGACCGCGCGCTGGCCAGCGATTTCGGTCTGGAGCTGGATCTGCCGGCCTGGCTGGAGGCGCAGCAGGAGGCCGACCACGACCGCATCCTCCGCCATGTGCTGGAGGCGGCCGACCGGCAGTTCGCCGAGAAGGAAGCCGCGCTGGGCGCCGAGAGCATGCGCCAGCTCGAGAAGCAGGTGATGCTGACCGTGCTGGACAACGCCTGGAAGGAGCACCTGGCCAGCATGGATTACCTGCGCCAGGGCATCGGCCTGCGCGGCTATGCGCAGGTGCAGCCCAAGCAGGAATACAAGCGCGAGGCGCTGCGGCTGTTCGAGGACATGCTGGAGAACATCAAGAACGAGGTCACGCAGATCCTCAGCCGCATCCGCATCCAGAGCGAAGCCGAGATCCAAGCCATGGAGGCGGAACGCCAGCGCCAGGCCACGCGCATGGCCCTGCAGTTCCAGCACGCCGAAGCCAGCGGTTTCGCCGTGGCGCCGGCCACGGGCGAGGCGGCCGAGCCGTCCGCTGCCGTTGCGCTCGCCGCGCCGGCGACGGTGGTGCGCGATGGGCCCAAGGTGGGACGCAACGATCCCTGCCCGTGCGGATCGGGCAGGAAGTACAAACACTGCCACGGTCGCCTGGGCTGAGCCACCGCTGCGGCGGTCTGCGCCCGCATGCGCCGTGGCGCGGTGCTGCGCGGCCCGCGCGGGCGGTTCCTATTCCTCACCGCGCGGATCGCGCCGGCGCGAGGATTCGGCGGCGACGCTGGCGAATTCCGGTTCGTCGCTGTCCAGCCGCATCGCGGTCAGCCGTCCGCCCCACACGCAGCCGCTGTCCAGTCCGTACACGCCCATCCCCGCGAAACGGCCCAGCGACGACCAGTGGCCAAACACGATACGCGTCCCGCGGTGCGCCATGCCGGGCACCTCGAACCACGGGTACAGGCCCGCCGGCTGACTGCCGGGGGCGCCCTTGGCGTCGAAATCGATACGCCCGCGCGCGTCGACGAAGCGCATGCGCGTCAGCACGTTGATGCCGGCGCGCAGGCGGTCCAGCCCCTTCAGCCCCGGATGCCAGGCCGCCGGCCGGTTGCCGAACAGACGGCCCAGCAGGCGGGGATGCTCGGGGCCGCGCAGCGCGCGTTCGATCTCGCTGGCCACGCGCTGCGCCTGCCGCAGGTTCCAGCGCGGCGCGAAGCCGGCATGCACCAGCGTGTAGCCCAGTTGCGGATCGTGGTGCAGCAGACGCCGCGTGCGCAGCCAATGCAGCAGCGGTTCGCGGTCCGGCGCGAACAGCACGCTGCGCAGTTCCGGATTGACCCGCGCCTGCGCCGCCTCGTCGCGCTGCGCCACCGCCAGCAGACTGAGATCGTGGTTGCCCAGGGTGACCACCGCACGCTCGCCCAGGCCATATACCAGGCGCAGCACCTCCAGCGAATGCCCGCCGCGGTTGACCAGATCGCCGCAGAACCACAGCCGGTCACGCGCCGCATCGAAGCGCAGTTGCTCCAGCAGGCGCACCAGCTCCGGATGGCAGCCCTGCACATCGCCGATGGCCCAGACCGCCATCAGCGCGTCTCTGCGGCGTTGCCGGCGCGGGATGGCGGCTTTGACACGGCCGGCGCGCTCAATGCAGCACGCGCGGTACGCTGAGCACGAACGCGGGAATCTCGGCCGAGAAACGCGTGCCGTCCACGGCTTGCATCAGATAGCTGCCCTGCATGGTGCCCAGGCTGGTCTTCAGTACCGCGCCGGAGGTGTATTCGTACTGCTCGCCCGGCTGCAGCAGCGGCTGCACGCCCACCACGCCGTCGCCGCGCACCTCCTCGGTGCGGCCGTCGGCATCGGTGATGAACCAGTGCCGGCTGAGCAGGCGTGCGGCGACGACACCGGCATTGTGCAGCCGCACGGTGTAGGCGAACGCGAAACGCTGCGCGTCGGGTTCGGACTGGTCGGGCAGGTAGCGGCTTTGCACCTGCACGGCGACCCGGTAGGGATTGCGGTCGGGCATGGACGGATTGTCGCCAGCCGGGTAGCCAGCGGCAAGGGCGTCAGCGCGCGCGCAGCTCCGGCAGCGCGTGCGCCAGCCGCACGAAATCGCCGGGCGCGAGCTGTTCCGCCCGCTGTCCCGGATCGATGCCGCAGGCGCGCACGGCCGCGCTGTCGAGCACGCCGCGCAGGGCGTTGCCGAGGGTCTTGCGGCGTTGCGCGAACGCGGCGCGCACCACCCGGTCGAGCGCCGCGGCCGGCGCCTGCGGCAGCGCCGCCGGCGGGTGCGGCAGCAGGCGCACGACGGCCGAGTCCACCCGCGGCGGTGGCCGGAACGCGCCGGACGGAACGCGCAGCAGTGGCTCGACCCGGCAGGCCAGCTGCAGCATCACGCTGAGCCGTCCGTAGTCCTTGCCGCCCGGCGGCGCGGCCATGCGCTCGACCACCTCCCGCTGCAGCATGAAATGCATGTCGCGGATGCGCGCGGCCCAGCGCAGGCAGTGGAACAGGATCGGGCTGGAGATGTAGTAGGGCAGATTGCCGATGATGCGCAGCGGCTGTCCGGGCGCCAGCGTGCCCAGGTCCACCTCGAGTACGTCGGCGTGCAGCAGGGTCAGCGCCCCCGCGTCCGCGGCGCGTGCGCGCAGCGGCTGCAGCAGGTCGTGGTCCAGTTCGATGGCGGTGAGGTGGCCGGCGGCGCGCAGCAGCGGCAGGGTCAGCACGCCTTCGCCGGGGCCGATCTCGATCAGCGCGTCGCCCGGTTGCGGCGCGATCGCGGCGACGATGCGTTCGATGATGCCGCGTTCGTGCAGGAAGTGCTGGCCGTAGCGCTTCTTGGGACGTACGCCGGTACTCATGCCGGCGCGTGCGCCCGCGCTGCGGCCAGTTGCAGCGCGCATCGCGCGGCGCTGCACAGGCTCGAGGAGTCGGCCATGCCGCGGCCGGCGATGTCCAGCCCGGTGCCGTGGTCGACCGAGGTGCGCACGTAGGGCAGGCCGAGGGTGATGTTGACGCCGGTGTCGAATGCCTCGCTCTTCAGCACCGGCAGCGCCTGGTCGTGGTACATGGCCAGCACCGCGTCGCAGCGCGCGCGCGCGGCCGGCGTGAACGCGGTGTCGGCCGGCAGCGGTCCCAGCAGATGCATGCCCTGCGCGCGCAGCGGCTGCAGCGCCGGGATGATCACGTCCAGTTCCTCGCGGCCGAGGTGGCCGTCCTCGCCGGCGTGCGGGTTGAGGCCCAGCACGGCGATGCGCGGCACGGCGATGCCGAAGTCGCGCTGCAGCCCGGCGTGCAGAATGCGCAGCGCCTGCTGCAGGCGCCCGGCCGTCAGCGCCGCCGGTACCGCGGCCAGCGGCAGATGCGTGGTGGCCAGCGCCACGCGCAGGCGCGGCCCTGCCAGCAGCATCAGTACCTCGCTGGCGGTACGCGCGGCGAAATACTCGGTGTGGCCGCTGAAGGCGATGCCGGCCTCGTTGATGACGGCCTTGTGCACCGGTCCGGTCACCAGTGCCGCGTACCGGCCCTGCCGGCAGGCATCGCTGGCGCGGTCCAGCGTCTCCAGCACATAGGACGCGTTGCGCGGATCGGGGCGGCCCGGCGTTTCCGGCTGACGCAACGCGACCGGCAGCACGCCCAGCACGCCGGGCGCGGGTCGCGCCGGGGCCGCGGCATCGGCGTCGTGCAGATGCAGCGCCAGGTCCAGGCGCCGCGCCGCGCGCTGCAGCAGGCCGGGGTCGCAGCAGGCGACCACAGGGGCCGGCACTCCGGCGTGCGCCAGGCGCACCACCAGTTCCGGACCGATCCCCGCGGGCTCGCCCGGCGTCAGTAGCAGACGCGGGGGTTGGTCCACGGATTTCAGCCGGCGCTGCTGGCGGCGTCCTTGGCGCCGGGCAGCAGGATGCGCACGTACGCGCTGGCGCGCAGGTCGCGCAGGAAATTGTTGTAGGCCTCCTCGGCCTTGCGGTTGCCGATGGCCATGCGCGCCTGTTCGCGCTGCGCCTGCACGGTGCGGTCGACCGTGCGCTGGCCCAGCCGCTGCACCAGCAGCCAGCCTTCGGGTACCTGCAGCGGCGTGCTGATTTCGTTGTCCTTCAGCGTGGGCAGGGCCGCGGCCACCACCGCGCCCCACTGCTGCGGCTGGAACCAGCCCATGTCGCCGCCGACGTTGGCGGTGCTGTCGTCCTGCGAGTCCTTGCGCGCCAGTTCGGCGAAATGCGCCTTGCCGGAAACGATCTGCTGGCGCAGCGCCTCGATCTTCGCCTTGGCCTGCGCGCTGTCCAGCGTGGGCGAGGTCTTGATCAGCAGATCGCGCGCGTGGTACTCGGTAACGATGACCGGCGGCGCGGGACGCCGGCCTTCCAGCTTGAGGATGTAGAAGCCCTCGGGCGCGCGCAGCGGCGGGGTCACCTGGCCGGGCTGCATCTTCACCACCAGATCGGCCAGCGCCGGCGGCAGCTCGTCGACGCGGCGCCAGCCCACGCTGCCGCCTTCCAGCGCGTTGGGCGCCTGCGAGTAGCGGATGGCGGCGGCCTTGAAGTCCATGCCGCCGGCGATCGCCTTCTCGACCTCCGCGGCCCTGGCCTGCGCGGCGCTGACCTGCTGCGGCGTGGCGCCCTCGGGAACGGCGATCAGGATCTGCCCGATGTTGACCTCGCCGGCCTTGAACAGCGGACTGTTGACCAGGTTGCTGACCTCGGCGTCGCTGACGTGCACGGTGCCGCGGATCACATTCTCGCGCAGCTTCTGGACCATGATCTGCTCGGCGATCTGCTTGCGGAACGCGGTGTAGTCGATGCCCTGTTGCGCCAGTGCCGCGCGCAGCTGGGTGATGTCCATGTGGTTGTTTTGCGCGATGGTCTGCACCGCGGCGTCGATCTCCTGGTCGCTGGCGCGGATGCCGTTTTCCTCGGCGCGCTGTTCCTGCAGCTTCATCAGGATCAGGCGCTCCAGCACCTGGTGTTCCAGCACCGGTGTGGGCGGCAGCGCCTGCGGGTTCTGCGCGAACTGCTGGCGCACCTGGGCCAGCGCGGCGCCGAGTTCGCTCTGCAGCACCACGCCGTCATTGACCACCGCCACGATACGGTCCAGCGGCTGCAGCGGCTGCAGCAGCTGCGCCTGCGCGGGGGACGGCAAAACGGCGGCCAGCGCCAGCACGAGGAGGGCGGAGATGCGCTTCATGGGGGGCTTGCTCACGGCCGCGATGCGGCGGAAATCATTGATAGCCAAGGATAGCACGCGAGAGAAAGCGGCCCGTGCGCGAACCCAGTCCGCCGATCCCCTTGAACACCACCTCGAACATGACGGCGTCGGTGGTGGCGCCCTGGTAATTGATCACGTAATGGCGCACCACGCCGCGCACCGAGACGCAGCAGCTGTCCCACTCCACGCCGCCGAAAGCCTCCAGCGTCTTGCGGTCGCGCACCGAGTAGTCCCAGCGGCCCACCAGACTCCACGCGCCGTCGATGGGCCACAGCGCGGAGAAGTCGTACTGGTCGAGCAGGCCGTTGCGGTAGCGGTAGGCCAGGTTCAGCACGCCGTCATCGCGCAGCCGCCGCTGGATGGCGATGGTGGAGACCGTGGTGCGGTGCTGGCTGGGGTCGTACTGCTGCGTCCATTGCAGATTCCAGTTGCGCGACAGCCCCACGCTGAGCATGCCGACGTAGGCCGAGCCGCTCTCGTAGGTGACCGGGTAGCCGGGTAGTTGCACCCTCTGCGGCGTAAAATAGCGGATCTGCCCGATGCCGGCCGAAAAGCGCTCGATGCCCTCGCTGTCGACCAGCCGCGTGCTCAGCGCCAGGGTGAGATTGTTCGCGTTCACCTGGCGGTCGGCGCCGGTGTACTGGTTGCTGCTGAACAGGCTCCACCAGTCGAAGGTCAGCGGCGCGGTATCGAAGATGGGCAGGCCGTTCTGGTTGCGGTAGGGCACGTACAGGTAATAGGCGCGCGGTTCCAGGGTCTGCGTGTAGCGGTGGCCGAACAGATCCACGCTGCGGTCGAAGTACAGGCCGCCGTCGACCGAGGCGATGGGCAGGCCGCGCCGCGGGTTGCCGTTGTTGCCCTGCAGCCAGTACCGCGTGTAGCGGTAGCCCAGGCGCGGGCGCAGGAACCACGCCGCGCCCTCCAGCGGCGCCTCGAGGTAGGGGAACAGGTCCAGCCGGTCGCCTTCCAGCGCGTTGTGCTTGCGGAAGGCTACCGCCTCGCTACGCAGGCCGAACACGAACGGTCCCTGCAGCGGGATGTCGAGGTCGAGCACGCCGCGCGGCATGCGTGCGTAGGGCTGCACGCCATAGGGCAGGGTGGGATCGGTGAGCTGGTAAGTGTCCACGCCCAGCGCCGCGTTCCACCACGAGCCGCTGCCGTCGAGATAGGCGCTGGAGCCCAGCAGGCTGGTGGCGGCCAGCGCGAGGCTGTTGCCGAAATCCTCGAAGTAGGTGTTGTCGCTGACGCGGTTGATGTCGGCGTTGAAGCTCCAGCCCGGCACCAGCGGCGTGTGGTCCCGGTATTGCAACGACCAGCGTTTGCCGCCGTACAGCCGGTCGTGCGGCATGTAGGTGAAATCGAACTGGCCGCTGCCGATGCCGGCCAGGTAGCGGAACTGTCCGCCCAGCATGAAGCCGCGGCGGCCGTAGTAGGCGGGATCGAGCGTGGCGTCGTAGTTGGGCGCGAGGTTGAGGTAGTAGGGCACGCGCAGGTAGGTGCCGCTGTTGCCCGAGCCGCCGAAGCTGGGCGCCAGGAACCCGCTCATGCGCTGGCCGTTGACCGGAAAGCGCATCCACGGCAGCCACAGGAACGGCACGCCCAGGAAGCGCATGCTCACGTCGTGCGCCACGCCGATGCCGGTGTCGTGGTCGATGTCGAAGCGCCGCCCCTGCAGCCACCACAGCCGGCTGTCGGGATCGCAGGTGCTGAAGGTGGCGTCCGTGTAGCGGCTGCGCGCGGCGTCCAGCACCTGCACGCTGCGCGCATAGCCGTTGCCGCGCGAGCGCAGCAGCTGGTAGCGCACGTCTTCGGCGTCGGCGCGCTGCGGCGTGGTGGTGCCGTGGATCCCGCGCGCCGCCAGCAGCAGGCTGCGGTCCTGGTAGGTGACCTGGCGGGCCTGGCCGTTGCCGAAAGCGCGGTAGGCGGTGCTGCCGCGGGTGTAGTCGACGCCGGGTGCCTGCAGCAGCTGGTCGCCGCGTTGCAGGCGCACCTGGCCGCGCAGCGCGTAGTGCTCGCCGTCGCGGCTGTCGGCATGCGCGGCGCTCACTCGGACCGGCTGCTGCGCGTTCTGCGTGCGCGCCGTCGCCGGCAGGCCGGGCGTGTAGAAATCCAGCAGGTCGTTGCGCCGGCACTGCGTCCAGTTCCAGCGCGGTGCCGCGCAGCCCGGCGTGCCGGGCGTGCAGGCGCGGGCGTCGCCGGCATCCGGCGCCGCCGCCGCCGGGCCTGCCGCGGGCAGCGCCAGGGCCAGCGCCAGACTGATCAGCCGCAGGCGCGGCCGCGAGGGCGGACAGGGCACGCGGGGCATTCCCAGGGAGAGGCGCGTAAGCTAGCAGATGGCTTTTGCATCCGGGAGCCGATGCCGTGAACGATCCCGCCGCCTTCGACGAAGACACACTGCGTGCGAGGCTCAGCGCCGAGCAGTATGCCGTGTGCCGCTGCGCGGCCACCGAGGCGCCCTTCAGCGGACGCTGGTACCACCATCATGCCGACGGCACCTACGTGTGCGTGGCCTGCGGCGGCACGCTGTTCGATTCGCGGGACAAGTACGATTCCGGCTCGGGCTGGCCCAGCTTCCGGCAGCCGGCCGCGGCCGCCGCGGTGAGCGAACGCCCCGACGACCGCCACGGCATGCGCCGCACCGAAGTGCGCTGCGCGCGCTGCGATTCGCATCTGGGCCACGTGTTCGCGGACGGGCCGCCTCCCGTCGGCCTGCGCTATTGCATCAACTCGCTGGCGCTGGACTTCCGGCCGCGGGCGGGCGCCGCCGCGGATTGATCAATCCAGTTGCGGCTGCAGATAGGCCGGCACCGCGCCGGTCAGCGCGCTGAGGCTGTAGCCGCCTTCCAGCACCGATACCAGCCGGCCGCCGCAGTGGGCATCGGCCAGGTGCGCCAGGCGGGTGCCGATCCAGGCGTAGTCCTCGTGGCCCAGGTCGAGATCGGCCAGCGGGTCCAGGCGGTGCGCGTCGAAACCGGCGGAGACCAGGATCAGCTGCGGCCGGAACGCCGCCAGGCGCGGCAGCAGCCGCTCATCCCAGACCGCGCGGAACGCCGCGCCGCCGCTGCCCGGCGGCAGCGGCGCGTTGAGCACGTTGCCGGGGTCGTGTTCGCCGTGTTCGCCGGTGCCCGGATACAGCGGACTCTGGTGGCTGGAGAGGTACAGCACGCGCGGTTCGCCGGCGGCGTACGCCTGCGTGCCGTTGCCGTGGTGGACGTCGAAATCGGCGATGGCCACGCGCGCCAGTCCGTGCGCCGCCAGCGCATGCGCCGCGCCCACCGCCACGCTGTTGTAGATGCAGAAGCCCATCGCCTGCTGCGGCGTGGCGTGATGTCCCGGCGGCCGCACGGCGCAGAACGCGTGCCGGCAGGCGCCGGCCAGCACGGCGTCCACCGCGGCCACCGCCGCACCGGCGGCGCGCCGTGCCGCCTCGATGCTGTGCGGGCCCAGCACGGTGTCGGCATCCAGCGCTACGCCGGCGCCGTTGCGCGCCGCCTCGGCGGCGGCGGCCTCGATGCGCGCCAGCATCGCCGCCTCGTGCACGCGCGCCAGTTGCGCGGCGGTGACCGCCGGCGCCTCGCAGCGGTCCAGTCGCGCGAAACGGTCGTGGTCCAGCGCCGCCAGCACCGTGCGCAGGCGCGCCGGCGATTCCGGATGGCCGGGGCCGGGCTGGTGCGCCAGGCAGTCGGGGTGCGTGTACAGCCGCAGCATGCTCACGCGCGCCGGTGCCGGTGTCGCCAGAGCACCTCGCCCGCGCCGTGCGCGCGCGCCAGCACGCGCGCCAGCACGAACAACAGGTCGGAGAGACGGTTGAGATAGCGCAGCGGCTCGCCACGCACGCCCTCCGCGCGCGCCAGCGTCACCACCTCGCGCTCGGCACGGCGGCACACCGTGCGCGCCAGGTGGCAGGTGGCCGCGGCCGGGCCGCCGCCGGGCAGGATGAAATCCCGCAGCGGCGGCAAGGCGGCGTTGTGCCCGTCCAGCGTCTGCTCCAGCCAGTCGACGTCGGACTGTTCGATCAGCGCCGTGCCGGGGATGCACAGCTCGCCGCCGAGATCGAACAGCGTGTGCTGGATGCGCGTCAGCTGCGCCGCGATGGCGTCGGGCAGGCCGGGGGCGGCCAGCAGCAGGCCCAGCACGCTGTTCAGCTCGTCCACGCTGCCGTAGGCGGCCACGCGCGCCGAGTCCTTGGCCGTGCGCGTGCCGTCGCCCAGGCCGGTGCTGCCGTCGTCGCCCGTGCGCGTGTAGATCTTCGAGAGGCGGTTGCCCACGGCCGTCCGGCTAGCCGGCGGCGGGCGCCGCGCGCAGCACCGGGAAGCGTTGCGCCAGCAGCGCGTAGCCGCCGAACAGCGCGCCGCTCCACAGCAGCGTCCCGGCCAGCGTGGCCGGATAGAACGGCAGCCCCGCCACGTAGCAGGCGGCGAGCCCTGCCAGGGTGTGCGGGTACATCCCCGAAGTCGCCCACACGCCGAAGTTGGTGACCACGTAGAAACCGGTGCTGCTGGCGATCGCCGCCAGGCCGACGCGCCGTGCGCCGCGCCGCGCGCGCAGCCGGAAGCCCAGCAGCACGCTGCCGGCGATGCAGGCGTACACCAGCGGCAGCAGCGGGTACAGGCCGATGACCAGGTCGGCGAGGGCCATCGCCGCCAGCGGCACGATGAAGGCGCTGCGGCGGTCGGCGAACCAGGCGCCGCCGAACAGGCCCAGCGCCTCCACCGGCGTGAAGTTGTAGGGGATCACCCCGGGGAAGAAGAAGATCACCAGCCGCGTGGCGACGGCCAGCGCGATCAGGGCGCCGAGGGTCAACGCGCGCGGATGGAACAGACGGGCAACCGCTTCGGGCATGGCGGATCCGGAATGGTCAGGGCGGCAGAAACTGCGGGCTATTCAAATAGGATACTTCAAAGCGCGCAGCCTCCAGCCGCAGCGCGCTGGCGCAGGCCGGCTCGAAGCGCAGCCGCTGCGCCGCCTGCGGCGACAGCTCCAGCACTTCGGACAGCAGCGCGCGCAGCGTGCTCTCGTGGGTCAGCGCCAGCACGCGCTGCTCGCCCATCGCGGGCAGGTCGCGGTCGGCCAGGCCGGCCAGCCAGGCGCGCACGCGCGCGGCCAGTTCCAGCCAGCGCTCGCCGCCGGGGGGCGCGTGACCCACCCAGTCGGCGTTCCAGTCGCGCCAGGCCTGCGGTTGCTGCGCGCCGACCGCGCCGAAGTTGGCGCCGTTCCAGCGGCCCAGGTCCAGCGCGCGCAGGCGCGGATCGGGCAGCGCATCCAGCGCGAACCGCGCGGCCAGCACCTGCGCACCCTGGCGTGCGCGGCGCAGGTCGGAGCAGTACAGCAGGCGCGGCGAGGGGCCGATCCAGCTTGCGGCCAGCCGCTCCAGCGCGGCGAAGCCGCGGTCGGCCAGCGGCAGCGGCGCCTGGCCGGCGAGGATGCCGGGTGCGGCGTCGGCCGCACCGCAACGTACCAGCACCAGTTCCATGCCGACCCGCACCTCGCCGCCCGTGGACGCCGCGTATCATGCATGCATGGGCACATCGCAGCACGAAACGGTGCCGGTGCTGATCGCCGGCGGCGGACTGGTCGGCAGCAGCCTGGCGCTGGCACTCGATGCCGCCGGCATCGGCTGCACGCTGGTGGAAGCCGCGCCGCCGCGCACGCAGGCGCCGCCGCACGAGGAACGCAATCTGGCGCTGGCACGCGCCACGGTGAACGGGCTGCGTGCGCTGGGCGTGTGGCCGCATCTGGCCGATGCCGCGCAGCCGATCCGGGAAATCGTGGTCAGCCGGGCCGGCACATTCGGCAGCGTGCACCTGCGCGCCGCCGACGCCGGCTTCGACGCGCTGGGCTGGACCGTGCCGGCGCGCGCGCTGGGCGCCGCGCTGGAACAGGCGCTGGCCGCCGCACCGCGCGTGCACCGGCTGCGGCCGGCGCGCGTCACCGCGGCGCCGGAATCCCCGCAAGGCAGGCGCCGCGTGTGCGTCG